>JARGOD010000058.1:28962-32150 GCA_029210205.1 Verrucomicrobiales bacterium | reverse complement strand
CGCGGGCGAAAGAGGGCAGCGCCTTCGAGAGCACTCTGGCCGGGACCGCCAGCGGCAGTGGATTGATTTTCTCTAAAGTGACTGGTCCGGCATGGTTGACGGTGAATCTCGATGGCAACTTGGGCGGCACTCCAGGGCGTGACGAGGTGGGCGTCAATGTCTTCAAAGTCAGGGTCGAGAACGGATCTGGATCCAGCGATTCAATGACCTTAGTCGTCGACGTGCAGCCTTCGGAGTGACCTTGATCATTTTGGCGGCGGAGGAAGAAGACAAGCGCTTCTTCCTTTCCTCACCGCATCCGCGTAGGGGGTCCCCATTGACCGAAAGGACGAGTCCTCGCTAGGCTTTTGCATTCCTATTCCCATGGACTTCAACCGCCTCGATCAATTCGCCCGTCATGAGGGGGGCATCAGCCGCCGCCTCTTCACTTCGTATCTTGCCGGCCTCTCTGCAGTTCCGTGGATTGGGTTAAGTGCAGAAGGTAAGGGAAGCAAAACCACAACGTTCTCCGGTAACCCGTTCTCACTGGGCGTCGCTTCAGGTGATCCCGATCACGAAGGCATGGTTCTTTGGACAAAGCTCGCTCCGGAACCATTGGAGGTGAATGGCGGTATGCCCATTGATGCTTTTACCGAAGTCACCTGGGAAGTGGCCCATGACGAAGGCATGCAGGATGTCGTGCTGTCCGGCACCGCTCTCGCCACCCCGCATCTGGGACATACGATCCATGTCGAAACGCACGGACTCGAGCCTGACCGCTGGTACTCGTATCGCTTTCGGGTGGGTGATTATGCTAGTCCCGTCGGGCGCACCCGGACGATGCCGGAGAATCATGTGTTGTCGGAAAAGCTGCGCTTCGCCGTGACGTCGTGCCAGAACTTCGAACAGGGGCTCTACACTGCTTACGAGCAGATGATGGCCGACGATCCGGATCTGGTGTTTCACCTCGGGGATTACATCTACGAGTATGCCGGCAAGCCCGACCGGGTTCGAACCCACTTAGGGCCAGAAATCGAAAACCTTGAGCAATACCGGAGTCGCTACAATCAGTACCGCACCGATCCTTTGCTCCAGCAGATGCACGCCCACTGCCCGTGGTGGCTGACTTGGGATGATCATGAATTCGACAACAATTGTGCGGGCGATATCTCGGAAGAGACCGGGATCGACAAAGTCGCCTATCTGAAGCGGAGAGCGGCGGCCTACCAGGCCTACTACGAAATGATGCCGCTGCGTGCCTCCGCCTGCCCCGTGGGGCCGGACATGAAGCTCTACCGAGGGGCGCGTTTCGGTCGCCTCGCTGATTTTCACATCCTCGACACGCGCCAATACCGAACCGATCAACCCAACGGGGATCGTAACAAGCCGCTCAATGACGCAGCCTTGAGTCTGGAAAACACCATGCTCGGTCATCGTCAGCGAGGATGGCTGCAACGGTCGCTGATCCAATCGCCGTCACAATGGAACGTCCTCACGCAGCAGGTCATGATGGGCATGGCCAATCGACAGACGAAGGAAAATGACGAAGCCATTTACTCGATGGACCAGTGGCCCGGCTATGCGGCGGAGAAAATGGCCTTGATGCGCTTTCTTCAAGAACGCCATATCTCCAATCCGATTGTCCTGACCGGCGACATTCACAGCAACTGGGTCAACGAACTTCGCGTTGACGACCTCCAGCCGGAAGGGCGCCCTATTGCCACCGAATTTGTTGCGACCTCCTTGAGTAGCGGAGGGAATGGAGAGGCGAAGCGATCGCACCATGACCTCTACCTTTCCAATAACCCCGGGACGAAGTTCTACAACGCGGAGCGGGGCTACATCCTTTGCGACCTCACCCCCGAACGCTGGATCAGCCAGTACAAGGTCGTGGATGATGTCCTGAAGCCGGGAGGCAAGACTACGGTGCGGGCCTCGTTTCTCGTGAATACCGGGGACGCGACGGTGCATTCGATGTGAACGGAACCTATTTCGAAGGCTCAATGGATATGGGGCGGAGAAATATGAGATTAAGCTTTCCGAATGGCCAGAATAACCCCGGCAATTGTATCAAGTTTTGGCGCCAGGCGCGGGGTTTGATAAATCGCAAAATGAAAAACTCTATCAAGCACCAAAACTGAACAGAATGATGAAACCGCAATGGATGACCACCGCCCTGCTTGCGCTCGCCATGACCCAAGTCGCAAGTGGTGAGGAACCGTTGACTCGGATTCATTTCGGATCCTGCGTCAAGCAGACCGAAGCGATGCCGATCTTCCAAACAATCGTGCAGGATCGTCCGGAAGTGTTTCTCATGATTGGAGACAACATCTACGCCGACACTGAGGACATGGACGTGATGCGCGACAAGTACGCCAAGCTCAACGCGGATCCCGGCTTTTCCCTTCTCCGCGCTACCTCTCCCATTCTCGCGACCTGGGATGACCATGATTTCGGCCGCAATGATGCAGGCGAGGACTATGCAAAGAAGCGTGAGTCTCAGAATATCTTTTCCAATTTCTGGGGCGATCCTTTGAGCTCGCCGCGGCGCCGGCGCCCGGGAGTCTACGATTCCCACATCCTCGGGCCCAACGGCCAGCGCGTGCAGATTATCCTCCTGGACACGCGCTATTTTCGCGGGCCGCTCAAGAAGGGGGAGCGTCGCACGGGCGGCTCCTACTATCCGAACGAGGATCCTGCAGTTCCCATGCTGGGCGAGGCGCAGTGGCAGTGGCTGGAAAACCAGCTGAAGCAACCGGCCGAGCTTCGAGTCATCGTCTCAAGCATTCAGTTTATCGCCGAGGCCGCCGGGCAGGAAACCTGGTCAAACCTGCCGGCCGAACGCCGGCGCATGATCAGGTTGATCGAGAAGACCAGGGCGGCGGGCGTAGTGTTTCTCAGTGGCGATCGGCACTGGTCGGACCTGTCCGTTCAGCGGGAGAATGTACCCTATCCACTCTATGACCTCACTTCGAGCAGTTTGAACCAGCCTCACGGACGAGGAACGCCAACTCAAAACCAATATCGGGAGGTCGAGCAAACTTATCACCAGGTAAACTTCGGCGTCGTCCAGATCGATTGGAATGGGGCCGTGACATCCCTTGAGATGCGCATCCAGGATCTGGAGAATCAGACCCGGATTCAAAAGCAGGTCACGCTGAGCGAGCTCCAGCCGGTGAGTAAGTGAGGCGGTCCTTCAGCAGGCAGCT
>JARGOD010000058.1:0-28862 GCA_029210205.1 Verrucomicrobiales bacterium | reverse complement strand
GCGGTGTCGTGCATGAACTCGCCATGTTGCACACACTCGATCGTGAGAAAGTCACTCACGGGAGCGAGGATGTCGTTCAGGTAGGCCATCTTGGCTTCGACATCAAAAGTCGCCGACATCGTGAACTGGCGGTAACCCAGATCGTCGAGCTCTTTCAGCACTTCGATGACCTTGGGGTAGAGCGGTCGATTCCTGAAATAGTCCTGATCCGCACAGAAGTCGCGATCCATCTCAGCACCGCGCTCCGGGTGGGTTTTCAATTCCAGCGCGCCATACTCCGGGACAATGGGCAGGACCTCGGGGAGCTGCTCCCATTTTAAATCCCGATAGCGATCCCGGTAGTTGGGGTGTCCGGTCAGGAAGTGGTAGTACGCGTAGTTCAGATCCGCGAGGACCCCGTCCACGTCCCAGAAGATGTTTTTGACCTTGAATTTGTCCATTGCCATTGAGTCTGCTCGTTAAAGCAAGGAGGACCGAATATCAAATGAGTCTCCCCGGTTGGTCACCTTGTTGAACCTCGATCGTAAGAAAATCGAGCTGATTTCCGTTCAATGAGTGGGAGGAAGAAACAGAGGTGGAGGAATCTTGTCTTTTCATTCAGTCACCCGAACTCCTGTGCATCGTGGACTAATTCCAGGTGAAAGTTCACCAAGAGAAACAGTGAGTTAGCCGGACGCCAATCTTGATCCAAACGCGGCAAGTACTGAATCTCTTTTCAGCGTCTCATCTTCCCGAGTCCTTCCCTGCCCTACCCCCAAAACACAAAAAAGCCGCCCCACTCTCGCGGGACGGCTCTTAAGTCTACAGGATTGAGCCAAAAACGGCTCGGAATTCTAGTATCCGTATAGGTTATGCCAGCTGACCCAGATCACTACTGTATTGAAACCGATCAAAGTCTTGTTCGTAGGCTTGATAAACCTTTTCCGTGAGTCCGTTTTTATAATAGTCCGTCAGGTCTTTAGGTGCCGTTGGATTTACAGGAACAAGGACTCGATCTCGAAGTTCGTCGGATGCATTACTGAAATCAAGGAGCCGAGTGATGTCTTGATTGAGGGACTCAAATTTTCCAATAAAATTCAGCTCCAATAAGGGCACATCGATCATGCTGGATTGAGTCTGAATATGCGGATCCTCCCACTGCTCGCACACCGCCATCGCGTAATCGGCAAACTGTTCGAACGAAAGAGACTGACCTGCTCCCTCCGGAAGAGAAGAATCGCTGGCTTGTCTCCATTTAAGATAGGTATCAATGGAGGGATTCCCTCTTGAGAATCGCTTTGAGGGCACAAGAGGAACACCATCGAACTTGCTAGCCCAGGCCGAGACAAGTCGATCGTATGGATTCCGAGTAAGAGTAAACCGGAACGCATCCGGTGAGGTCAAGACACGATAAAAATCTTCGATCGGTACTTCATCGAAGGTTGCCGGGTTTCCATATTTCGCGACTCGATTGCCATAAATCGAATAGCTTCTCATATCCCCGAGTTCACTCAGGCTTCTACGAATCAGTGACGTCGCATTTTTCTGAATCGGCACATAAAGGATATTTTTTTTCGTCACAACATCCAAAGTGTGAGAGCGCTCCTCTAAATAAGAATGAACTTCAGAATATGCCGCCGCTGCCTCCGGCGAAGAACGCTGAGCTTGCTTAAGACGCCAATTTTGGCGGGCACGAAGGCACATGTCCTTCAGGTAGCGATCGACGTGAAATCTCATTACTTAACTTTCAATTCTACAATTCATTTGGCGCAATTCACCTTCCAACCGTCGTTTAGACAGTCAACCAAATGATTAACTCGTTACTACAATCAATCTTGACCGCTGATGAATGTTTCCCTTCAAGAAGACGGTACATCAAAAAGCCGGCGGGATTCCCGCCGGCTTAAAGATTGGAATTTACTTCCGCTAATAGCGGTAAAGCTCTGGCTTATAAGGGCCTTCCTGAGGCACGCTGATGTAGTCAGCCTGGTCTTTTGTCAGGGTGGTGAGCTTCGCGCCAATTTTCTCAAGGTGGAGACGGGCGACCTCTTCGTCGAGGTGCTTCGGCAGAACGTAAACACCGGGGGCGTAGACGTCCTTGTTCTTCCAGAGATCAAGCTGTGCGAGCGTCTGGTTCGTGAATGAGCAGGACATCACGAAGCTTGGGTGACCGGTCGCGCAACCGAGGTTGCTGAGGCGGCCTTCCGCAAGCATGAAGATCTGGTTACCACCGGGAACGGTGTAGCGATCGACCTGTGGCTTGATGTTCTCTTTCGTGACGCCGTCAGCGGTGTTGAGCTTGGCGACCTGAATCTCATTGTCGAAGTGACCGATGTTACAAACGATGGCCTGATCCTTCATGTTAAGCATGTGCTCAAGACGAATGATGTCTTTGTTACCGGTCGTGGTGACGTAGATGTCAGCCCAGCCGAGGGTGTCTTCGACAGGGAGAACGCGGTATCCTTCCATTGCAGCCTGAAGCGCACAGATCGGGTCAATCTCAGTGACGACGACCTGAGCACCAAATCCGCGGAGGGTCTGGGCACAGCCTTTACCAACATCACCGTATCCACAGACAACAGCGACCTTACCGGCGATCATCACGTCAGTAGCACGCTTGATGCCGTCGACGAGTGATTCACGGCAACCGTAGAGGTTGTCGAACTTGGACTTGGTCACGGAATCATTCACGTTGATTGCAGGGACGCGGAGCTTTTCAGCTTCAGCCATCTGGTAAAGACGGTGGACACCGGTGGTGGTCTCCTCGGAAACACCTTTCCACTCCTTCATGTAGTTGGAGAACTTGATCGGGTCCTGTCCGTTGATGCGGCGAAGGAGATTCTTGATGACCTCTTCCTCTTCGCTCTCGCTTTCGGAGTCGATGAAAGAAGTGTCGCCCTCTTCGAGCTCAGCACCTTTGTGGATGAGAAGGGTCGCATCACCGCCGTCGTCGACGATCATCTGCGGTCCCTTTCCGTCCGGCCAGGTCAGAGCTGCCTCGGTGCAGTCCCAGTATTCTTCGAGAGTCTCGCCCTTCCAGGCAAAAACAGGAACGCCGGCAGCAGCGATGGCAGCAGCGGCGTGATCCTGAGTCGAGAAGATGTTGCAGGAGCACCAACGAACGTCGGCTCCGAGATCGACGAGGGTCTCGATGAGAACCGCCGTCTGAATCGTCATGTGGAGTGACCCCATGACACGAACGCCGTCGAGTGGTTTATCGGCCGCATACTTGGCACGTGTTTGCATGAGACCAGGCATTTCTTCCTGGGCTACTTCAATTTCTTTCCGTCCGAAGTCGGCCAGACTCATGTCGGCGACTTTGTAGTCTTCTGTGATCGCTGTTATTACGCTCATGTTTTCTCTAGTTTAAATTCGTGATGTAGATTGATTCGTTTCGGTGTTTACGAACAAGCGCTCTTGAGGTCGTCAACTTTATCGGTTTTTTCCCAGGTCAGTGAATCGAGGTCATCTTCGCGGCCGAAGTGCCCGTAGTTTGTCGACTTACGATAGATCGGGCGGAGGAGGTCAAGATCGCGGATGAAGTCAGCCGGCTTGAAGGAGAAAACGTCCTGCACTGCAGAAACGATCTTCGCGTCGTCGACGTGGTTTGTACCGAAGGTGTCGACGTGAACGGAAACCGGATCGGGGAAACCAATCGCGTAGGCGAGCTGGAGTTCGCAACGGTCAGCGAGTCCGGCGGCAACGACGTTCTTCGCGACGTAGCGGCACATGTAAGCAGCAGAGCGGTCCACCTTACTTGGATCTTTTCCGGAGAAAGCACCGCCACCGTGACGGCCCATGCCGCCATAAGTGTCGACGATAATTTTACGTCCGGTCAATCCGCAGTCACCTTCAGGCCCACCGATGATAAAGAGACCGGTCGGGTTGATGTGATAGGCAGTATCGTCGGTGAGAAGGTCGGTCGGAAGCGTCTTCTCGATGAGCTCTTTCTTGAGGATCTCGCGGATCTCAGCCGTCGTGATCTCAGCGGCGTGCATCGTGGAGACAACCACTGCAGTAATGCGGTTCGGCTTGCCATCAACGTATTCGACGGAAACCTGCGTCTTGGAATCAGGACGGAGCCAAGTCTGGCTGCGGTCCTTGCGGAGGTTCGTGATGTTTTCACCGAGGCGGTGGCTGTAGGCGATTGGCACTGGCATGAGCTCAGGCGTCTCGTTACAAGCGTAACCGAACATGATGCCCTGATCGCCGGCACCCTGCTCTTCGGTCTCCTTATCATCAGCAGCAGCGGCATCGACTCCCTGAGCGATATCCGGGCTCTGCTGGCCGAGGAGGTTCATGAAGAAAAAGTTCTGCGCGTCGAACTTACAGGTGTAGCTGTAATCAGTGCCGTTCGCATACTCGCTGTCGTAGTTGATGTCGGTGAGCGTCTGCTTGACCAGCTTCTCATAATCGAAATCCGCTGCGGTAGTGATTTCACCGCCCAGAATGACAGCGTTATCTTTTACCATCGTTTCACAAGCCACGCGGCTTGCCGGATCCTGCGCGAGGCAGGCGTCGAGAACGGAATCGGAGATCGTGTCGCACGTCTTGTCAGGGTGACCTTCGGTAACGGACTCGGATGAGAAAATGAATGAGTTTGCCATGTCGTATTTACAAATCTTGATAGGTTGATAGAATAAATCCCTTTCTTATGTCGTCAACGCTGAAAACGCTCCGATTAATCGCGGATTCCACCCGCGTCAGAATCCTCAATTTGCTACGCCTCGAGGATCTCTCAGTCGTCGAGCTTCAGGAGATTCTCGGGATGGGACAATCGCGCATTTCGACCCATCTTTCGCAGCTACGACAGGCAAAGCTCGTTTCCGACCGTCGCTCGGGTAAGCATATCATCTATGCCTTCGGCAACGAAGACGGAGATATTGATCCCCGCCTCCAACAAACGCTCGATCTCGCCCTGAGTGATGTGGAGGAAAAGCCGGACGATGAAGCAGCGCTTGCCCTTGCGATCGGAAAGCGCCGTGACAAAGCCCGCGCTTATTTTGACGCGCTTGCGGGGAAGTTCGGAAAAACCTACCTACCGGGACGCTCCTGGAAAGCGCTCGCAGAAACCTTGCTCAAACTCATGCCGCCGATGGTGATCGCCGATCTCGGGGCTGGTGAGGGAACCTTCTCCCAACTCCTTGCCCGTCGTGCCGAGCGAGTCATCGCAGTCGACAGCTCGGAAAAAATGGTCGAGTTCGGCACCGGGGTCGCAAAAGAAAACGGCTACACGAACCTCGAGTACCGGCATGGTGAGATCGAGAACCCTCCCATCGACGACAACACAGTCGATCTCGCGTTTTTCAGTCAGGCCCTGCACCATGCCGAGAAGCCGGCCGAAGCGATCGCGGCCGCTCACCGCATCTTGAAACCCGGAGGAAAAATTGTGATTCTCGACCTTCTCAAACATCAGTTTGAAGAAGCACGCGAACTCTACGCCGATACCTGGCTCGGTTTCTCTGAGCTCGAGATTTCCCGCTTTCTCACCGCCGAAGGATTCCGAGAAATTGATATCTCAGTGGTTGATCGGGAGGCGGATCCGCCCCACTTTCAAACCCTGATGGCGATTGCCACCAAGTGATTCCAGCCCTGAATGAAATTTTTCGCCGCCGCCCTGCTTTTTTCCATTCCCTCGGCGGGGCTCGCGCAGTGGAAAGTGACCAACAATTCTCCGGCAGCGGACCCGGATTCTCCGCTGATCTATGAACGGAAGACGGTGTCCCGTGAGGGTGACAGTAGCTTTTTCGCGGCGAAACGACTCGATTTGGTCTGGTTCAACAAGGAAACTCACACTTTTCGGGTAGTTGATAACGGTGGAGGCGATTCTCCCATTTTCCCCGATTTGGTCACCGCACTGAAAAAGAACGGGTGCCTTGCCGGGGTGAACGGCGGATTCTTTCTGAAAGACGATGCTCCTTCCGGCCTCATGATTTCATCGGGAAGTGAAACGGGCAAGTTCGGCTCCGGCGGTCTCCTCAGCGGCGTTCTTCTTTCCAGTGGAAACCGAAATCCGTATTTACTCAGGCGATCGGAGTACAGCAGTTCCACTTATAAGCCGACTGATCTTATTCAGGCGGGTCCGTTTCTGGTCGATCAGGGAACGACGGTCCGGGGACTTTCTCCTGAGAGCTCTCGTCGCCGTACATTCATTGCTCATGATGGAGGAAAATGGTTCGCCATTGGTCTGAGCGATTCCTTCACACTGGCTGAACTGGGTGAGGTCCTTGCCTCACCTGCATTTTCACCTTCCCGAAAAATCCACCGGGCTCTCAATCTCGATGGAGGAACCTCTAGCGGATTTTATCTCAATCGCGGGGATCGAGCCGAGCCGATCCACGTCGAGCCTTTTAAGAAGGTGCGCAATTTCGTCGGAATCGTACCGCGTGGTTAGTCAAATTGAAGAGGGTTTGTTCGTTGATCCAACAGGGTAGACTCCTGTATCAAAATCAATTTCCGGGATGGATTCAGCAAAAAGTCTCAAATTCAGATTAATCTCAGTGTCCCGCCAAGTCGGGCTGGATCTGAGGTCACTTCCGCCTCTGAGAAAACTAATCATCTCTCTCATCGCAACGCTTTGCCTGACCGCCATGGCCTGGCTCATTCTTCCTGATTTTGCAGATCTGAACAACATTCCCGCGCCCCGTCAGATGCTAAAAATTGGGCTGGTCGCCTTTTTCTTTCCGGCCTTGTTTGAGGAAGTCATCTTCCGTGGCTTCCTGAACGCCACCCAAACAAAACTCTCGATCACCCTTTCCACTATTCTCTTCGTTATCTGGCACCCGTTCGCCGCTGCGGTTTTTATTCCTGAAGCGATGCCCTACATGATCGACATTCGATTTCTGTTGTTCGTCACGCTCTTTGGTATCGCCTTCTGCCTGATGCGAAAATGGACCCGCTCTCTTTGGACACCCGTTCTCTGCCATTGGGTCCTCATTCTAATTTGGAAAGGTCTCGGTGGTGTCCAATTCCTCACGAACTGAGAGACAATTTGGTTAAAAGATCCTGTCACAACAGCCTGCTTCCGGGATATACCTAACCAGTGTCGAAACCCGAAACAGAGACTGATCTCGTTCTCCGCGTGCAGAATGGTGATCTCAGCGCTTTTGAAGAGCTCTTGAGCCTTCACAGCTCGAGGCTTCGTGCCTTTATCGCGATGAAGTTGCCGGTGCCTCATCTCATCGACGAAATCGCCCACGAGACATTCGTGTTTGCCCATCGTCATATCGAAGACTTTGAAGCCGGAACCGACTTTGGGAAGTGGCTCCGTGCAATCGGCTTCAATCTCGTTCGCAAGGAAACACTTCGCTACCAGCGCATCACTCAGAATAAGGAAAAATTTCTCGAACATTTCCTCGTTGAACAGTCCTCCAAGATACAGTGGGCACCGGAATCACCCGCTGTGATATATTTGGAAGAATGCCTCGAAAGGCTTCCCGACCAGCAGAAGCAGCTTCTTGAGCACAAATATAAATTGTCTGAGACATCCCGTGAGATGTCACGTGCGTTCAATCAAAGCGAAGCGTGGGTTCGCACCACCCTTTGCCGCGTCCGCACCGCCTTGCGCAAGTGCATTGAGCAAAAACTCGAATCCTCCCCTGAACTCGCCTGAATTGTGAACGCCGAATTTCTTGAAGCCTACCTCGCGAACGAGCTCGATGAGCGCGACCGTGCTCGAGTCGAGGATGCCCTGCGCAGGGACGCTGATCTTCGTGAGTGCTTTCTGCATCAAGTGCAGCTTGATTCAGCCCTTCTCTATCTCATCCCGGAGGCAGGATCGGAGATGGCTGATTCCTTCGAATCCGCTGTCATGGCCCGGCTCCGATCCGAAGGAGCCGACGAAGGACGTAAGTTTGCTAAATCGGTGCTGACTGAAATTGTGGAAGAGAGAGAGGAGATCAACCCGCTTCGGTGGCCGGACCTTCTCAAAGCCGGTCTCATTTCTGCTGCCGCTTCGATTGCCCTGATGTTTGGTCTTCAGGAGATCATATTTTCTGAGCACCCCTTTGGGCAGCGAATTACTCAAAATCGTATCGCCGGTCCCGAATTTGTGGCGCGGGTGGAATTGAGCGACGAGCTCGTCTGGTCTGAAGAGACCGCAAGGGTAGCTCGCAGGGACGGTTGGCTCACAAGTGGTCTCATTGAAATTCAATCCGGAGAGGCAATGATCGCGTTCAACTCCGGGGCTACCGCAACCGTTGAAGGCCCGGCTGCTCTGAGTATTGAATCTTCAAATCGGGTCTTCCTGAATAAAGGAAAGCTCACCGCGGATGTTCCGCCTCCCGCTTCGGGCTTCACCGTCAACACGCCACGCCTGAACGCGGTTGATATTGGAACCCGCTTTGGGATCGAGGTCGACGCGGAGGGAAATTCTGAACTGCACGTCATGGAAGGCGCTGTCGAAGCGAGCCGTACAAGTGGAAATTCGGTAACGGTCCTGGTGAGAGAGGGACTTGCTCTGAGAGCCGATGACCGCACCCGAAGTGAACTCTCCCCGGTGCCCTACGCAGGCGATCAGTTCGTTCTCCAAATTGGATCGCTTGGAGCGCCCGCACCCTTGCTGCGTTATTCATTCGACGAATCTGTTGGAGCCGTGATTGAAGATACCGGGACAACGAAAAATTTCGATGTCCCGATGGTCGCACAGGGAGAATTGGATAATTCACCCCGTCGCGCTGCCGGAGTCATTGGTGGAGGTCTCGTTTTTCAACCGGGAAGCGAGCTGGTGATCCCTCTTTCGAAAGAATTTCGACTCGAAGACAGTCACACAGTCAGTTTCTGGATGAAGATTCCGCCTAAACTCGGCAATCGTTCCAGGAATGAGGTTCTGGAGTACGGGCGGGACGGTATCGGATGGAAAGTCTCCTGTGATCAAACTTCGAGCCGCGGAGCCAGCGGGGCATTGCGAATCGAATTCAATGACGGATTTGTCGTCGGCAGCACCGATCTTGCCGACGGTAACTGGCATCACATTGCCTATCGCTTTATCGGCGGAGAAGAGGCGGACATTGCCTCTCACGTTCATCTTTTCGTGGATGGCCTCCCTGAGACGATTCGCGATTTCCAACCAGGTAGCGTCGGCGGAGGTCGGGCTGGCAGCCTGAAGCTCGGAGGTGACGCCTCGCAAGGGATTGATGGCTGGATCGATGAGTTCCATTTTTTTAACGAGGCCATCCCAACCCCGGCCATTCAAGCACTCTCAAACTAGACCCGATAAAGCCACTTTTTGGATCGAATTACTGTCACAAACTTAGTATAATCCGATATTCACTTTTAAGATCATTTTCCATCAATCGAATTCCCTATGAAGACCCGCTTATCTCTCTATCGACTGTTCCTGCTGTTTGCAGGATTTACTATCTCCACTTCGGTCGCCCTAGCCCAGTCAAGAACCTGGACATCCGCTGATGGCAAAACGCTCGACGCAGAGTTTGTCGGAACCGAAGGAGCTGGTTCATCAGCGATGGTGAAGCTCAAAATGGCAGATGATTCCATTGTCAATTACCCCATCGCCAAACTTAGCGAAGAGGATCGCCTTTTCGTTAAAGCAAACCTTCCCACTGATCCAGCTGCTCTTGCTGGTGAAATCGACAAACTGGTCCTCAACAAGCTAAAGGAGTCCTATTACGGCCTGCGCGAAGAGCTCGCTGCCCTTCCTGGCAAGACCGATCTCTCCAATGAGGAAAAGGCAAAGCGTAAAGAAGAAATCGAGCGTGAGATGCAAATGTGCGTTCCGAACGAGATGACGAACGACAATCAGTTCCTTCGCCGCGTCTACCTCGATATCGCAGGGCGCATCCCCACTTTTGACGAAGCGGAGAAGTTTTTGAATGAGCGATCAGCCACCAAGCGTGCAGATCTCATCAATGAGTTACTCGATTCCCCGGCATACGCGATGAGGATGTATAACTACTACTCCGACCTCTTCCGAATTCGGGACGGTGTCGTCATGATGGGCAATGGTGATCTGCGGGCCGATCCCTACATGGAGTACATGAAGGCTAGCATTCGTGAGGACAAGCCCTATGACGAATTGGTTTCCGAGCTCCTTACCGCGAACGGTCAGCTCTGGGAAGAGCCTGCCTCAGGTTACCTTCTTGCCGACTCGGGGATGCGCCTTTGCAACCTCTCCAACACTTTTACGGTCTTCATGGGAACTGAAATCACATGTGCCCAGTGCCACGACCACCCTTTTGAAGAAGTTTACCAGATGGACTTCTACAAGATGGCATCGTTCATGGGAGAGACTGAAACCCGCGTTCGCGGCAACGAGGCGATGGGTGAGTCGATGATGATGGCTGGTGGTGATACCCGCGCCGAAGTCGCCCGCATGAGTAAGCTTCTGAAAGACGCCGGCAAGCTTCGTGAAAACGAAACAATCGATAACAATCTTCAGCAGTGGTTGGGAACGCGCCGCATTGCAGTTCACGATGACGGCTCGAACGCCGTCTCACTTCCTCATGACTACAAGTATGACGATGGTGAACCAAATATGAAGGTGAAACCTTCCGCTTACTTTGGTGATGTCGTGAATCTCGACAACCATGAGTCCCCTCGTCAGGCTTTTGCGAACTGGGTTTCATCCCCCAGCAATCCGCGCTTCACGGTCAACGCAGTCAACCGATTCTGGAAAATGGCTTTCGGTCTTGCCCAGATCGAGCCGGTTTACAACATTCCGGGTCACCTCGACGGCCAGGCACAGAACTATGAGCTTCTCATGTTCCTCGAAGAGATGATGAAAGATCTCGACTTCAGTGTGAAAGACTTTTTCCGCGTGCTTTACAACACTCAGGCCTATCAGCGTGAAGCCGAGACACTCTCTCCGACACTGACTCAGGTAGACAAAGGCACGTTCCACTTCCCGGGTCCTATTCTTCGTCGGATGACCGCTGAACAGATCTGGGACTCGCTCGTCGCCTTGACCACAGCTGATCCCGAGGCAGTAACCCGCTCTGGATGGCAGCAGTATCGCGAGTGGATGAACACTGACACAACTCAGCTTAAAACGGCCGAAGAGGTCATGGCATTCAAAGATGCCTGGAGAGACATTGGTAAGCTCACCAACTACAATGGTCAGTACGTCTCCCGTGATGACTATATCGACGGAGTTGAAATGTTCCGCGCTTCGGAGCTTCGCCAGCCAATGCCTGACGGTCATTTTCTCCGCATGTTCGGCCAATCCGACAAGCAGCTTATTGAGAACCAGTTCACCGACGGTTCTTCTCCCCAGGTCATGGCGCTCCTCAACGGCACGATCACGAATAAGGTCCTGACCAGCCCTGACGCCTATCTCATCAAAGAAATTGCGATGGGCCGTGGGTCAAAGCGGGACAACATCGATAAGATCTTCCTTAGCGTCCTGACCCGCTATCCCTCATCAGACGAGAAGTCGAAAGCTCAGTCAGGCATGCGTGCCCGCACGAACCGGGACATGAGCGAACAACAGAAGCTCGAAGTCGAAGCTGATGCGATTGGCAATGTCATCTGGGCTCTCGTGAACACCCGCGAATTCCTCTTCGTTCAATAATCAAAAGCATTACTTTTTCCCACGCCAAATCTAAATTTAAACAACCGAATCCTATGAAAGACCAACTTCGAAACCTTGATCAACTGAGCCGACGCCAGTTCGTCGCCCGCACGGCGAAGACTGCTCTCGGGGTCAGTATTCTTCCGATAGCAGGTGCCTCCACCAAAGTCCTCGCTGCTGGAGGTGGCAAAGCTGAGCACTGTATTTTCTTCTACATGGCAGGCGGCATGACTCACATGGATACCTTTGATCCCAAGCCCGGCACTGAAACCGGCGGGAAGACTAAAGGGATTTCTACCGGTGTCGCCGGAGTCGAGATCGCCGAGTTCATGCCGAAGCTAGCCAAGGGTTTTAATGATATTGCGGTCGTTCGCTCGATGACACAGCAGACGGGAGATCACCGCGGCGGTTCTTACTGGATGCACACCAGTTACCAGCCGCGTGCCACGATCATCCACCCTTCCATGGGACCATGGGCACAGACTCTTCTCGGAAAGAAGCATGAAACGCTTCCTGACTCCGTTGTGATCGGAGCAGGCGGTAATCACCCCGGCTCCGGATTCTTCGGTCCCGGTCTCGCTCCACTTCCGATTGGTGATCCTGATAAGGGCGTTCAAAACGCACGCACTTACGACGGCGTCGACGAAGACCTCTTCGAAAAGCGTCTCGACTTGATGAACACGTTTGATGAAGGATTTCAGCGTAAGTTCAAAAACGACGACGTGTCTGCCTATACCCAGTTTTACGAAGAGACGCTCAAGCTCATGAAGAGCGAAGACCTCGATACATTCGACCTCTCCAAGGAAGAAGGCTATCAGGAGAAGTCCCGTCGCTATGGCAACTCCCGTGTTGGCAAGGGCGCAATGCTTGCGAAGCGTCTCGTCAGTGCCGGAGTTCGATTTGTTGAAGTCTCTGCTGGCGGTTGGGACATGCACAACGATCTCTGGAACTCAATCCCCGGCACCGGAGGTAACCTCGACATGGCACTTTCCTCTCTCATCGAAGACTTGAAAGCGGAAGGCCTTTTCGAGAAGACCCTCATCGTTCTGGGCACTGAATTCGGTCGTACTCCGAAGATTAACGCCAATGGCGGTCGCGATCACCACCCGCGTTGTTTCTCCACCATGTTCGCAGGTGGCGGTATCACCGGAGGCCAGGTTTACGGAAAGACTGATAAGCTGGCTATGTCAGTGGAAGAAAACCCGGTCACTCCGAAAGACTTCAACGCAACTATCGCTCACGCGATGGGACTTGACCTCAACAAGGTTGTCTATGCCCCTTCAGGGCGTCCGTTTCTTCTTGCCGGTCATACCCATGATACGAAGACGAATGAGATTGTCAGCGAGGGCCATCCCATTATGGAACTATTCTCCTAAAACGAAGCCCGGTTCCATTCATTCAAACGAGCCCGGAAGAAATTCCGGGCTTTTTTGTGTCCACACGTAAAAAACTGTAAATTTAACCTTTCTTAACTAATGCCGGTAGAGTAAATAAATAGTTGAGCCTTGGCTCAATTCCACACCACTCACCCGTTCCTGCACCCACTCATGAGCCTGGCCACTGCTGCCTCGCCGGCAAAACATCACGCATCGCCTGCTTCGCCATTGAAGCAGTCAGGTATTATCGTGATCGAAGCACGGGCTGCGAGCCCTCTTGGGCCGAAGGTTGTTTTCGCCAATGAGGAGACATCAAGACTGAGTGGCTACCAGCTCAGCTCTCTTATTGGCTCTCCACTCGGATTGATCTACGACCATCAAGACCTGAGCCGACTCATTGAAAAACTTCCTCTGATTGCCTCCTCTCCTAACTACTGCTGGATGGAGCGAAATCTCATCTGCAATGGTGGAAAGCGCCTGCCTGTAAAATGGACAATTCGCCCAACTCAGTCACGGGAAGGAAATTCCGGCCATTTCACGCTCACGATTTCTCCGGTCAAATTAGAGAGCATTGATTCAAACCTTTCGAAGGACACCGAAATTGATATTGAGGGTGACGACCACATTGAAGAGTCAAGGAGCGAGTCCCTTGCACTGGCAGCAGGAGGAGTGGCTCACGATTTCAAAAACGCACTTCAATCGATCAAGACCAACCTTGAACTCGCGCAGCGTGCATCCCGTTCACCTGGAGCCCTCGACGAGTATCTTGCCGATGCATCTATTGCGCTGGGAGACGCCGAAACGCTTGCTCACCAGATGCTCGCTTTCACCAAGGGTGAGGAATCCGGAGGGTGTGTCTTCAGCGTGATTGATTCAGTGAAACGTGTCTCTCACCTCTGCACTGCCGGATCAGGCGTTCGTTGCCGTATGCGAATTGATCCGGGAGCCAGGCCAGTTGATGGGGATCCCAATCAGATTTACCAAGTACTGCATAACTTGGTCATCAATGCTTGCCAGGCGATGCCAAACGGAGGGACTCTCGATCTCATGGTTGCCAATATTGATTTCAACAAATCGCCCAACCAGTTCTCGGTAAAGGAAGGCCGTTATACCATCATTTCTGTGAGGGATCGTGGTTGCGGAATTTCAAGCGAGTCTCTCCCGAGAATTTTTGACCGTACCTTCACGACGAAGGCGAATGGAAACGGCTTCGGCCTTGCTTCCTGCCGCGCCATCGTCAAAAAGCATGGGGGTGAAATCAGGGCAGCCTCAAAGCCGGGAGTTGGAACGGAGTTCCTCGTTTTTCTCCCCTCTGCTCCAGAGGGAAGCGAAATCTTTCAGCCAATCGAAAAACCTGATATCACTGAAACGATTTCGAAATCCAAGGCGATCGAAAACCTCAAGGTTCTTGTCGTTGAAGATCAACAGGGCGTAGCGAAGGCTACCTGCAGGATGCTCGAATTTCTGGGACACTGTCCAATCGTTGCCGAAACCGGCGAGAAGGCGATTCAAAATTACCTCCAGTTGCTTAATGGTGAGGACCCCATCGACCTCGTCCTGCTCGACATGACCCTTCCGGGCGGTCTTGACGGTCATGATGTCCTCTCAGAACTAAGAAAGATCGATCCCCGCGTCATCGTCATTGCAACAAGTGGCTATTTTGAAGAAAGCCCTGCAGAGACGATCGCTGAATCAGGATTTGATGGCATCCTCGCGAAACCCTACGCGATGGACTCTCTCGCGATCACTCTCTCGCAGGCAGCTTCGTCGAGGTAGTGTCTCGAAACTGGCAAAAATTTCTCTCCATCAGTTTTACGACTTCTCCTGCCGATTTCCCTGACCACTCGGCATATCGCTCGTAGAGCAACTCGATGTTGGCGGGGTGATTTTTCATCCCCTTCCCGTGGTAACGGGCCTCGCCTTCCCCGAACGCCATATCCGGCGCGTCTGTCTCAAGGAGAAGGCGATGCTCAGGAATAGCCTTAAACACCTCAAGCTTCCGGGACTTATCTTTGCGGAAAAAGTATGGGGAAATTGAGAAGAAAGCGCCAAGATCAACCCAGTCTTTTAGCATTTCCCCCGGCCCGCTATAAGAATGAAGGAGAAAGGGCAGACTGAAGGAACTCTCTCTGAGGCAATCATACAAGCTTCCCCAGGCTTGTAGGCAATGAATGGTCACGTGGCGTCTAAGATTTCGGGCCACTGAAAGCTGCCTCGTAAAAAAATCCCTCTGCAGAGGGAGATCATATCCAGAGATCCACTTATCGAGTCCAATTTCTCCGACTCCGGCTTCAGGAAATTTATTGAGAAGGAAACTCAACTGCTCCTCCCAGTTAGCTGGGACATTTTCAACCTTCCAGGGATGAATTCCGAATGAAGGGACGATTGTTGCGCTGGAGCTTGCCAATTCGCTGATCTCATTCCAGTCTTCGGGCGACGTCCCGTTAACCATCAATGCGGTGACACCAAGATCGTGGAGCTGGGTCAGTAACTCTTGTGAAGACAATTCACCGACACAATCCTGCAAGTGGAGGTGCGCATCAATCATCGTTCAGGAAGAGCGCGAAAGGCAGGCGACTAAAGATTCAATCGCATCGGAATCATGTGCGAATGTTGGAAATCCAATTTCTGGAAAAATCGCTGACTCTCGGCACTGATCTTATCCGTTAGGAGTGTGATCCGTTTGAAATCCTTTCTTTTCGCGAAATTCACGACGTAATTCACAAGCTCGGTCCCGTAGCCCTGGCGTCGGAAATCGGGATGGATGATCACGTCTTCCAGCAGAATCACAAATCCCCCCATCGCCGTGCTGAGAGTGAAAAGGACATTCACCATTCCAATAATTTCGAAGTCAGTACGAACCACAAAAATTCTTCCACGACTCGGCTGTTCAAGGATTGATTGCAAACCCCGCTCCTGTCTCTGGCGATCAGGAACAAAATCTGCCTCGATCTCAAACAAAGCCATCGTCAAGTCCACAAGACGCGGGAGATCCTCCAGCGTAGCTGGCTCAATCCGTGCCCTTTTACTCAAAGGCTTGATCGGAGCAGTGTGGGAAATATCCATTCGGCTGGGAAAATTGCGTCTTAACCTAATCCGAGAATAGCAACTTGCGGACCAAAGTAAATGGTAACTTTTGTGCCAACACTGTCTCCTCACCGGTCCAGCGGAATACTTAGAATCCTGTCGGTAGACTGAGTGAATTCACGCTCACTGAAGACCCAGATGACGAGCTCTTTCCGATCCCAAAATCCGGGCTCTGAAGTAGCCCGGTAATAAAGCTGTTTTCGAGCCTGGACGAGTCCGGACCCCCTGACCCCGACGAGATCAAATTCTTCTCCAAAGCGGTATGATAAATGATCGAGCAAACCTCCTCCGCGACAGTGCATTCCTGTCTCTCTTCCCTCATGAAATACCAGCGTATGACTGTCACCCATCAAAAGATAGCGACTCTGCGGATTCGCTTCAACCCCCCGTTCACCGCCAGTAAAGACTGAGCGCATCGTCAGACTTTCACCCGGCATTGACCCCTCCCATTCGCTACCCACAACCTGGTCCCCCGTAATTGACAGGACTTCCTCCGTCAAGTTCATCGAAGAATTTTCGGGCACCTCAACTGCAACGGCGTCAGCAACGAGCCCGGCCAGTTCCTCGATCGCCTCAGGCGAGAAGTGGGCATCTTGTGCACAATACCACTTCGTCGGATTTCCCTCGGTGCGACGGCTCCGAAAATGGTGATCCAAATCGATCACCGTGAGTCCCCCAGCACGGAGCTGCTCGATAAAAGGAGTAAGCAGCCCGACATCATCCACCGAAAAATTGCGATCGAGTTTCTCGGGGTAGATTCGAGCCTTTGCCGGAACCGGGACCAACACCAGTTTGATTCCTTTTTCTTCAAGTAGGCCTTTAAACTCCAACATCGAGGGCACTGGGTTTGTCGCATTGAGGGCGACTTCTTCCCACGATTTCTCCCAGAAGTATCCGGTAGATAGATGGCGGAGCTCACGAACAAGAAAGAGCCAGGCGTCGCTGTCTCCTTGAACGCTCGGTTTACTTTCAACCCGTGAAAGGGCTTCTTCTGCAAACGCTTTTGCTTTTTCTGTCTCCCCGGCATCGAGCAGAGAGCAACTGACGAAAAAGATTACAAACCCCAATGTCTGAAAACGAATCATGATTTCGTCAGATAGCGGTCACGGAGATGGTGAACTAATGCTGTCGGATTTGCCGGTCTCCCGGTTGCCTCAATAACCAAATCATCAGGCATCAGTATACTTCCCCGCCCGTGAATTTTACTCCGCATCCAGTTCAAGAGACTCGAGTATTCGCCTGCATCCATGTCAGATTTCACGACGCTGTTAGATCGAGCTTCTGACGCAAGGTGAGCGGCATTTATGTTTCCGAGACTATAAGTCGGAAAGTATCCAAAGATTCCCAGGCTCCAATGAATATCCTGAAGACATCCGTTTGCGTCGTCCTCGACAGTAAGACCAAAGTAGGATTCGAATCGAGAGTTCCAGGCCTCGGGAATCTCGTCGATTTTTAACTGATCACTAAAAATCAGTTTTTCGATTTCAAATCGAAGAAGGACGTGAAGGTCGTAAGTGACCTCGTCTGACTCGACTCTGATGTAGCTCAAGCTCGCCTGATTAACCGCGCGATACATCGTATCGACGTCAACTGAAGCAAGATGAGGAAAATACCCTGCCGCTACCGGAAGCCACCTATCCCAGAAAGCACGGCTTCTTCCGACATGGTTCTCCCACAAGCGAGACTGTGATTCGTGGATACCAAGAGAGACAGCGTTACCTACCGGCTGCCCCCTGTGCTCCACTGTCAGTCCCTGCTCATAGAGCCCGTGGCCGGCTTCGTGCAAAACACCAAAGAGTGAACTGAGAAAATCAGACTCATCATATCGAGTCGTCAAACGGGTGTCATGCGGAGCCATTCCTGAACAAAATGGGTGCACCGCCGTGTCAATGCGACCGGCATCAAAATCAAAACCCATCGCCGCTGCCACCTCATGGTTGAATGCCTTCTGCTTTTCGATCGGATATTGACCTTCCAGACAACTCCGGTCGAATGGTTCGTTGCTGGTCGCTTCCTCGACAATCGGAATGAGCGATGTCCTGAGATCACCCAGCGTTTCCGTTAATCGCACCGTCGAAGCTCCCCGCTCAAATTTATCAAGGAGCCCATCATAAGGAGTCTCGAGGTAGCCCCAGCATTCGGCTTGCTCTTTGCAGAGAGAGACAAGCTTAGTCAAATGAGGCGCAAAGATCGAAAACTCTGACTTAGCTCTCGCTTCAGCCCACGCGGATTTTGCATGAACCTGAGCCAGCGCAAACTCCTCGACGAGCCGTCGCGGTAGCTTCGTCTCTCTCTCAAAACTATGTTTCCATTCCCGCAGATTGGCTTTTGCGACTTCATCAGAATCACCAGAGCACTGTGATTCCGCTTCTTCGATCCACTCTCCAACTTCGGGTTTTGTATTTTGTTCATGGATCCAGCCACTGAACCAAGCCATCTGCTCTCCCCGGTATTCGAGACTTTTTGAAGGCATTAACACCTCCTGATCCCAACTCAGCAGAGCTTGCGTATCAGCGACCAGTTGCACCTCCCGTCCCAGTTCGACCAGTTTGAGGTATGCGGCTTCACTCATGATAGTTCATTTCTTTCGGACATAAAAAGGGCCGGATTGCCCGCTAAGCGCAACCGGCCGTTCAATCGAATAGTGAAGTCTATTTTGCCGCTTCGCGGGCAAGATTTGCCATCACCTGAATCGAACCCGCCGAAAGCGTTCCAAGAACACCCGTTGGCTTGCCTTCGACAATACGGACAACAGTTAGACCAAGTGGTTTGCCATCGATCGTAAAAACAGGAATTCCCTGAGCAGTTCCTGCATCGGTAACGAAGTATGTGCGGTCCCCCTTATAAACTCCCGTTATTCGCCCCATAACCAGTGTCGGCATATAACCGTAAACCGCGGAAGAGCGAGACAAGCCAACTACCCGATCAGCCGCATCTGCCGTCGCTGCAAACTGAGCAAGATCAACCTTTTGAAATGTCTTGCTTAAGGCCTTTGCCTCAGCGGCATCCGGCATAATGAAAGCAATATCTGCTTCCACATCCTGGCGAACCACCCTTCCACTGAGCAAGGTGGAATCACCATAGCTGATCTCGATTTCGCTGAAAACCGTCTTGGCGCTTCGAATCGTGACCACTTCCTCTTCCAACTTCGCCTGTTGCCCCTCAAGGCCAAGACTCGCATCAATTGCGGAATTAGAAACGACAACAAGACCATCGTCGCCAATGGTCACTCCGAGGGTACGGCGTTGTTGATCACGGGCCGGCAGTGGATCTCCCGAAGTCTTAGCCTCAAGTCGGCCCTTAGCCGTGATAACCACCAGAGCACCTTTGTGCTCCTCCATGAGTAATCGAGCTTTTTCCTCGACCGTGTCCTGCGATACTCCTGTCATCGAACTAAAGATGCTGGTCGCGAATAAAATGAGAGGAAGTTTGAATCGGGAAATATTCATCAAGTATCGGGAATTTTTAGGAAGAGGGCTGTGTGGGAGAATGCGAATCTTAACGAGAAGGAAATCATTCGAAAAGGCAATTCTTACCATCAACAAAAATGTGACATTCGGATGTCATACGAGCACCGAATGTCACATTGCTGAAAAAATACTGGGGGGAAATTAACGGGAGTAAAGCTCCACCACCAACTGGACGTTAACCATTGTATCAATCTCATCAGCCTCAGGGACACGATCCATCGTCCCGGTGAGCTTCTCACCATCGAAGGTCAACCAATCCATCAAAGGACGCGCGGAAGTGAGATCAACGGCACGCAATCCAAGCTGTTGTGAGCGGGTTCCTGCACCAACCGAAACAACGTCACCCGGCTTCACGCAGTATGACGGAATATCGACACGCTTACCGTTCACGCTGACGTGACCGTGACCCACAAACTGACGAGCTGCACGACGTGTGTTACCAAGGCCAAGACGGTAGACAACATTATCGAGACGGGTTTCAAGAAGCTGGACGAGAATGTCGCCGGTAATACCGCGACGACGCTGTGCCTCTGCGAAGTAGCGGCGAAACTGCTTCTCGAGGAGACCATACTGCATGCGAAGCTTCTGCTTCTCAGCAAGCGCGATAGCATAGTCACTCTGTTTACGCCGTGCTCCTCGGGCACCATGCTGGCCTGGAGGGTAAGGGCGACGTTCGAGCGCCTTGGAAGGACCGAACAGGGCGACCCCGTAGCGGCGACTGATTCTGTCAGTTGGACCTGTGTATCTTGCCATTTGTCTGGTAAAGCTGAATGAAAATATTGTTAGACGCGACGGGCCTTCTTAGGGCGACATCCGTTGTGAGGAATAGGAGTGACATCAACGATTTTCATGACATCAATGCCCAGACCTTGAACCGCACGGACCGCAGATTCGCGACCAGCACCCGGGCCCTTCACCTTCACTTCGGCCTGCTTGAGGCCATGAGACATTGCCTGACGACATGCGTCTTGAGCAACCAACTGTGAAGCATAAGCGGTACTTTTTCGTGATCCACGGAAACCCATCTTGCCAGCACTGGACCATCCGATGACATTCCCTTTCGGATCACTCACCGTCACGATTGTGTTATTGAACGAAGCTGAAACGTGAACAACTCCAGAGTGGATATTCTTACTCGCTTTCGCTTTGAGGACTTTGGGAGCCTCAGCACCCTCAGCACCTTCCAACTCAAGGAAGATATCCTCCGCAGTGCGAGGCTTTTCCTTCTCCTTGGGAGCTTCCGCAGCAGGCTCAGAGCCCTGCGCGGAGGCCTCTGCCGCCGGTGCTTCAGCCGCCGGCGCCTCGGGAGTAGATGCAGCAACCTCTTCGGTCACCTCTTCAGACTTTTCTTCTTCAGCCATGATCTTACTTAAATTGAGAGTTACTTACGAATCACGCCCACGGTCTTCTTGCGCCCCTTCCGGGTCCGCGCGTTCGTTGAAGTGCGCTGTCCGCGAACCGGAAGTCCGCGGCGATGACGATAACCGCGATAGCAGTTAATTGAAGTGAGCCGCTTAAGGTGACCTTGAATTTCACGGCGAAGGTCGCCCTCGATCATGACGCTGCCTCCGGTGATGGCACCCGCGATCTTTCCGAGCTGCTCATCGTTCAGCTCACCGGTGCGAATGTCCTTATCAACTCCGGCCTCTTCGAGGATTTTAGCTGCGGTCTTTCTTCCAATTCCGTAGATGTATGGGAGAGACGCTTCGATGCGCTTTTCGTTCGGGATTTCGACTCCAAGTAGACGTGCCATTGCTAGGTAACCAGTGTAGTAATTAAATTGAGAGTCCCGACTTATCCCTGACGCTGCTTGTGACGCGGGTTTTTACAGATCACGCGAAGAACGCCTTGTCGCTTGATAACGCGACAATCGCTGCAGAGTCTTTTAACGGATGGCCTTACTTTCATGAGACAAATTTTGTGTCAGTTTTCGATGAGGGGGAGATACTTTCCGATCCAGCCACTCTTTCGAAGACTCCTCAGGCCGATTTTTGGCGTGAGGACGGAATGAGTAACACAGATTTTCCTTATCGCAACAGGTGTTTAACGGATTGATCCAATTTTTAGTTCGTTTTTTAAAAGTTTTTTAATTCTCCTGTTTATCAGGTAATTCAGAGGCCCACCGGCTCGTAACTGCGCGCTCTTGGCGTCAGGATCTCAGGGTCTCCATCGGTAACGAGAATAGTGTGTTCAAAATGTGCCGAGAGGGCACGGTCAGCAGTGATCACGGTCCAATCGTCTTCGAGAATGAGGACTTCGTCAGTACCCGCATTCACCATGGGTTCGATCGCGAGAACCATTCCTGCCTGAAGGCGGGGATTCTTAAAACGCCGATTTCTCATCTCTTCCTCGTCCCAGTAATTCGGAACCTGGGGCTCTTCGTGAAGTTGGCGCCCAACGCCGTGTCCAACAAACTGCTTCACGACGGTTAGCCCGAGTGGAGCGACGTAGGCCTCCACCGATCCGCAAAGTTTCGAGAGTAGCTCGCCTTCGCGCGCACAATCAATCGCCGCAAAAAGCGACGCCTCAGTCGCAGCGAGGAGCGTTTCAGCTTCCTCTGAGATAGAACCAACAGGAATCGTTTTCGCATTGTCTCCGATCCAACCGGCCGGAGTTTCAATTCCGACGTCCACTTTCACCACGTCAGATTCGTTCAGAACACGACCTCCACCGATGCCATGCACAACTTCTTCATTTACCGAAATGCAAATCTGTCCGGGGAATCCCTTGTAGCCGAGAAAGGCGCTCTTGCAGCCAGCTTCGGCGATCAGCTCGCCAGCAGCCGTATCAATTTCGCCGGTGGTAACTCCCGGGGCAACCATTTCAGCACACTTCCCGAGGACTGAAGCAGCAATTTTACCTGCCTCACGCAATCCGTCAGCTTCACTCCCATGTCGGAGCTGAATTCTGGATTTTCGCTTGGCCATTGTCTGCGGGCGCCGGGAGCGTTACTTGCCCGCGGCAATCTGAAAGTAGACGATTCCACCGATAAGAAGAAGAGCGGCAAGCACAAGTAACCAGATAATCTGGCTTCCACTCGCGGCAGCACCCTGTCCACCCGGACGATCAAATCGACCACGGATACGACCTTTCCTGAGGAAACCATCGTAGTGTCGCTGGATCAGATGTGTCTCCACCTGACGCATGACATCAAGAAGCACGCCCACCATGATGAGTAGACCCGTTCCCCCGAAAAACTGAGCTGCAAGTGGAGGCACTCCCATGAGCGCGGTAAGAATCGGAGGAAGAACCGCGATAATCGTCAGGAAGATCGCACCTGCGAAAGTAAGACGACTCATGGTCCGATCGAGAAATTCTGCGGTCGCCTTGCCGGGCCGGACACCCGGAATGTATCCACCGTTCTTCTTGAGATCGTCAGCAATCTGGTTTGGCTGGAACATTGTTGCGACCCAGAAATAACTGAAGAAGAAAATCATGAGGCCGGTGAGACCATAGAAAACGACGCCGCTTCCGCCACCGCCAAGGGTAATCGCAAGTTGCCGTGCCCACTGTTCATTCGGGAAGGCCCAACCAATGATCTGGGAAGGGAACATGAGGATCGCCTGAGCAAAAATGATCGGCATGACACCGGCATAATTTACTTTCAGCGGCATGTGCTGCGACTGACCGCCATACATTTTTCCACCACGAACCTGCTTGGCGTAGTTGATCGGGATTCGGCGCTGCGCCTGCGTGATCGAGATGACTGCGGCAACAACAAAGAAGAGGAAAGCCAGTAAAGCGACCAACTGGAAAGATCGCAAAGGATCGTCGCCGGCAGACGCGACGTAGGTGTTGTAGACCTGGAAGAGCGCACCCGGCAGCGCGTAGATGATATTCACCGTGATGATGATGGAAACACCATTACCAATACCGCGCTCTGTGATCTGATCGCCAAGCCACATGAGGAACATTGTTCCCGCCGTAATGATGATCACGGTCGTGATAATAAAGGAGAGCCCCCCTTCGGGAACAAGCTCCCGCGTCGAGTCATTGGCGATGTCTCTCAAAAACGGGTTTGCTTCCGGCGTAACCAGGGATTTCGCGAGCATCCAACCCTGAAACAGACAAAGGACAATCGTCAGAATCCGGGTATACATGCTGATCTTCTGGCGACCACCATCTTCGCGGGAAAGCTTTCCAAGCGACGGAACAACCGCCGTCAGAAGCTGCGTCATGATTGACGCACTGATGTAGGGCATGATTCCCAACGCAAATAACGCCGAGTTCTGGAGCCCGCCGCCACTGAAAACATTCATCAATGCCAGGACCGCAGTGAGACCGCGACTATCATTCGACTGCTCCTGCACTTGTCCATACCAGTCCTGAAGAACGTTGGCATCGACTCCCGGAAGAGTCACGACTGCGCCAAGGCGGACGATGACAACAACAAGAAGAGTGAAAAGGATCCGGGAGCGTAACTCTGGAATCTTAAACGTGTTTGCGAATGCGGAGATCATGAAGGGGAATTCTGGTGGAAAGTCGGAGGCTGAAACACCAGCCAACAGGGTCAGGTCAGCGAATTAACAGGGTTTGCTACCTTCATTGAGGCTCGAGACCCTCACTTAGGCTCACTGAAATCTTGGAGATCCGGTTAAGATTCCGCAACGGAACCACCAGCCTTCTCGATTTTCTCCTTAGCGGAGGCAGAAACCTTATCGACATCCACCGTGAGCTTTTTGGCGAGGTCACCGTTCCCGAGAACCTTGACTGCGTCATAGATACCCTGAACCAGTCCACATGCACGGAGAGACTCTTCGTTGACGGTTTCACCATCAGAGAACTTCAACTCAAGATCTTTCACGTTCACAATGGCGAACTTGGTTTTGAAACGAGTATTATTGAAGCCCTTCTTGGGAAGACGACGGGCAAGAGGCATCTGACCGCCTTCGAAACCTGGACGGATCGAAGCGCCGGAACGGGACTGCTGTCCCTTGTGACCTTTACCACTGGTCTTACCCAGACCGGAGCTTTCTCCACGACCGACACGACGACGGCGATGACGGGAACCGGGAGTTGGGGATAAATCGTGAAGTTTCATCTGATTGAACTCTTAAAATGAGATTAGAGGGCCTTTTTCTCGGCAAGCTTCTTGCCGCGAAGGGTATAAATTTCTTCTTTGGTGCGAAGTTGCTCCAGCGCATTGATCGTCGCCTTCACTACATTCGCCTGATTGTTTGATCCCATTGATTTCGCAAGGACATCCTTGATCCCTGCCGCCTCGACGACAGCACGGACTCCACCACCGGCAATCAAACCTGTTCCCGGTGAAGCGGGACGGAGCATGACGCGACCGCCACCGTGCTCACCAATCACTGGATGAGGAATCGTGTTTTCGGTGATGTTCACCTTAACCATGTCTTTCCGGGAAGCCTCACTCGACTTCTTAATGCACTCGGAGACTTCCTGAGCTTTACCGAAACCAAAACCAACACGACCTTCACGGTCGCCGCTGACAACGAGAGCACTGAAGCTGAATCGGCGTCCGCCTTTCACCACCTTGGAACAGCGGTTGATGTGAACAACCTTCTCGAAAGCATTTTCAAGATCTTCTCCGCGCTGAGATGCAGGAGCATTCGAACGCAAAATTTCTTCAGCACGCTTGAGCTTCTCGGACTTCTCGGCCTCAACAGGGGCACCTTCGACAGGAGCTGCCTCCGCAGAAGCGGCCTCTTCGGATACCTCTTCCTTCGCGACCGGAGCCTCTTCAGCAGGCACTTCTTTCGCCGCAGGAGCTTCTTCAGCCACCTCAGGAGTGGGAGCACTTTCCTCAGCAGGGGCAGAAGCTTCTTCAGCAGGAGCAGCTTCGCCGGAAGCACTCACCTCTTCGGTGACTTCCTCTGCCGGTGCGTTGTCGTCTTTGGTTTCTTCGCTCATTCAAATAAAATTAAAAATTAAGACCGGCTTCACGCGCTGCGTCAGCCAGAGCCTTGACTTTGCCGTGGAACTGAAATCCACCACGATCAAAAACGACAGTGTCAATTTTTGCATCCTTGGCGCGCTTGGCAACCGCCTCGCCCACCTTGATTGCTGCGTCCTGATTTGAACCCTTCACGCCCACTTCCTTGTCCAGGGTGGAAGCTGCCGCAAGAGTGCGTCCAGCCTCATCGTCGATTAGCTGAGCATACACATTCTGATTCGAGAAGTGCACAGCAAGACGGGGGCGCTCAGCAGTTCCGGCAATCTTCTTCCGGATACGACGGCGAACTTTCGCGCGGGCTTGTTTACGAATGTAAAGACTCATGGTGTCCTTTTGGTTTAAAAATTATGATTACTTAACGCTCTTACCTTGCTTACGGCGAACATACTCGTCCTTATAACGAACTCCTTTGCCCTTATAAGGCTCCGGCGGGTAATAGGAGCGAACATCGGCGGCAAATTGACCGACAAGTTGCTTATCGATTCCCTCTACCTTGATTTTGGTATTCTCCTCAACGGTGACGGTAAGTTCAGCCGGAATCGGATGAAGCACCGGGTGTGAAAAGCCAAGACTCAAGTCGAGATTCTTGCCCTTAACTGAGGCACGGAAACCAACGCCTTGGATCTCCAACTCACGAACGTAACCATTCGATACGCCTTCAACCATGTTCGCAAGGAGGCTTCGCGCAGTCCCGTGAAGGGCACGGAGAGTGCGCTCTTCAGAAAGCCGGGTGACTCGGAGAGTACCGTCTTCCTGCTCCACAGCGATTCCGGCAGGAATGGTCCACTCCAGTTTTCCTTTTGGGCCTTCCACCGAAATACCGGAGTCATCTCCCAATTTGATCTCAACCTTCTCAGGGAGAGTGATTTCTTTTTTTCCAATCCGCGACATAGCTGTAGAAATGTTGCCTTGTTAATTTAGTTCGATTCGCCCGTCTTACCAGACAAGAGCGAGGAGTTCCCCCCCAATATTCTGCTTTCGGGCAGAGTGCCCTGCCATGATACCTTTTGAAGTCGAAACGATGGCGATGCCCATGCCTCCGAGAACCTTAGGGATCTCCTCACATCCAACATACTGGCGAAGACCGGGCCGGCTGACCCGCTTCAGATTCTTCAAAGCCGGGGTGTGTCCCGAGTAGCGGGGTTTACCGACGATCACGGCCTTATGACCCTCGCCAACTTTCTCGTAAGACCAGAGGTAACCCTCCTCTTTAAGAATGCGGGCGATTTCCTCTTTCACATTGGAATAAGGAGCCGAGAAATCTTCCTTCTGCGCCATGGTGGCGTTCTTGAAGCGAATGAGGAAGTCTGAAATGGGATCACTGACAACAGCCATTTTTTCAGTTAGTTAATGAGTTATAAAATAGATTTGGTCGGCGTTACGCCGCAGCGTTGGGCTTGCGAAACGGGATACCAAGAAGTGTAAGAAGCTCGCGAGCTTCATCGTCTGTCTTTGCGGTCGTCACGATCGTCATATCAAAACCGATCGATCGGTTCACTTTATCGAGCTCGATCTCCGGAAAGATGGTGTGATCACTGACGCCAGTGGTGTAATTGCCGTTGCCATCAAATGACTTAGCGGAAAGCCCGCGAAAGTCGCGAATCGTCGGCGACGCAACGTTGATGAAACGGTCGAGAAATTCCCACATGCGGGCACCGCGAAGAGTGACCCTCGCCCCGATCGTATCACCGATGCGAAGCTTAAAGTTAGAAATCGCGATCTTGGACTTCGTAGGAACGGCACGCTGACCGGTAATCCTTCCTAGATCCTCAATCACGTTTTCCGCGGCTGCTTTGCGATCGTCTTCACGCCCAAAGCCACTATTGAGAACAACCTTCTCGATCCCGGGGATCTGATGAATGTTCGCATAGTCAAACTTCTCCTTCAGGCCGATTACGACCTTGTCTTTGTATATCGATTTGAGTGCTGGCTCCATATCGTTAATTCCTACTAAATCTTTGTTACTTGGATGCCGCGAGCTTCACATTCGAAATGTGAATCGGGCCTTCTTTTTCAATGATGCCACCTTCAGGACGATCCTGAGAGCGCTTGGCATGTTTCTTAATCAAACGAACGCCTTCGATGAGCACATGCCCTTTTTCAGGAAACACCTGGAGGACGCGACCGGACTCTCCCTTGTGGTTTCCGGAGATCACTACAACCTCGTCATTCTTCTTTACGTGAGACTTTACTCGCTTAGCCATGGTCTTAAATTTTCCTGAGTGTAGGTTCGCCTTAGAGCACTTCCGGTGCGAGCGAGACAATTTTCATGAAGTTCTGCTCGCGGAGTTCACGGGCCACCGGTCCGAAGATACGGGTGCCACGTGGATTCTTGTTAGCGTCAATAATCACAATCGCATTACTGTCGAAGCGGAGAATTGAACCGTCGGAACGGCGAATCGGAGCAGCGGTGCGCACCACGACAGCACGAACTACCTCGCCCTTCTTTACGTTGGCGGTTGGAATAGACTCGCGAATGTGCGCTGTAATCACATCGCCCACTCCTGCGGAGCGTGAACGCTTCCCGATTACTCCGATCATTTTGGCCACACGAGCACCGGTATTATCCGCTACCTGGACCTTGGATTCCATTTGGATCATGATTCGTAAATGCTAAAATTTATTCAATTGTTTCTCACGGCACCAGCGCTCCTCAATGACAAGCGCCGATTAGTTAGTGAGAGCTTAGTGTGAGAGAACCTCCTTGAGTTCCCAGCACTTCTTCTTACTGCGCGGCTTTGTTTCCTCAATGAGGACACGATCGCCGACTTTCGCAGACTCTTCCTCATCATGAGCAAAGAATCTCGATGTTCTCTTCACGATTTTCTTGAATCGCGGGTGAGGAACGCGGCGCATCACCTCCACCACGATCGTTTTGGTCATGGTGTCTGATGTGACCACTCCGACCCGTGTCTTCTGAAGACCGGCCTTTTTCTCGTTTACTGACTCACTCATGTGTCCTACTAAATAATTTTAAATCTAACGGTTACTCCGGCGATCAGGCAGAAACCTCTGCACTCCGCTTTTCTGTCAGCAATGTCTCGATGCGCGCCACTTCACGGCGGATAACACGGAGGCGGGAAGGATTTTCAAGCTGACCACTCTCCTTCTGCACCCGGAGGTTGAGAGCTTCTTCTTTCAATTCGCGACGGCGTGTCGCCAATTCGTCGACACTCAGCTCACGCAAATCATCTATATTTTTAGCCATGATTTAAAATAGGTTAAAACTAATCACTGGTCCTCACGACGGACAAAACGGCAACGCACGCCGAGCTTATTGGAAGCGAGACGGAAAGCCTCCTTCGCCGCTGACTCGGATACACCCGAGATTTCAAATAACATCGTGCCGGGACGAACCACTGCCACCCAATGCTCAACCGGTCCCTTACCTTTACCCATTCGGGTTTCAGGTGGACGAGCCGTGACCGGCTTGTGCGGGAAGATTCGGATCCAGACCTTCCCCTTACGCTTGAGGTAACGGTTGATCGAAATACGGCAGGCTT
>JARGOD010000057.1 GCA_029210205.1 Verrucomicrobiales bacterium | reverse complement strand
TTGACGGACGAGATGCAGACCAGCGACGCGCCTGATCACCAGGTCGCGACCTATGAGTTTGAGAATTTTACCGCTGTCTGGGAGCACCGTCGCTTTGCCGGTAACGAGGCTGAGAAGTCACGTGTCGGCTGCTACTTCTACGGCGAAAAAGGCACCTTCCACATGGGGTGGCGCGATGGCTGGACCTTTTACCCGACCAAAGGCGAGCCGATCCATCAGGATCCGAAGTTCGATAATGAAAAAGATGGCCACAATGTGCCGCCGCTCTGGCGGGACTTCATCGAGTGCATCGAAGACCGCTCCCGCCGCCCCGTCGCGGATGCCGAGATCGGTCACCTCGCGACTAACATGAGCCTGCTCGGGATGATCAGCTACAAGGTCGGCCGAAGCATTGAATGGGATGGAGAGAACGAAACCATTCCGGGCGACGAAGAAGCTGCCGCTTTGCTGACTCGCGACTATCGTGGTCCATGGGAGTATCCGACCGTTTAAGCCGCATTCACCACTGCCTTTTCGAAATGAAATACTTTCTCTCTTTCTTCCTGTCGCTCACCTGCGTCATCTCTGCTCAGGCCGACGAGCGCCCTCTCAATTTCATCCTTATCCTCGTCGATGATATGGGGTGGATGGACCTGGCCTGCCAGGGGAGTGATTTCTATCAAACTCCAAATATCGATCGGGTCGCCGCCGAGGGCATGCGTTTCACAAACGGATACTCAGCCTCGGCAGTCTGCTCGCCGACGCGTGTCGCGGTTCAGACAGGACGTCATCCGCACCGGCTCGGCGTCACCGACTGGATCCGGTCGCGTTTTCAGCGGGGCGGGCAGGGAACTCCTGAGACAAATCCCACCGAGTATGTCGGAAATTCTAAGCGAAAGCTCCTCACCCCGCCGAATCCCTACTGGATGGAGCATTCTGAGCTGACTCTGGCCGAGATGCTTCAGGACAAAGGCTACCAAACCGCATACATCGGCAAGTGGCATCTCGGGGACCCTGACTGGTATCCTGAGTTCCAGGGCTTTGCCGAGAATCGCGGAGGCTGCGACTACGGCCAGCCGCCTTCCTTTTTTGACCCCTATAATCAGCCAAAGGGGAAACATGAAAGTCTGCGGGAAGGCATCTACAAACTGCCCGGTCGCGAACCCGGCGAGTACCTCACGCATCGGGAAGCCGATGAGGCAGTCGACTTGATCGCGCAGTGGAAGGACGAACCGTTCTTTATCCAGATGTCTCACTATGCGGTCCACACTCCGATTCAGGCGCTCCCCGAAGTGGCGGCGAAGTATGAAGACAAGCCGGGTGAAACTCAGCAAAATGCCAAGTATGCCGCGATGGTCGAGTCCGTCGACGACGCCATGGGATCCCTGCTTGAGGTGCTCGAAGAGCATGGCATCGACGACCGGACTGTCATCCTGTTCACGAGTGACAACGGTGGTCTGGACCGCAATGCATCACCGACCGACAACGCGCCACTGCGCAGCGGAAAAGGGTATGCCTACGAGGGCGGCATTCGCGTGCCTTTCATCGTGCGTTTGCCCGAACAGATTTCTGCTGGAACAGTCAGTGACACCCTCGTGACCTCTGTCGACATCGTTCCAACTCTTCTCGACCTGGGAGGTTTCGATCTTCCGTTGGATCGTCCCATCGATGGTGTATCACTCGCCGACCACTTGAAGAGCGGGGGCGAGACTCCGGTCGCTCGCGATGAGTTGCTCTGGCATTTTCCTCATTACCGTCACGACCCAGGGCCCTACTCGATCATTCGGAAAGGAGACTGGAAGCTGATCAAATTCTGGGAGGGGACCTACGAACTCTACGACTTGAATAACGATTTATCTGAAACCGCCAACCTCGCTGGGGAAAATCCTGAGAAGGTAAAAGAACTCGAAGCGCTTCTTCTCCAGCGCCTCGAGGAAACTGAAGCCAAGCTCCCGATCTCCAATCCTGATTATCAGGGCTGAATTGAATTGCATATCGGAGCGGATTTGCGTTTGCTGACGGGCTCCGATTCCTGAATCCTCCTCCCTTTTTCCCAACTCTTTGAATACGATGAAAAAATCCCTACTCATTCTGATCGCGGTGTGCACCACGGCGATTTCGAACGCTTCTGAGCTGCCCAACATTCTTTGGGTCACTTCCGAGGATAACGGCCCTCACCTTGGCTGCTATGGCGATGACTATTCCGTCTCTCCTAACATTGACGCGCTCGCCGCGAAGAGCCTTCTCTACTTGCGGGCAAGCTCGAATGCGCCTGTCTGTGCGCCCGCTCGCACGACCGTGATTTCCGGCATCTATCCTCCGGCGACCGGAGCACCGCACATGCGATCTAATGCGCCACTGCCTGCCGACATTAAGATGTTTCCGGCCTACCTTCGTGAGCTCGGCTACTACACAACGAACAAATCGAAAGAAGATTACAATCTCGAAAAGAGCGATGATGTCTGGGACGAAAGTAGCGGCAAAGCTCACTGGAAAAACCGGGCGGAAGGGCAGCCGTTTTTTGCGGTCTTCAATTCCACGATCTCTCACGAATCCAAGATCCGAAACGAGATGGATGATGCGCTGCGAATTCATGATCCTGCCAAAGCACCCGTGCCCGCCTATCATCCTGACACTCCCGAAGTTCGGAAGGATTGGGCGCAGTATTATGATCGCATCACCCAGATGGACGAGGAGATCGGCAAATGGCTCAAGGAGGTCGAAGATGCCGGACTCAGCGAGGACACGATCATCATCTACTGGGGCGATCATGGTTCCGGCATGCCGCGCAACAAGCGCTGGCCCTACAACTCCGGGCTCCACGTGCCGATGCTGATCCATGTTCCCGAGAAGTTCAAAGATCTTGCGCCGGATGAATATGCCGTCGGTGGCACCAGTGACCGCATGGTGGGATTCATCGACCTTGCCCCCACCATGCTCAGCCTCGTCGGAATCGAGCCGAAGGACTTCATGGATGGAGACGCCTTCGCCGGGAAGTATGAAGCGGAAGGTGGTGAATACAGCTATGGGTTCCGTGGGCGAATGGATGAGCGCTACGATCTCGTCCGCACCGTCATGGGAAAACGCTACGTCTACCTCCGCCACTACATGCCGCATCGCATCTACGGACAGTACATCGACTACATGTTCCAAACGCCGACGACTCAGGTCTGGCACAAGATGTATCACGATGGGGAACTGAACGAGGCGCAGTCCCACTTCTGGGAGAAGAAGCCGACTGAAGAACTCTATGATCTAGAAACGGATCCGGATGAAGTGAACAACCTCGCTGGATCTGCCGAGCACGACGACGTCCTCGAAAAAATGCGGGCAGCCCACATTGACTGGGAGACTGAAATCCGAGATCTCAGCTTCCTTCCCGAGGCGGAAATTCACAAACGCAGCGAAGGTTCGACTCCCTACGAAATGGGGCAGGATCCTGCACATTACGATTTCGAAACTGCTTTCAGTGCCGCGCAACTTGCGACGTCGCAGAAGGCGGAGGATCTTCCGGCGATCACTGAGTTATTAAACCATGATGATCTCGCGGTCCGCTACTGGGGTGCGACCGGTTTACTCATTCAGGAGAAAGCAGGCGTCGAAGCTGGTTACGATTCGCTCATCGCCGCTCTTGAAGATGACTGCCCCAGTGTCGCCATCGTCGCGGCCGAGGGAGTAATTCGTTTCGGAAAAGCGGGAGACCGGGAGAAAGCACTCGATGTTCTCCTGAGCTTTGCGAATCAGGCCGAAGGCAATGTCCACGAAGCGATCCTCGCAGTGAATGCGATCGACTATGCAGATGAAAAAGCCGCGTCGCGAAAGGATGAGATTCTCGCTCTCCCGGCGAAGCCTGGAAAACCGGCTCCCCGGGTTGATGGCTACGTCCGCAATCTGTTGAAAAAGATCGCGATGGATTTCGAAGGTTAAATGATTTCCTGGGATTAGGATGGGATGGGTGTCTTTCCTTTGGATATGAAGTCCAACCTCCGGCACGATCCTGATCCCGAGATCCTCGAGTCACTTTTCCTCGCCGCCTTTAGTGCTCGGATTTCGTTTTGCAGCGACCCTCGGCAAACCATAGCCTTTTAATAAGGCCTTCATTTCCGCAACAACCTCAGGGTGCTCCTGATACAAATTGGTTGTTTGTTTCAGATCAGTTTCCAGATCGTAGAGCTGGGCCGGAGGCGCGTCAGCTTTGACTTTGCCGTTTTCGATATCGCTGTTTTCATATCCAGCGTAGGAGATTGCTGCTGGACCACCAAAAGCATGAGCACCGCGTTTTGCAGCAGTGAATCCTCCGCTGCCTTGAGCGGCGATATACATCCACTTGCCTTTTCGGATCGAAATATTGCCCAGCTTACTTGGTGCCAGAACGATATGGTCGCGCAACGGTTTATCCGGATTGCCAGTGAGAGCAGGCAGTATATTCACGCTGTCAGCCGATTGGCTTTGGTTCAACCGGGTCCCGGTGAGAGCACCAAAAGTGGCCAACATATCGATATTGGAAACCAGGGTCTTTGAAGTGGTATTTGCTTCAATTTTGCCGGGCCAGCGGGCGATAAACGGAATCCGATGACCACCCTCCCAGGCGCCGAATTTAAAACCGAGTAGCTCGCCATTGAGACGGTGCCCATCGTCCCAGGCATTCTGGCCACCGACGTTAAACATCCCTCCGTTGTCGCTGGTGAAGATTACCAGGGTGTTATCAGCAACGCCCTGTTCTTCGAGCGTTTTCATCACTTCACCAACCATCCAGTCGAGTTCGTGGATGTAGTCGCCGTAGGGGCCACACTGACTGGTCCCTTTAAACCGGGGGTGAGGGGTAAACGGATGGTGGATATTGGTCGTAGAGAGGTAGAGGAAAAACGGATTCTTACCTTGCTGCTTTATCCAATCGATCGATTTCTCAGTGAGCCGGGTGCCCACCATTTCATCATCGTAGAGAGCATGAGCGGCATCGGCACCACCGATTTGATCCAGGCCCATCTTCTCGAAAAACTCGCGGGTGTTTGCCTTCTTACCGAACACAAACGGATCCTCGGGAACGTGACCGACGACACGATAGTTTTCGACATAGACGAACGGCGGATGACTATTGACAACCGGAACGCCATAGTAGTAATCGAAGCCCAACTCCAACGGCCCGGGCTTTAGCGCTCCATTCCAATCAGGAGCTTTTTCACCAAAGCCCAAATGCCATTTTCCGATACAGGCAGTCGCGTAGCCGGCACCTTTTAGAACATCCGGAGCGGTCAATTTTTCGGTATCAATGACGAGCCCTGTTTTCAGGAAAACCGGTCGACTCAGGTTTCGCCGAAATGGGTATTCGCCAGTCATCAGCGCATAGCGACTGGGGGTGCATACGGCGGAGGCCGAGTGAGCATCAGTAAACTTCCGTCCCTCGGTCGCCAGCTGATCAATATTCGGGGTTTGAATTTTGGTCGCTCCGTAGCAACCGAGGTCTCCATAGCCGAGATCGTCAGCAAAGATCAGCACAATGTTTGGGCCTGGCTTACCTTTCGGTAGCGGCGTGGCCTTTTCCTGCTTGGCGGGAGCGCTCCGGCGCCGGGCTCTTTCAGTTTCCAGGCCTGCGGCAATTTCTGCCGGCACCTGTTTCCAGTCTCTGGAATGACTGATCACCGGGCTTTCGGGATAGATAGAACCCGTTGCTCTTTGAGCATCACCACGCTGACCATATTCACCCAGCTGCTCCCTCGTCTGTTCCGCCAACTTGGTTAATTCAGTGACGATCTCTGGATGTTCATCGGCGACATTTTTCGATTCACCCGGGTCGGCTTTCAGGTCATATAGCAGCGGTTCATCCAGTGTCGTGATGCCTTTCCCCCCTTGCCAGAATGGTATTTGTTGGGGAGAGCGGGGCAGGTGAATCTTCCAATCCCCCTTTCGTATGGCCTGAAGGTTTTCGCAGTTGTAGTAAAAGAATGGCTCGTCCGGGCTACGAGTTAACGCGCCTCCTGTAAGCAGAGGCAACAGGCTTTCCCCGTCGTAGACTCGATCGGTTGGTAGTTCTGCGCCGATCACTTCAGACAAAGTCGGAAAGAGATCCATCGCATGAATATTGGCAGCGCTCACACCGCCCGCCTTCACCGAGTTCGGCCAGTGCACGATGAAGGGCACGCGGTGGCCGCCTTCGTGAGTCACATACTTGGTGCCTTTAAAAGGCCGGGCGTGCTCATTTTTATTCGGCCCGTTGTCCGAGGTGAAAATCACGATGGTGTTATCAGTCATGCCGGCATCGTCGAGAGCCCTCATCATCTCACCGATGCCCCAGTCCATCTCCTGCATCATATCGCCGCGCACTCCATCCTTTGATGAGCCGGCAAACTTCGCACTCGCCTTGTAGGGGGTGTGCGGATAGTTGTGCGCGTAGTAGAGAAAAAATGGCTTTTTTGATTTGGCGCTCTCACTGATGATTTCCGTCACCCGATCGGTATAGAGGGCCGTCAGTTGATCAAGCGGGGTTTTTTTGAAAACCACGTCATCGTCGTCGTATAGAACCGGAGAATGGGAGTAGTTGCAGTGCATCCCGTAGGTATGGTCGAAGCCCTGCTTTCGCGGCATGAACTCCGGCTCGGTTCCGAGATGCCACTTGCCAACGTGATAGGTGGCATACCCCTGTTGCTGACACTGCTCAGCAATGGTGATTTCGTCAGGATGCAGCCCGAGGAACCAATGCGCATCGCGGATCGGGTTGATTCCCATATAGAGCCCGGCACGCTGCGGATAGGCACCGGTCAAAAACGCAGCGCGAGAGGGTGAACAAATCGAAGCCGCAGAGTGGAAGTCGGTAAACTTGATTCCGTTTTCAGCCAGCTGGTCAATGTGTGGGGTGGACACCTTCTGAGCTCCGTAACAACTGATGTCCGAGTAACCGAGATCATCGGTCAGCAGAAAGATAATGTTTGGCTGATCGGCATGTGAGGCTGAAACAGCCAAACAACCTGCAAAAGTGGCAACGAGCCATTTTCTAAGTAGTGCGAAAGGATTCATTTTTCGATAAAGGGGGTGCCGCCTTGCTGTCCATCGGGCCAGTAACAACCACCGTCTAAGCGAAAATGACAAACCAGATAAAGACAGATACTGATACGATATTCCCCGCGAAGATTCCCCGGATCACGTAAAGGAGCTAATCCAGTGCTATTTTTTGCCGCTGTTAGCTTGCCGCATCGTATCTGTGAGCAGTCTATCGATGACTTGTTTTAGAACACCTACAACTCAGGTTTGGAATCAAACGAATCACGAGATAGCTTCGGCTTACCAGAGTTTGGGTCGTTCCAACGAGTCGACACACGAGATTCTCACGGTATCCCCGGGCTCTCCGATTCCGCCCGGGATCATTCCCAGCCAACCAAAGGGATGCTCTAAAGGGTAGGGTGGCAGGTATCGCTCCGCGATCTCAGGGCTGAAACCAAACCTGCCGTAGTAATTTGGATCTCCGTAAACGAGGAGAACACCTGCTTCCCGGGCAGTGAGTATTGCAACGCCTCGTTCGATCAACGCAGATCCGAATCCGGCATGCTGACTGTCTGGAATGACCGCGAGTGGGGCTAAAATATATCCGATGCAATTAGTGTCTCCCTGAAGAGTCACCGGGCTGAAGGCGATGTGTCCGACCGCCATGCCGTCTGATTCGGCGATGAGAGAGAACGTGGATGGCACCGTTTTCTCCGAGAGAAGATCCACTGCCAGTTCTGAGACGAGGTCGCGCTCCTTCTCATCAAAGGCGGATCGATAAATGCAGCGGATGGATTCAGTATCACCTAAGCCTACCGTTCGAATTTCCATTGATTATCTTGGGCCCAAAGCAAACAGGGTTAGGTCACTGACCTAACCCTGTTGAATGCGTAAAAATGGGTTTCTGCGAGCGTGGGGGATCAATCCCGCTCTGGAAGCGTCGCAAGATACTTCTTTCGAAGCTCCTCGATCTTCTGCTGTTGTTCGGTGAGGGCAGTCTCCTGACGCTTCCGCTCCGCTTCTGCTTCGGCGAGCTCCTTTGCGGCCTCGGCTTCGAGTTCAGTCCGCTCTCGGATTACTTTCGGGGTTTCGCGGGCAACTTTGCTCGCCTTGTCGACCGTGGCCTTGGTCTCATCGGCGGCGTTGTAAGTTGTCGCGAGGAATCCTTCGATTTCGACGAGGCGCTTGCGCAGGGTTTCCACTTCCTGCGTGATTTCGTCACGTGATTTGTAAGCAAGTGCTTCGGCAGCAACGGTCTCGATGACTTGCTCTTCCTCAGTTTCTTCAGGCATGTCGCCGACCACGACAAGGTCCTCGGGGACCTCCTTGTTGAAGATGGCAGCAAGCTCGGTCGGAGCGTTATCGCTCTGGGCGAGTCCGGCATCCAATTTGAGTTCGGCGATGGCACGATTCGAGACTAGCTGGAGGGCACGCTCAAGAACGGTGCTGGATTTCTCCTGCAGCTTTTTCTCGCCTTCGTTGATGGTCTTCTTCGCGACAGCCAGGGTCTGCTCCGCGTCGGCGCGAGCTTTCTTCGCTTCCGTGACCTCAGTCTTCGCTTCGACCTCGTCTTCCTTCATGTCTTCAAGATCGACCTCCATGTCATCTAGCTCCTCCGTTTCCTGTTTCGCGGTAAGATTAATCGCGGCGGCCTGCCACTTCTTGACGAGGAACTGGCTGCTTTCGAGTTCGGCCTTCGCAACTTCGATGGACTTTTTGGTGTCAGCCTCTTTCTTGACGATGGCGTCGATCTTGCCTTTGGCGCTCTCTCTTGCTTTGGTGACAGAAACGAGAGTTTCCTCGGCTTTTTTCAGTGCTCCCTGCGAGGCGGCAAGTTGAACTTTAGCGCCATCGAGCTCTTTCTTCTTTGCCGCGAGGCTCTCGGCTGCTTTCTTCTCGGCTGCTTGTGCGCTGGCGAGGTTCTGCTTCAGGGCGGCAATCTTACCATTGGCATCCGTAGAAGCTTTCTTCGCTGCATCGAGCGCTACCTTGGCGTCGTTTCTTGCTTTTTCGACTCCCTGGAATTCCTTGGCCTTGGCGGCTAAAGCGATATCTGCTTTCTTCATGCTCTCCTGGCCGGCGGCAAGCGCATCCTTGAGAGGTTTGAAGGCGGCTTCAGCTTTCGCTAGCAAGTCAGCTTTGGATTTCTGATCAGCGGCCTGTTGCTGCATCGTTTCGTTAAGTGCAGCTAATTTTGTGTTGTGCTGATTCAAAGCTTCAGTTGCCTTTTTCGAGTTCGCTTCCGCGGTAGCGAGCTCTGTATTTGCTCCGTTTAATTCCGCCTTGGCAAGGCGTTCCTTTTCACTGGCCGAGGCTTGTGCGTCGACGAGCTCCATCGGCGGAATTTTTCCATCTTTCGAGGCCTCGACTAGAGCCGCATCCGCTTTGGTGCGCTCAGCGGTGGCCTGCTTGAGGAGGTCGTTTGCATTGGCGGCGGCTTTCTGGGCGGTCTCCATTGACTTCTTAGCCGTCGCGATGCCAGCTTTTGCGTCGTCAATGCCCTTGGTCGCTACATTGCGAGCTTCAGTTGTTTTCTTGAGTGCGGCGTCTGCCGCTTTCTTTGCGGTTTCCGCATTGCTCCGGGCAGTGGCGAGTTGATCGTGTTTCTTTTGTTGCTCGGCGGAGAGTGCCTTTTTTGCTGCCGCCGCTTTCGCCGTGTTCAGGGCAGCAACAACAGGAACAAGCGCCGCTTCGCGTGCTTTCAAGTTTGCTTCTGCCTTGGCAAGCGCGTCCTGAGTGGTTTTGAGGGATGCACTCGCTTTATTGAGCGCGTCAGCAGCGGCCTTGGTTTTTGCCTGGTGATCGGTGACCGATTTCTGCGCGGCGGCGAACTGCGGGGTCAGTGCTTTGACGGAACCGTCGAGCTTCGCGAGCTCAGCTTTATTGGCGTCGCGAGTTTTGGTCGCCTCTGCGATTTTCTTGTCAGCATTCGCCATTTCGGCGCGTACGTCTGCTAGTTCCTTGCTCACCGCCTTTACCCCTTGCTCCAGCTTCGGAAGTTCTCCAGTGAGCTCGCCGATGCGTTTTTCAGAGTAGGCGAGCTGCTCTTCGATGGTTGGAGGATTCGGTTCGATAAGAGCAAGCTCGGCTCCGGTTTCGATATCCCAAACTTTGATCGTGCCATGCCAGTCACCTGTGAAGACGCGCTTGTTGTCGTGGCTGAAAGCAACACTGAGCACGATATCGTCCGACGCGGTGATTGACTTCAACTCTTTGCCGTCGGCCTGCCAGATTTTGACTTTCTTGTCGCGTCCGACTGAAGCGAGCTTCCCGTCAGGCGAGAAGGTCACGGCAAGGGCGCCGCCGGGATGGGCGTTCCATTTCTTGACCTGCTTACCTTCGTTCATCTCCCAGAGGATGATTTGTCCATCTTCGCTGCTGGAGGCGAGAAGATTACCATCGGAGCGCCATGCGACGTCGGTGACTGCGCCGGTGTGACCTTTAAGGGTGTAGAATTCATATCCGGTTGCGGCTTCCCAGACATAGAGGCCACCGTTTCTTCCCCCGGTCGCGAAAATGACTCCGTCCGGGCTGTAGGCCGCTGTGAGAAGCCAGTCAGGGTGCTTTTTGATGCTGCTAAGCTCTTCGCCGGCAACTGTGTCCCACAGTTTAATATTACGCTTGGGTCCACCGAGGACTGCGTTCTTCAAGTCGGGCGAGACGTCGGCACCGAGAACGATGTCATACTCCTTCCCGACTTCGAGGATTCGCTCGCCGGTCTTGATGTCCCAGGCAACGACGTTTCCGGATTTGCCGGCGCGACCACCTCCGCAGGAAAGGTAGGCACCGTTGGGGCTGAATGAGAGTGTCTGAGGAAATCCTTCAGGGTAAGGAAGGACGCCAAGGAGATCATAGTCTTCCGAATGGAAAAGAAGGACCTGCTTCTGGCCGGCGACTGCAACAATCGGAGCCCAGGGGCTATGGGCCATCGCGGGTACCGCGTTCGGACGCTCCGTGACAACCTCCGGCTCAAGGATGAGGTGCTCAGGCATCGCGGGCGGGCCTTCGGGCTTACCGGTGGAGGTGATCGAATTGAAGTCGACTTTCGGTTTGTCCGATTTTCTGGCCTTGCTGTTCGAAGTCTCGAGAAGTCCTCCGGCGATCCAATCCGAAAGAATCTTGAGTTCCTTCTCATTCGCCGGCGTCCCTTTCGGGGGCATGAAAGGCTCCTCGGTGTGGGCCGAAAGAGTGAAGAGGCGACTTGATCCGGGGTCTTCCGAAGTCACGATGTCACCGCCCGATCCGCCTGTCATCGTCGCGGCGTAGGTGGAAAGATCCAAACCACCTTTGGATTCATCTGCGTTGTGGCAGTTAACACACTTGTTTTCGAGGATCGGAAGGACATGATCGATGTAGGTGATCTTGTCTTTCTCATCAGCAGCGATGACCGGGATCGCCAAGGTGGCGGCCAGGAACATGAGGGGAGCAGTCAATCTCTTCATCATAAAGTTTAGAAGGTTACGATCCAAAATCGGACAGTGGGGATTTTCTTCTATTGTTAAAACAAATAAATATACGATCTTTTTAGCGTGCGTCTTCGTTTAATGAGTGGCGATATCGCGCGGTTCGGGTGGCCCTTTCGGGTCGTTTGATCCCGCCGCTATTCCGCCTCTACGCAAAGACGCCTCTTGTTTTACAAGGGTTTCAGCGATTAATTCGATTCCGAACAATCACCCAACCACTCAATACTATGAAAGGCTGCTCAAGCTTCTTTAATTCCGGTCTCGCGAATCGCCGCGAGTTTCTCCAAGTCGGCTTCGCCGGTGGCGTGGGACTATCGCTTCCTGAGCTTCTCAAGATCGAGGCGAAAGGACAAGCTAAGTTCTACGAATCCAAGGAGGGTGCGGCTAAGTCGTTGATTCACATCTACTTGCCGGGCGGTATGGCGCATCAGGAAACGTGGGATCCAAAGCCTTATGCCCCTTCCGAGTATCGTGGACCCTACAAGGCGATCAACACGAGCGTGGATGGTCTGCAGTTCAGTGAGAACTTCAAAAATTTGGCCAAAGTCGCTGACAAGATGACAGTGATTCGTTCGATGACGCACGGCGAGGCGGCGCACGAGCGAGGAACTCACAACATGTTCACGGGTTACAAGCCAAGCCCGGCGATTGATTTTCCGAGCTTCGGATCAGTGATTTCACACGAATTCGGGCCACGGAAAAACCTCCCTCCTTATGTCTGTGTGCCAAACACGCCAAATGAGTTCGCCGGAACTGGTTACCTGAGCTCCATGTACGGACCGTTTGCGGTGGGAAGTGATCCTGCCGACCTCAAGAACTTCAAGGTTCGTGACCTCACTCTCCCAGATGGTGTTGACGGAGCCCGCTTCGAGCGCCGCCGTACGTTGCTTGAAGCGGTTGATAGCCATTTCCGCAACATGGAGCAGGCTGACCAAATCAGCGCGATGGACTCCTTTTATGATAAGGCCTACAGCCTGATTGGATCAGTGGAAGCTCGCGACGCCTTCGATCTCACGAAGGAGGATGACAAGACCAAAGAGCGCTATGGTAAGAATCAGGCCGGTATGCGGATGCTTCTTTCCCGCCGTCTCGTCGAGTCCGGGGTTCGCCTTGTCACGATGACTTACGGAAGTTGGGATCACCACGACAAGATTAAGGACAACATTGGCCGCCAGGTGCCTGATTTTGATAAGGCTCTTGCGACTCTCCTTACCGATCTCGACGATCGTGGTCTTCTTGACTCAACGCTCGTGATGGTTTCTTCCGAATTTGGAAGAACTCCGAAGATCAACAAGACTGACGGTCGCGACCACTGGCCTCGTGTTTTCTCTACAATGCTCGCCGGTGGCGGTATCAAGCGGGGATTCGTTTACGGTTCTTCCGATTCGCTCGCATCTGAGCCGGACACGAATCCGGTCGATGTTGAGTCATTCGCGAAGACGGTCTACAACCAGTTGGGTATCAACGCTGACAAGGAGCTCATCGCTCCTGGACCGCGCCCGATGGAAATTGTCGACGGCGGCGAAGTTATCGAAGAGATCATCGATAAAGCCACTGCGTAAGCTTTCACTTTTCGTTCTATCATTATGAAACGTATTCTGACTTTTCAGAGTGCGGCCCGTTTCGCAGGTTTCGCGAGAATGTCAGCAGTCTTCGGGCTGCTGACCATTCTTATCGCGGGATCGACGTTGGAGGCTGCTTCCCCCGATCTCAATAACACGCTTCCGCGTGGCGCTCAGCGCGGCACGGAGACGAAGGTTGTCTTTCATGGAAATCGTCTCGAAGACGCCGAGGAGATCTTATTTCATTATCCGGGGATCACAGCCAAAGATCTCAAGGTTCTCGACAACCGCAAGGTCGAGGCAACGCTTGTTGTCGCACCGGATGCGCGGATCGGTGAGCATCACGTTCGGGTTCGTTGCAAGAGCGGCATCAGTTATGCCCGCAACTTCTGGATCTCGCAGTTTCCGAACGTAGACGAAGTTGAACCGAATGACGACTTTAACGGGCCTCAGAAGATCGACCTCAACGTAACGATCGAAGCCGAGGCGAAGCGGGAAGAGACCGATTACTACCAGGTTTCGATGAAAAAAGGTGAGCGTCTTTCCGTTGAGATCGAAGGCCTCCGGATCAATAACATCCGCCAGAATATCGCGATCGATCCGTACGTGTCGATTTTGAATAAGGACCGCTTCGAGATTGCGTCGGCAGATGGTTCGTCTCTCCTGAAGCAGGAATCGATTGTTTCGGTGATCATCCCGGAAGACGGCGATTACATCGTTGAGGTCAGGGATTCCGCCTACGAAGGCCGAGGGCGTTACAGAGCACACATCGGAACTTTTCCTCGTCCTATGGCCATCTTTCCTGCCGGCGGAATGCCCGGTGAGGAGACTGAGTTCACCTTGATCGGAGACGTCAAGGGTGATTACAAGACCAAAGCGAAGCTTCCTTTGACTACCGAGGAAGGAACTTTCGGTGTCCTGGCTGAACGGGATGGCGCTTTCCCTCCATCCCCCAACCCGGTGCGGGTGAGTGATATGCCAAACGTGTTGGAGAGCGGTGAGAACGGAGACATGCGTTCGCCGGATCTTGCGTCCGTTGGAGCACTGCCTCTGGCATTTAACGGAATTCTCGAAGAAGAAGGCGATATTGATTACTTCAAGTTCACCGGAAAAAAGGGTCAGAATTATCGCTTCCGTGTTTACGCAAATACGATTGGGTCACCGGTCGATCCTGTTTTGAATCTCTACGATAGCAAGTTCAAGTCGATGGGCGGCTCTGATGATGCAAACGGAACGAAGGACAGTCAGGTAGATTTCAAGCCGGCCGCCGATGGTGATTACTACGTGCGTGTCACCGATATGCTCAAGCGGGGTGGGTCGGATTTCGTTTATCGCATCGAGTCTGAAGCCTTCACGCCCAGAATCGAAGTGACGATGCCGGAGATGCTTCGTCGCGACCTTCAATATCGAAAGCAGTTTAATGTTCCTCAAGGCGGCTACTACTCAATGGTCGTCAACACGACTCGCCGCAATTTCTCAGGCGAGTTGGTCTTTGATTTTCCGCAACTCCCTGAGGGAGTCACCTGGGAAGCCGGGACCATTCCGAAGTCGGTGAGCCAGTTCCCGATCCTTCTGAAGGCAGCTCCGGACGCTGCGATCGGGGGTGGAATGTATGAGCTGAAAGTGAAGAATACCGATGAGAAGTCACCTGTCGAGGGCACTTTTAAGCAAGCATTGGACCTCGTTCGTGGCCCGCAGAATGGAGTTGAGTATTATACCCGTTACCATGAGCGGCTTCCGATTTCAGTCGTGGAGGAGATTCCCTACAGCATCACAATCGATCAGCCGAAATCCCCGCTGGTGCGCAATGGAACGAAAAAGTTGAAGATTCGCGCGGTGCGGAAGGACGGTTACGACAAAAAGATCACCGTCCGCCTTCACTGGAAGCCACCCGGGATCACGAGCCCGTCTACAATGACTTTTGGTGAGAAAGACACCGAGCTTGAGTATGAACTCAACGCCAATGCAAATGCGGAGATTAATACCTGGGACATCACAGTGATCGCTGAGTCAGATGGTGGAAAAGGACTGATGATGACAGCAGCGCCTTTTGTAAAGCTGGCGGTTGAGGAGCCATTTGTAAGCATGAAGCTCTCAATGGCGACGGCGAAGCAGGGCGAGAAGATAGATATGGTCGCCGAGGTGGAGAACCTCCGCGAGTTCGATGGGCAGGCAGACGTGCAGCTGTTTGCGGTGCCGGCTCACGCCACTGTTCCGATCATGAAGATCGACAAAGCGACGGCAGACTTGAACTTCCCGATTCAAACAACGGAAAAAACACCCGTTGGGCAGCACAAAAATTTGTTCTGCACCGTAACGGTATTGCAGAATGGCGAACCTGTGGTTCATCGCGTCGGGATGGGCGGTGTCTTCCGCGTCGATCCTAAGCCGAAAGAGCCAGTCGCTGCAAAACCAGCCGCAGAGAAGAAAGTGGTCGCGAAGAATGAGCCTAAAGAAAAGCCTCTTTCCCGCCTCGAGCAGCTTCGACTGGAAGCGCAGAAAGAAGCCGCGGCTCAGTAATTAAGAACCTCTCCCTTTGTTTCCTCCTAATTCGTTTCATCACCCATGAAAAATCTCGTTCGATTGTCCCTTTTTCTGGCCTGTGTCTCAGCCGCTTCATTGCGAGCTGAAGAGGGGGTGCCTGGAAAAATCGATTTCACTAAGGACATCCAGCCTATTTTGGAATTCAACTGTGTTCAGTGTCACCACGAGCCAAAGGTGAAGGGTGGTCTCCGTTTTGACAAAGCAGCTCTGTTTTTTGAGGGTGGAGACGGTGGTCCAGCCCTGGTTAAAGGCGACCCCGACAATTCACTCATGATTGAGATGGTAGAACTCCCTCACGATGACATCGACTCGATGCCGCCGGAAGGACGGAAACTTTACGATCATGAGATGGCGAAGCTCCGTCAATGGATCAAAGAGGGGGCGCAATGGCCGGTAGATCTTCTGCTCGTCGCAAAGAATGAGGAAGATTTCAAAGGCGCGGAGCCTCTTGAGGATAAAGGGAAAAAGCTCGTGAAAATTGAGGCGTTTCCCGGGGACATCAATCTCGAGAAAAAGCGTGACACCCAATCCGTGGTCGTCATGGCGACTTACGAAGACGACACCACCCTCGATGTGACGAAGAACGCCAGCTTCAACTTCGCCGATCCGTCTCTCATCGATCTGAAAACGCGCAGTCATTTCATTCCGGTTAAGGACGGCAGCACGACCCTAACTGTGAAGGTTGCCGATAAGGCGGTAGAGCTTCCTGTTACTGTGGCAGAGGCGGCGGTGGATCGTCCGATCAGCTTTAATCTCGACGTTATGCCTGTTTTCATGCGTGAAGGCTGCAATACGGGTGCCTGTCACGGTTCGGCTCGGGGGCAGGATGGCTTCATGCTTTCCCTCTTCGGTTATGATCCGGACGGTGATCACTTCCGGCTCACCCGCGAGCTGGCAGGATATCGGGTGAATCTCGCTATTCCTGAAGAATCCCTTCTTGTCGAAAAGTCAGTCGAAGCAGTCCCACACACGGGTGGAAAGTTGATGGACAAGGGCAGCCACGGATACAACACGATGGTTGAGTGGATTGCTGATGGTGCCAAAAATGACGAAAAAGAAGGTCTTCCAACTGTGGTTGGTTTAGAGGTTTACCCTCCCAAGCTGGTGCTTGAGGGTTCAGGTGCTGAGCAGCAGCTCAGTGTTCGTGCGCTCTACTCGGATGGACATGATCGTGACGTAACTCATCTCGCTGCGTTCGTGACGAACAACGAGCCAACCGCGGCAGTCGATGAATGGGGTAAGATCACGGCCGGAAAGCGCGGCGAAGCGTTCATCATGGCTCGTTTCGAAACGAAGACGGTCGGCATTCAAACCATCGTTATACCGGAAGGCCTTGACTACAGCCGTCCTGAGATGACTGAGAATAACTACATCGATCCGCTCGTTCACGATAAACTGCACAAGCTCCGGATGGTGCCCTCGGGTCTCTGCTCTGATGATGAATTTCTCCGTCGTGCATCCCTCGATATCACGGGACAACTTCCGACCGTCGAGCAATTCCACGCCTTTGTGGCTGATAAGGATCCCGAGAAGCGATCCAAGCTGGTTGATGAGTTGCTTGATCGTAAAGAATTCACTGAAATGTGGGTGATGAAGTGGTCGGAGCTTCTCCAAATCCGCTCGAACAACAACATCGCTCAGGGGATCTCTTACAAGTCGGCGCTTCTCTACAATAGCTGGCTCAAGGAAAAGATCGCAACGAACACCCCGTTGAATGAGTGGGTCATTGACCTGATCAGTTCGCAGGGTGGTACTTTCTCGAATCCGGCGACCAACTTCTACCAGGTGGAGCGTGATGCACTCAAGCTTTCGGAGAATGTGGCGCAGGTGTTCATGGGAATGCGTCTCCAATGTGCTCAGTGCCACAATCATCCTTTTGATCGCTGGACGATGGATGACTACTACGGTTGGGCTGCGTTCTTCTCACAAATTGGCCGGAAGCAGGGTGTCGATCAGCGGGAGCAGATTGTCTACAATCGTGGAAGTGGTGAGACGAAGCATCTCATCGGCGGTCGGAATATGGCCCCGAAATTTCTTGGCGGAGACACGCCGGAGGTGAAAGGAAAAGACCGCCGCGGTGTCATGGCTGATTGGTTGGCTTCTCCAGACAACCCATACTTCGCGAGTAACATTGTGAACATCGTGTGGTCGCATTTCATGGGTGTCGGAATCATCGACCCTGTCGACGACGTTCGTGTCAGCAATCCTGCCTCAAATCCTGAGCTGCTTGCTGCTCTTGGTGCCCGCTTCGAAGGCGAGTATGCCTATGACTTCAAGCAGCTCGTTCGAGACATTTGTAACTCAGCTACCTATCAGCGGACAACGCAGGCGACACCTTCGAACAAAGATGACCTGAACAACTTCGCACGTGCGCGGGTTCGACGTCAGCGCGCTGAGGTGATGTTGGATACCATCACTCAGGTGACAGAGACGCAGAACAAGTTCCGTGGTCTCCCCCTTGGTTCCCGTGCTGTTCAGATTGCGGATGGAAACACGACTGACTATTTCCTGACGACCTTTGGCCGTGCGACCCGGGAGACGGTTTGTTCCTGTGAAGTCAAGATGGACCCTAGTTTGTCTCAGGCACTGCACCTCTTGAACGGTCCGACAGTTACCAACAAGATTGAGGAGGGCGGCATCGTGAAGGAGCTTCTTACCGCTGGAAAAGAACCGAATGAGATCATCGAGGATATTTACATCCGCGCGTTTACGAGGAAACCGACAGCGGAGGAAATGAAGCAGTTGATGTCACAAGTGAACGCCGTCAAGGAAGACAAAGCCCAGGTTGAGTTGGTTCTCAATGATGTTTTCTGGGCGGTCCTGAACTCGAAGGAGTTCATGTTCAATCACTGATTGCACCCAAATATTCCGAGTAGATTTCTCGACTTTGAAAGCGGCCCTGAACGGGTCGCTTTTTTTGTGACGTCGGAGTCGAAGCCATGTTGCGACGGGATTCCTAACGTCCTGCATCTGCCGGATATCCTGGCAGGGCCGGGGAGGCAAGGACAAGAATGTCGTTGCTACGGGTGATGGAGAAGTGACTTTTGGATGGATTTTCCGCGTCTCTTGCAAAATCTTTACAACTTCACGCTCATCTATTCGTCAGTCTCTGCGTTATAAAGGAAACAAACCCACACGGCCGCTTCATGAAACTTCGATTCCTGTCATCCAACCTTTCCCGTATCCTCTGCGGGTTTCTATTTTCAGTCACTCCGCTTATGCCATCTTTTGCCGCTGCTAATGAGTCCTTTGGTTTTCTGGAACGCTTTGCCCTCGCCGATGATCGCGGCGCGGTCATCAAGGAACTGATTCCGGGGACGGAGGAGTTCTACTATTACTCGTCTCTGCATGCCTTGCAGGAAGGGCGTTTTGATGACGTGACGGCCCTGCTCGAGCCTTGGATTAAGCGCCATGGCAATACCCAGCGTGTCACCGAAATTGAGCATCGGCGGGCCCTCCTTAGCTATGGCGAAAGTGCGGAAGCATCGCTCGAGTATTTAGTTCAAGAACTCAATCTTCGCTTCAACCATGAGCGGGCCACGCTCGATCAGAAGCCGGACTTTCCGACTGCGCTCGATCCTGAGTTGATCACCTGGGAATCATTTCTGCAGCGTTCTCTGGGAGTGAACAGCCTTGCCAAGATCAAAACTTCCGGGTTGGATCGACTTGTCCGTGATGAAATTCCATTAAATCCGGCACAGCGAAGAGAACTTCTAAGTCGTCTCGTCTTTCCTGATTTTGAAAGGCTGGTTGGATTAATCGCGGCAGATCTGAGGACTCCGGAAAGCCGTGGCTTTGGCGAGTTTCAGATTCACCGCCAACTTACGCTCGCGCAACTTGATGAACTGGCCGGCCTCATGCCGGAGTTGGCCACGAATTCGAGATTCGTCGATGCCCGGCTTCTCCGTCTTCGTCCCGGTGGTGATGTGCTGTTAGAACATTCCACGGAAGAGAGAATAGCTTATCTTGATCGGCTTTGGGAATATGTCGGTCAACTGAATCCGGCGTTTAATTCGCTCAAGGCGTCGGTTCTTTATCAAAAGCTTAGTGAAGCCAGAAAGAACGGAGAGTTTCCGCTCGACGATTTTATGGACTACCTGCGTTTGCCCCGCCCTGCGCCTTACATGCTGCCACGCTACCTTCAGCAAAACGAGCAACGTAATGCGATGGCGGACCTCAATGCGGATTTCTCAGCCACGACCGGGTTCCCGCCTATCGGTGGCGATGAGCCGCTTGTGAGGCACTTCCTCGAAGCTGCTTTTGTCGAGGATGAGTCGTATCAGCGATTCACTCCTTTTGTCGACGAGGACTATCTGAAGCAGGTCTTTGCCGAAACCAAGCTGACTCTTGGGCTGGGAGATGCAGCGGATTATTTTTCGATGCTGACGCCTGAGCAGGTTGAGGCAGTCCGCGAGCGGACCGAAATTTCATTGGCTCCGGATAATCCTGACACGTTCACAGGTGAGGACGAAGTTTCGCTTTCGGTCGTCCTGAAAAACGTTCCTGAACTCATCGTAAAAGTATATGAGATCAATGCTCATAACTATTATTTAGATCAGCAGCGGGAGATCAGTACAGACTTAAATCTGGACGGTCTCGTCGCAAATGAGGAGAAGCGCTATCAGCATGACGAGCCATCGGTGATCCGTCACGAGAAAAGTCTTACCTTCGAATCGATGCAGGGCAAACGTGGCATCTGGGTGGTTGAAATGATCGGCAATGGAATTAGTTCCCGCGCTCTCGTCAGGAAGGGGAAACTGCAATATCTCTCGACAACGACTCCCGGCGGAGAACTGATTCAGGTGCTTTCGGAGGACAATGAGTGGATCAAAGATGCGACAGCCTTCTTTGGGAACCGCCAGTATGATTCTGACGAGGGGGGATCAATTCTCCTGCCTTTTTCAAGCGATGGACGAGCTTCTGTCATTCTTAGCGATGGAATAATCTCCAGTCTCGTGAATATCGAGCTTCCGAGGGAGGAGTATTCATTGGAGGCCGGATTTTTTCTCGAGCAGGAATCACTCATCGCCGGACGCGAGACTTCGGTGAGTGTTCGTCCACAACTTAGTCTTCACGGTGAGCCGGTTTCGGTAACTCTACTGGAGAACACCAAGCTTCGCATTCAGACGACGGACGCCGATGGCATTGAGTCCCTTGTCGAAGTGGAGGGTTTTGAGTTGTTTGACAGTCAGGAATCTGTTCATCGCTTTCAGGTTCCGAATCGCTTACAGCGTATCGAAGTTTCTCTTGAGGGCGAACTCCCTCTGGTCAGTGAAGAAGACGAAACGCCGCTTCTCACCAGTTCCCGTGAGTTTTTGGTCAACGGAACGGACACGCAGAATCAGGTTTTTGATCTCTTTCTGAGTCGCTTTGATGAAGGTTATCGGATTGATGTCCTCGGGAAATCCGGAGAGCCGATTGCAGAACGTCCTGTTTCCCTGGTCCTAACACACCAATATTCCAGTCAGCCGTATTCTCTTGTCCTTAAGTCGGATCCTAACGGGCAGGTGAATCTTGGACCTTTGTCGGGGATCTCATTTCTTACCGCGCAGTCGGAGGGGGCGACGCGCCGTGACTGGAGGATTCAGAATGGGAAATACTCTCATGCTGGCTCTATTCATGCCAAGACAGGCGAGCCGGTCGTTGTGCCTGTGTCAGATCCATTGGAAGCTCTGACGCGGAGCGATCTGGCAGTATTCGAATTGCGCGCCGGCGTGCCGGTTGCGGATCGATTTGACGCCGCTTCGCGCGGAGACGGAGCCATTGTCCTCACTGGCCTTGACCGGGGCGACTATCGAGTCGTCCTGCGGGGAGAAGGGAAAGTGATCGATTTGCATGTCACCGAGCCAACCGCAGAGGCGGCTGGCTATGCCTTGTCTGAGAGCCGTCATTTGCAGCTTTCTGATCCATCGCCGTTGCATCTCATGGCCATGGAGAGAGAAGGTGACCAGTTGGTCGTTCACGTCGCGAACGCCGATGCCTTCACTCGCGTGCATTTGATCGCGACAAGATTTCTGCCCGAGATCGATCCCTATGACAGTCTGATGCGCGAAGAGGAGATGCCACTCTTCCGGATCACCCGGGGGAGTAACCGGTCTCTTTATCTGTCCGGTCGCGATATCGGTGAAGAGTATCGCTACATCCTCGAGCGACGAAATCTCGCCCGCTACCCCGGGAACATGCTTGATCGTCCCGGACTGCTGCTTAATCCCTGGGAACTCAACGAAACCGAGACCAATGTCGATGAGGCGGAGGCGGGTGAAGATTATCGAAAAGGCGCAGCGATGAAAGAAGCTGGTCGCGCGCGCCCTGCGGCAGTTCCCGACATGGAACCGATGGAAGAAGCGATGGTCGTGTTAGCTCCCGCGTTTCAATTTTTAAAGCAACCGTCTCTCGTCCTCGCGAATCTTGAGGTGGGCAAAGAGGGTACCGTGAAGTTGGATGCGTCGCTACTGGAGGGACGTCAGCATGTGCAGGTGGTCGCTCTGAACTCGACGACGTCGGCTTCCCGACAGTTTGCGATGCCGACTCCGGAAGAAACTGATTCTTTCCGTGATCTTCGACTCACTGAGTCGCTAGACTCCGCGAAGGCTTTCACGCAACAGAATCAAGTGACTCTTCTTGCTGCCGGGGAGACTCTGGAAATCAACGATCTTCGTTCAACGGAGATGGAGGTTTACGACACGCTGGGAGCGGTCTACTCCGTGCTCCTCTCGATCAATGGAGATGCGGATTTCATGAAGTTCGGTTTCATTACAAGCTGGAGTCAGAAAGAGGTCGCCGAAAAACGCCGACTCTACTCCGAATTTGCCTGCCATGAGCTTAACCTTTTTCTCGCAAAGAAGGATCCTGATTTTTTCCAGGAGACAGTTTTGCCTTATCTGAGCAATAAGAAAGACAAGACCTTCATGGATCTCTATCTCCTCGGGGAGAACTTGGAGGCATTTCTTCAGCCTTGGGCATTCAGCCGCCTCAATATCGTGGAGCGTATTTTGTTGGGGCAGCGGCTGGGTGGAACTCTTCGGGAATCGACTGCCAATCACGTTGTCAGCCTTCACGAGTTGATCCCGAATGACGTCGGAGAGGAAGTCTACCTTTTCTCGCAAGCACTTCGGGGCCGTCGTGCCGGCGGAAGTGACTTAGATGTGAATGTGGCAGTTGCAGCGAGCGGCTTTGCCTTTGACGATGCTGATGGATTTGCGGACATGGGACGTCCTGCGATCGCGTCAACACCTTCGGTGCGCAACGAGATCGTGGCTCTCAGCAGTCGGGGGATGGCTAAGGCCGGAGGAATCGAAGACAAAATCCCCCACTTTCGCGAACTTGCCTTGGAGCAGAGACTGTTTCGACAGATAGAATCCACGAAAGAATGGGCGGAGAACAATTACTACGAGCTTCCGATTCGTGAGCAGCTCGCCGACCTTGTGACCGTAAACGGCTTTTGGAAAGACTTTGCGAACTGGGATGGAGAAGGAGGCTTCTACTCGCGTGATTTTACGGCGGCGACAGAAAATTTCACCGAAATGATGTTAGCCCTCAGTGTCATGGATTTGCCTTTCGAAGCGATTGAACACGAGATCGAACTCGATGACGCGAAGATGACCTTCACAGCCAAATCTCCGGTGATTCTCTTTCATCAGGAAATTCAAGAAGGGGAGCGTGCGGAAGGAGAAACTCCTGTGCTGGTCAGTCAGAATTTTTACCGCGCTAATGACCGATTCAGAATGGTGAATGGTCAGCGGGAGGACAAGTTTGTCACGGACGAGTTTCTCACTGGGGTGATCTATGGCAGCCAGATTGTGGTTACCAATCCGACTTCGTCGCGTCATCGTCTCGATTTACTGGTTCAGATCCCGCAGGGGGCGGTTCCCGTGGCGGAGAGCGACTATACCAAGTCCTACCCGTTCGCGCTCAATCCATTCTCGACAGAAAAGCTCGAGGTTTCGTTCTATTTCCCCGAAGTTTCCGGAAACGATCCGTTCACCGGCTATCCGGTCCAGGTCGCGAAAGACGAGCAGGTCATCGCCTCCGGCACTACGGCGTCGTTCGAGGTGGTCGAACGACTCACGGAAGTGGACGAGACTTCCTGGGATTACCTCTCTCAGGAGGGAACGGAGAAGCAGGTGCTCGACTATTTGAAAAACGAAAATCTCGAGTTGATCGACCTCGGGAGAATTGCCTGGCGGATGAAGGAAAATGTCGATTTTTTCAAGGCTGCGACACAACTCATCGCAGAGCGTCATGCATACGACAACGTTCTGTGGAGCTATGGCCTATATCATGGAGTCCCCGGCGTCGCGCGTGAGTATCTCAATCATCAGGAGGGTCTCCTGAATGCCTCCGGACTCTGGATTGAGAGCGAGCTCGTGAGTATCGATCCGGTTGATCGTCATTGGCATGAACATCTCGAATATTCTCCGCTCGTTAATGCGAGGAGTCATCGCCTCGGCAAAGAACGGTCAATTTTAAATGACCGTTTTCTGGAGCAATACCGGTCGCAGCTAAAAGTGTTAACCTACAAGCCATCGCTTTCGGCTGAGGACCGTCTTTCGATCACTGCCTATCTGTTCCTTCAGGACCGCATCGAAGAAGGGCTGGCCTGGCAGGAGACAGTAAACGTCGATGAGATCTCTTCGAAGCTGCAGTTTGATTACTTGAGTGCTTATGCTGCTTTTTACCGTGAAGATCTCGATGTGGCCGCCGAGCTCGCAGCCAATTACGAAGACTATCCGATTGATCGCTGGAACGAACGTTTTGCGACCGTGGCGCAACAGATCCTTGAGATAGGTGGCGGTGGAGCGGGAGACTCTGAGCCGGGTTCCATTGAAAAGCTTTCCTCGACCGATCCGTTTCTGGATCTGACTACGTTGGATCGAGAAGCGGAGCTGACTTTCCGGAATCTCGACACGGTCACGGTAAATTATTACGAGATGGATCTGGAATTCCTCTTCTCAAGCAATCCATTTGTTTCCGGAGGTGGCGGGCAATTTGCCTACATCCGCCCGAACCTTTCGGAGGAGAAATCATTGCCGGATGTGGGGAATCGTTTTGCCTTCGAGATTCCGGAAGTATTCGCGAGCAAGAACGTGCTCGTCGAAGTGGTTGGTGCCGGTCAGCGCGAGACGGTGGCAGTGTATTCCAACCAGCTCGATGTCGAACTGTCTGAGCGGTACGGTCGACTTAAGGTTGCGCTAGAAGGAGAAGACGAGGCACTTCCGAAGACTTATATTAAAGTCTATGCAAAGATGAAAGACGGTTCAGTGAAGTTCTTCAAGGATGGCTACACCGATCTCCGGGGCAAATTTGACTACGCTGGTCTCAGCACCAACGAGTTGGACGAGGTCGAGAAAATGAGCCTCCTCGTCATGAGTGAAGAGCAAGGTTCGCTCGTGAAGGAGGTCGCGCCGCCGAAGCGATAGGTGGACCGGGATACCGGCTGAATTTGCCGAAAATTCAGACTCAGGTTAGGAATCGTCTCAGCACCGTGGTCAGAGTTTCTACTCCCCAGTGAAATCCATCAATGGGGATCCGCTCATCGACGCCGTGGAAGAGTGAGGCAAAGTCGATCTCTTCAGGCATTTGCAGCGGATAGAATCCATAGCAGGTCGCTCCGAGTGAGGCGTAATTTCGACTGTCAGTGAATCCCTGAACAATCGAAGGAACGACGTGTGCCCCCGGATCTGCTTCGAGCAGGGTCCGCTCGATCTCTTCGAAGAGTGGAGTCTCCGGGCTGAAGGATGTCGCCGGGGATTCCTCGAGAATTTCGTAATGCGCACGAATCCCGGGGAGCCGGTCGGTAACGCGACGAAGTTCTGCGACGAGGTCTTCTGCCGACTGTCCCGGTGCCAATCGCCCATCAATATCGACGGAAGCTCTTGATGGGATCACGTTGATAGGATTGGCGGTCTTGAGAGCAGTGGGGTTGGCGGTGTTTCTGAGTATCGCTTCCAGTGAATTTCTTCTCGATGGATTGGAGACAGCCAGCGGTAAAAGGATGGGTCCGATTTTTGGATGTGAGAGCAGGGGAGAGAGCGCTCGTGCCACGGCTCCCTCGGGCGCTGCAAACCCGGCGATGAAACGTTTTGCCTCATCGTTAGGGTGCCATGGCAATTGCGTTTTTCCGATCGCCTCGACGGCTTTAGCAAGATGGACGACTGCGTTGTCGTCGGTCGGAAGCGAACTGTGGCCTGACGTTCCTCTCACTGTGAGACGTATCCAGGCGACTCCTTTTTCAGCGACTTGAACCGGATAAAAACGCCGTCCCTTCTGATGCACCGTGAAGCCACCGACCTCATTGATGACATACTCCGGATTGTTGCCGAGAAGTTCGGGATGATGATCGACGAGCCACTTTGAGCCGTGCTTTGTTCCTGCTTCTTCGTCCGCGACGGCGACGAAAATGACGTCACGATTGATTGCCGCATTCTCTCTCCTAAGCCGGGTTAGTGCTGCCAGTCCCATCGCCGCAAATCCCTTCATGTCGATAGCGCCCCGTCCCCAGATGCAGGTTCCATCGTTGTGCGCGGAAAACGGTGAATGAGTCCAAGCCTCCGGGTTTGCCGGAACGACGTCGAGATGGCAGCTCAGAATGAGGGGGCGGTCAAACTTGCAAGCCTCACCTGCGGACCAGCGTGCGACGAGGTTTGGTCTATCGTCGGTGGCCCCGACAAGTGTGGGCTCCAGATTGATGGCGCGACAGCGATGGGCGACCAGCTCAATCGCTTCACGCTCGTTGCCGGGAGGATTGGTTGTGTCGATGCGGATTAACGTTTGCAGCAAGGCAATCGCATCTTCTTTCTCTGCCGCTGAAAACCCGGTGGCAGCCATGATCGTTGAATTGGCAGAAGCAAAGATCAGCGCCCTGGTCCGGATGACTTCGGTCCGCCAAGATATTCCCGCTCGAACATCTTCGCTGGATAGCTCCCGATCTTCACATTGGAAAACTGTAGAGTGATCGTTTTGCCCTTGTCGGTGATCATCATTTTCGAGAGAAAAGGACGACCGTTGGCTGAATTGTTGTATTCCATGAGAGAGGAACGGAGGAGGGTTCCTGACTTGGCGTAAAACTCTGCTTTTTTCCCAAGGCTTTTATCGTTCGTGACCCAGTATTTGATCATTGCATAGGTGTCGCCGAGTGAGTTGGCTTTGAGCGAGTAGACCGTCGCCGCTTCGCCATTTACCTCTCCGGCGTCTTTCCCGACAAGCTTGTAGCCGTCGACGAAACTGGTCGAAGCAATGTCGCCGATCGCCGCATCGCCAGAAAGTCGTTGGCGTTTGGAAACGGATACAGGGCGGCTGATGCCCGGTTTCCAGAACCACATGTTCCCTTTTGCTTCGGCGAGATAGCGTCGGCCCAGCGCGTCAGCCGGTTCGATGACTTCGGCGAAAACTTTTCCACCCTGTGAAGTTGCGACGAACTTGGCACTCTTTTCGCCACTGACGCTTACGGTCCACTGCACCCCCGTATTACCGGTCGAGATTCCACGGGATTGTTCAGCTGCGATGAGAGCGGCTTCTTCGGCGAGGAGAGGAGCCGCAAGAAGCGGAATGAGAAAATAGGAGAAGAATCTTCGTGTCATTGTGGCGGAAGTTTAAACGTGGCCCAGCGAATCGACAATACTTTGCTTAGCGGCCCGTCGGGCCGGAGCGATTGCAGCAAGGGAGGTAAAAAAGACAAGGAGAAGCAAAGTGATGAGGAGGTATTTGGGAAGAATTCGAATTTCCCAGACGATCTCACGAGCAGTAACCGGCGGCTCCCATGTCGGTTGCAACCAATGAATAAAAAGGGCAAATCCGACGGTGATGAGCAATCCGGTGAGCGCGCCAATAACGCCGAGAAAAGCACTTTCAATGCCGAAAAGACGAATTACGCCGGGACGTTTCAAACCGATCGCACGCAGCGTGCCGATTTCACGGGTGCGCTCGACGACAGCCATGCCGATCGTATTGAGGACGGACATGATCACAATCGTGGCAATGATCACGAAAACGAGTCCGAAGATGATGTCGAACATCCGTTTCGTCCGGAGATAAAGGCGCGAGACCTCATACCAGGGAATGACCTGCCACTCGTCAGCGGACAGCCCCGCTCGAAGTGAAGCCACGACCGCATCCGTATCGTCGTCTTCACTCAGCATCATTCTGACCGAGCTAACTCCATCGGTGTCATAAAGCGCCTGAGCCAGTTCCAGCGGGACAAAGACATACCGATTGTTCAGCGCTTCCGAAGCGACATCGACGATGTTAAAGACTTCGGCATCAACGGCATTCATTTGACCGTTGATCGACGGAGCCATGAGAATGACCCCGGTTCCCGGCTCGAGCGTGAGATTTTCCGCGAGGCCCGGTGCAATCGAAATCCCATAGGGAGTTTCATCGGTGATGGGTTTCCCGATTTCACCGGTTCCGGAGGCGCTCTTTAAGGCGGTAGAACGGGAGAAAATGGCGTCCTTCTCCGAAGGAACCATGGCTTGGCCGAAGAAAAATCCGGGGATTCCATCATAGTCGAGATTGCCTTTTACCTCGAGCATCCCGGCGGCGAGCTCGATTCTTTCATCCTTCGCCGCGAGGGCCTGGATTTCGGAAAATTCGTCTGCCTGAATCAGGAAAGCCGCCGGATCGGAGCCTCCGTAGTCTCGAGCTCCTTTCTTCCAGATCTGGACGTGGCCGTTCACCTGCTCGTAGATATGGGCCTCCTTGATGCTCGCGAACATGTAGCCGGCGAAACCGGCAAAAATATTAGTCGCCGAATAGCCAAGGGCGACCGCAGCAATCGTGGTGATCGATCGACGCGAATTGCGGAGCAGGTTGCGGAGGGCCAGAGAAATCCAGTTCACAATTTCCAGTGTTGAGCTCGCTATTGTTACCGGCGGATCGCAGGGGTCTCAAGAGGCAATTGGCACAAACCAATCTTTCACCGGTTTCCGCAGCCAGAAGATGAAGAGAGGAACAGAGATGGGATCAGGACAACGCTGGTTATTCCGAGAATGATCACGGCGAGCCCGTAGACCCAGGCACCTCCTCGTTGGGGAAGAAAAAAGGAGGGAATGACGAAGAGGGAGAAGATAATTCCGAAAAGTATGAAGACCCACCCGACAAGAACGTTTTGTCCGAGCGACATATCCAATTTTTCCGGAGGAAGTACGAGAAAGACGACTCCTAGAGCAATGAGGCCGAGATAGAGGAGGCCGAGGATCACGACATAGACACGGAACCAGGAGAGCGTTTTCGGCATGAGAGTCAGGGTTTCCTTGATTGCTTAGTGAGACGAAAATAGATTCTTCGGCAGCGGGACAGAAAGGTGAGGCGGCTTCGTCTTGTCGCGAGGATCTCAAGAATTTTCACCGTCAAATAGACGACAAGAACAACGGCGATAAAAACGGGGATCGCGTAGGATTCGTAGATCTTGAGCCAGTCGAATACGACTTCGCCGAGTTGATTGGACAAGCCTACGAGGACTAAAGCAGAGAGAGCACCTGCGAGAGCCATGAACAAGGCGAAGCGCCATAGTGGATAGTTAAGGACACCCGCTGCCGCGTAGACAGGGAGCCGGGAGCCGGGAAGAAGGCGCGACGAAAAAATCAATTTGGCGCCGTGTTCCTGAAAGAGTGTTTCGGCCTGCACAATTTGCATCTCTTTGATAAACCATCGGAAAGGAGGCTTTTTCAAAAGTCCGAGCCCGCCAATGCGGCCGATGAGATATAACAAGAGATCTCCGATGTAGATCCCAAGAAACGCAGCGATGAGAGCCCAGGCGAAGGAGATAGCGCCCTCACTGGCAAGCATTCCTGCGGCAATACAGGCAAGGTCCTCACTGATGAGGGTTGAGAGGGCAATCGCAGCGACCCGCTGCCAGAGGGGGAGTTCAGCAGCATCGGAAAGACGATCAAAGACGGAGACTTCCGACCCGCAGGAAGTCAGAGTCAGGCAGAGCCCGGCAAGGAACAGAGCATGAATCGACTTTGGGGGAAAAGACATCGACGAAACGGGATCAGACGATCGCCTGAGAGGTCGACAATAGTCGATCAACTGCCGTTCTGCGACTCCTCTTTACTTAGGAATGTGAATGAAATACCTGGATTAGTTCAGAGTTTTTTCACGTAAGCGTAGTAGGCCCCCCAGATCACACCTTCATCCGTTGTGAAGGTTGCAGCGAGCTCAGCAGGACCTGCCTCAAGCGAAACTTTGAACTTAATATTGGTGTCTTCAGCACTGACCTCAGTGGACTGCTTGGTGCCTCCGATGTCGAGATGGGCTTTGGTGATCGGAATAGCGACGCCAACATTAGTACGGAATGCCTGTGATCCGGGAACCGGTGCTCCCGGCTCGACTCCTCCAGAGATCGGCACCGCAGCGACATCGCCTTCGTCCGGCCAGCGACGGAGTTCGATTTCGTAATCGCCTGCCTCAACGACTTCGAGATACCAAAAACCAGTGTTCTCAGGCTTGTTGTCTCCTTTGCGAATGTGCGCCTGATTCCACGGAGCGAGTCCTGTCGTGATCCAGTCGTGCCCGGTCAGTCGAGAAGGATTCTCTGCGGGGTGACCGATTTTGATGCGGGCCGGGTCACCAAAGGTAGGCTCCAGTTCCGCCCACCAATCATTGTAGAAAGCCTTCATCCGTGCGACGACCTCAGGATGATCAGCGATCACGTTTGTTTTCTGGCTGGGATCCTTATCGATGTCGTAGAGTTCATGTCTGACTTTTCCGTCTTTCGTGAAGTCATTGACGAGGCGCCACTGATCGGTCATCACTGCTGACTTGCGCCATTTGATGGGATCTTTGACGCGCTGGCTGTCCGTCACGAGCATACGATCAGGCCAGTCGGCGACCTGATCTTTGCTTTCGAGGAGCGGGCGAATCGAAACGCCGTCGAACTTTACCGACTCAGGTGCTTTGATTCCAGCGAGGTCAATGAGAGTGGGGACGATGTCGACATGAGCGGTGATTGTTTCGATCATGAGTTCTTCTTCATAACCACCGCCGGGCCAGTGCATGAAAAAAGGAACGCGATGGCCGCCATCGTATTCACTGCCTTTCTTGCCGCGCATGCCGCTATTGTGGATTTTGTCGCCGGCGGAAGTGCCATTGTCCGTCGTGAAAATGAAGATCGTGTTCTCGGTTTGTCCCTTTTCTTCAAGCCAGTCGCGGAGCGCTCCTACGTTGGCGTCGATGTTAGCAATCATGCCAAAGAAGTGAGCTGTTGAGGTGGGGAGGTCAGCGTAGGGCTCCACAAATTCTTCCGGGGAATGAAACGGGCTGTGCGGAGCATTCATGGAAATGTAACTGAGGAATGGTTTTCCCTCTTCGAGCTGCGCTTCCATGAAGTCCTTTGCGTAGTCAAAGAAGACATCTGTGCAGTAGCCATCGACTTCGACGGGCGTTTTGTTGTGAAAATAGGAGCCGCCGAAATAAGCGTTATCCCAAAGGTCAGGCGTTTGACCGACACCGCCTCCGCCGTGGCGAAGTACTTCGGTAAAGCCGCGATCCTCAGGGCGGAAGGGATAGTTGTCACCGAGGTGCCATTTACCAAACATGCCGGTGGCGTAGCCGTTGTCTTTGAAAATCTGGCCGATCGTGACCTCGTTTTCTCTCAGCATCGAGCGTCCCATGATGGTGTGCCAGACACCGGTCCGATTTGTCCAGTGCCCGGTGAGAAGAGCACAGCGGGTCGGGGAACAGGTCGGCGCGACATGATAGTCATCGAGTCGGACTGACTCGAGCGCCAGCTTATCAATGTGCGGGGTCTTGAGGATCGGATTTCCATGAATCGACAAATCGCCGTATCCCTGGTCGTCAGTGATGACGATGACGATGTTTGGGTTCTGCGCTTGAGCATCCGCCATGAGGGCGAATCCGAGCAGGAGAATGAGCGAGAGGACGAGAAATTTGACGAACTTCATGGTGGCGAAGCGTGCTCGATTTAAGCGGCTTCGACAAGGACGCAACCATGGCGCACTGAAGTGAAAAATTTACAGTGAGATGAGATTTTAGCAGGCACTCACTGACTTAAGATTCCTCAAACTGGAGCTCATAAAGGCGCTGATATTCCACGCATCGTTCGAGGAGAACGGGATGGGGTGCCTTGTCGAGAACTTGTCCGTTACTCATGACGACGATTTCATCCGAGTCGAGAACGGTTGAGAGACGGTGAGCAATTGCGATCACGGTTTTGCCCCGTGAAAGTTCACTGATCGCTTCCTGGATCGCCCGTTCTGATTCGGAGTCGAGTGCAGACGTCGCTTCGTCCAGAAAGAGAATCGGTGCGTCGCGCAGGATTGCCCGTGCGATCGAAAGTCGTTGCTGCTGGCCGCCGGAAAGGGTGCAGCCTTTATCGCCGAGTATTGTTTCGTAGCCATCAGCTTGTTCGGTGATGAATTCGTGTGCATGCGCCATTTTGGCAGCACGGATCACCTCTTCCTTCGTTGCTTCAAGGCGGCCGTAGCGAATGTTGTTGTAGATTGTGTCGTGAAAAAGAAAGGTGTCCTGACTCACGAGTCCGATTTGATCGCGGAGCGACTGCTGTGTGTAGTCGCGAATGTCAGTGCCGTCGATCTCGATGGATCCCTTTCCGGGATCATAGAAGCGGAGTATGAGCGAGAGAATCGTCGATTTACCAGAGCCACTCTGACCGACAAGAGCATAGCGTTTGCCCTGTTCAAAATTGAGGCTCACTCCGTTGAGGGCGGGCTTATCTTCGACGTATGAAAATTCGACGTCTTTCAACGCAATATTGCCCTGACAGTCTTTGAGCTCTTTCGGGTTGTCACAGTCTTTGACGTCAGGTTCTGCGTCTATATAAGCGAAAACCTTGAGGGCGGCGACGAAGCACTTCTGCACCTGGATCTG
>JARGOD010000056.1:32224-32601 GCA_029210205.1 Verrucomicrobiales bacterium | reverse complement strand
AAAAGTGTTACCGATGTTCCCGGTCTAAATGTTACCGAAGTTCCAGTTCATACCCGTCGGCAGAAAAAAAGAAAAAAAAGGGTCAGCAGACAAATTTTGAATTTTCAACTATCGCCTCGAGTCCCGCAGTCCTCATCACGCTTGGCAGAGCCCACTCAAACGCCCCGGTTGGATTGATGCCAGTGCGGGCATCACTGCGGCAGGCATCGCCCTGCAGAAGGAACCGTCTACTGCTTCGTGGTGATAAGAAGTCGAATCGGTAAACCGGACCCGCGGTAGGCCCGCCGCGCAAGTTCGAACACACTCCCGTCGCCAAATCGCAGAAATGGCTCCTCCGGTTGGGTTCGAACCAACGACCTAGTGGTTAACAGCCACCC
>JARGOD010000056.1:0-32214 GCA_029210205.1 Verrucomicrobiales bacterium | reverse complement strand
AAATAGGGTCTCAAGATCTACGACGTGTGGTTGCCGCGTGGCCTGACTTACCAGTCAAACTGAAGGACGCCATCCTTGCTCTGGTGGGAACCGTCGAGCCTGAGGCTCAAGATAAGGAGGTAGTATGATAGTTGAAGCGGTCATCATCACCGACCTCTTTCAGACTTACACTGGGAAGCGGGGAAAGCGTTCTGTTCGAGTGCTGAACTGTATCGAGCGTCGTCGTGCGGATCAGCCTGCTTTGAAATCCACCTTCGATTTCATTCTTTCGCAGCTCGATGAGGAAACCCATCCGAACAACCTCTGCGACAAACATATCATCCTTGGCATCACCGAAGTTCGTCCTGGCTTTGGGGGCCGACCACAATTGCTAGGCACGATCGTGAAGGTCAAATGACCTCCACGATTCGCTCCAGCGAATCCTACGCGCCCTTCACCATGACGAGAAAGAGACAGGCAAGGTCAAAGTCGTATAAGTGTCCCGAAGGGACCGAAGCGCCGCCATCGGCGGTGCGGAGTTATGCCGAGTTTGGAATTGCGTGGCGCGGTCGGCATGGTCGTCCGCATTCAGAGTCGAGGCCCGAACGTCAGCCCCTCAGAACCTGCTCAAATTAGGCCCCATGGAAATCCCCGAAATTCATGTTTTGAATAAGGTTCATTGGCAATTCTTCGGAACTCTGACCTTCAAGAAAGAGAAGATGCTCGAGAGGGATCGACTCAACATGTGGTTTGCCTTACTTCGACAAACCGGCCGACAATTTCATACGCCCTTTCATCACCTTCTTTGGGTTCTTCGACAAGAACAGGGTGAGCAATTCGGGCGCACACATTTTCATTACCTGTTAGCAGGTCTGGATCGACACGTTGAAAACCCCACTACCTGCTTCTGGCTCATGAGTCGCTGGGAGCAGTTGAATGGCGGGTATTCACGTGTCCACGAGTTCGACCCCCGACTGGGTGCGGGGTCTTACTTGGTCAAGGAAGGAGGAGCTTTCAATGATCACACTCTCGGTGGCGATCACTACGAAAGTGCCAAATTCTCAAGCCCGGACTGCGAGCTTATGATCGCGAATTCCGTCTGGAAGGTAGCCAGGCGGACTTCTGAGAGGCGATAGAGTTCATCCAGCAAGGGGTTCGTGATCACGCGCCACTTGAAACTAGAGCGGTTCCTGCGGCCCCAAGCACGAACGATACGCGCGGAGCGCGTGTCGAGTGCTGGGCCGGAGGTTGCTTGAAGACGAGGTGTGTACCGAGCTATTCCGCTCAACAAATGTTCTTGAATCGATCGCTTTGAGAGATGAGGGTCGGAAAGATGAAGTGGATCAAGAGTACTTCCCTCGTGCAGATCAAGTATCCGGACAGATACCGTTACCTCGACATTGCCGGCGAGACATCTGACGCGGTCGTCGAAAAATTCGGTGATCTGGTGCTCGAAAGGGCGGATCCGCAAGAGGCGATTCTGCAGACCAATGATGGACTCGTGAGATACATCTTCGGCGTTTCAAACGCAAGAGTGCATGCAGAGATTGAGAAGGACTGGCATCGTGAATTCAACGATAACACCGAATTTTTCTTCGATTTCGTCTTCAAACAACTCAAAGTGAGCTATGTGAACTTCTTCGGAAATCGTACAAAGTATATCGCACACTTTCCTGATCGAGAAGAAGCACACAGTGAACTTCGCAAAATTGCTGAGAGGAACGACTTGGGAACTCCATTGTTGGAAAAAATTTCTGACGACCGACTAGCAAACCAGAAACTCGACTCCTTTCGATTCCAGTTCAGCGACGAAAATCTGAATATCGACGTGACACTTTCAGTTGCAAAAAGGGAGCTTCAGATAAAGGGCCCAAGTCTATTTATGCTTAAGGAGGAAATCCCTTCAGAAGAGCACTATCTGACGCTTGATTTTGACATCCGAACCATAAAGACTCTACCTGTGGATCAGGTTGATGTTCAGAAATTCATGGAGAGCAATCATAAATTGATTTCAACACGCCTGCTTCCCCTATTCGAATAAGACCCATGGACGCATTCGTCAAAACAGACCTTGAGGAAGTCAACGAAACGTTAGAAGACGGTTCTAGCTGGCTAAAGAGGAAGGTGACCCATTCCTTCTTGGCCGACAGTCCTTCTATCTCCTCAAGTTCCACCGAGATTCAACTCATAGCAATTCCCATAAGCGGCGCGACACCTCAAGGAATGCATGATATCGGCACGATCTCACCCTCGGAACTATATTCCTGGTCCGATGCTCCGGTGTTTGATTTGTTCAACGATTACTCGGAACTTCAGAATATTCTCGATTCTTTGAAAACTGTGATCGATGACCTAGATGAGTTTGAGTTCGTATGCACCGATTTCTGGAGGAAAATCCTCTCGCTAACCCGTTATTTAGGCGCTTCACCGGGTCATGATGAAGTAATTTCATCACTTATCGTCATTCCTCCGAATGGGGGTAATTCATACTTGGATATCGAACGAATCAAGGCACTCCAAGCAGGATTTTCTCTGGTGAATCACAAAATGAAATTGTCGGAAACTACACGAGATGAATTTATCGACCTCTTGGAACAGGTAGGATTCGATGTGAACTTCCCTCTCAGCTTCTCCGAGAATGGGGCCTAGTTTTTTCCTCGACACTTCCGCTTTGTTCGAGCTGTGTTTTCGAGATCGAACTACTCGCGAGAATGTTCTGCGTTCCGTTCCAGAGATCAGGGATTTCGTCACCTCACGATATGTTCTTTTCGAACTCGCTAGAGGCCCCGTAAAAAACCTCGTTCTATTACAGCGCAAAGCCTGCCAGGTGAAGGGTTTCAGCGACCTTGAAGAGTATGCTGGGCGTTGCTTCCCAGCACCTCATCGTTTAGGCACCTACCTCGGAGCGTTTACGTCGTTTCATCGTGAAGCCCTTCCAAAAGTAGCAATGGACGACTCGCAGCACCTCGCGTTCTTCAAGAGTCATCTTGAATCGAACATTAGACGCGGATGGAAGAAGGCTCTAAAAACAGCAGATAGAACGCTCAATGAAATAGGCTGTTTGGAAGAAATCCCCCCCCCTAAGATTTCCCCCGAAGACGGACATTATCTTTTTGATCTTCCGACTCCAAAATGCGGCCAACAAAAAAATTGTGGGCTAAAGGCTTACATGGCGCTCAATCGTGATCAATTTGAACGGATTCGAGAACATCTCTCGAAACTTGAACCAAGCGATGCCGAAACAAAAAAGCGTATCAAAGCGCTTCGTGCGCTGTACAGAAATCCAAATCAAAATTTCAAACGCACAGAATGCTATCAGTGCGGTGATGCTCTGATTGCTCACGAGGGACGAAATGACGGGATCATTTTAACTAGGAATGGAAAACACTTCGAGCCGATTTGTGATCTGCTTGAAACTCAAGTTCTCTCCTACTAGAGACCAGAAGACTAAGAAACCTCTGTCGTTCTAACTTCTAAGGACTCACGCATTCTAGGTCAAAATCGCCAATACTATTGAGCAAAAGGTTTGACCTATGTGTAAACTGATGTAAACCTTCTGAGTTATGGATGAATACTCTCTGAAGTCTGCAGGAGAAGAGCTTGCTAAATTTGCTGACGCGATCAGTCAGTTGGAATCACGCAGCCGTTCTGAGATTCTCTTCCCCTACATCTTCTTCGCTTCCAAAAAGATGAGTTCTCGCGCAATCAGTCGGTGGCTTTCTGATGAAAGAGGAATCGATTTTAGCGCGGCCTCTGTGGCGAAAACCCTTCGAGAGTGCGACAAATACTTCGCCCTCATAGCTGAACGTGCTCATATACTCGCGGAGCACCTTGCAGAGCAGTTCGACGGATGTGCAGAAGAAATTCTCTGCCAGCCTTTCGGAATGGATCGCATCAGAGATCTAATCGATCAGAACATCCCGGGATAAGATTGCATCTCCTACACACAACATGTCATCAAAGAACTTCACGATGAGTGGTTCAAGCTCGACGACGAAATCCGTTGTCGCTGTCGCCCTTTCTTCGATTTCACCAGCGAGCCCGAAAACGAAACAAAAGAAGAAAATGAGCATACAGTCTAGCGCTCCTGATTCGAGCCGCAAAATCATCACCCTGCTTGAATTCGCGAACGCCATCCGCGTGAGCAAGCGGCAATTCTATCGCCTCATCGACGAAAAGGAGGTTCCCCGCCCTGCGAAGATAGGGAAGACGTCCTGCTATTGTCAGAAAGATCTCGATGCCTATCTGGCAAAAATTGAAGCGGCCCGATCATGAACAATCTCGCAACAAAACTCAAAGCGCCCGACAGTCACAGTAGATACTACCGGCTCAAATTTCGACTCCCAGGGGAACACAAATGGAGGCAGAAGTCGCTCGGCGTCACGACGAAGGATGTAGCACAACAAGAAGAACTCAGGTTCAGAAGAGACTTTGAACGCGAGGCGGCAGGACTCTCTCCGTCACGCTCGGAAAAGGAAACGGCAAATCTGAACATCACTAATCTTGTTTCAGAATACATCGCTGACCTAAGATCGCGCAAACGAGGAGAGAAGTACTGCGTCAACACAGAGCGGCAAATCCTTATACCGTCTCGCGAATCTAGCTGGTGCGTTCTCTCGGACATGAGCAGTGATGGTTTCATTCGTTGGCGAAACGGTCGCAATGCTTCGGCGCGAACGCTCAATCTCTATCTTGAGAGTTTGAAGAGCTTCTTTAATTGGCTCATCGAAAACGAGCGATTCGATCGAAATCCTTTCGCACGAGTCGCCAAGGTCAGTGAGTCCCGCGACAAGAGGCGCAATCGGCGTCCTCTAACCGATGACGAATGCAGGCGCCTCCTTCACGCTGCGCCTGGTTGGCGGCGAGACTGTTATTTTCTCGCGATTCACACCGGGCTCAGGCGCTCAGAGATCCGCAATTTAATTTGGGGAGATGTTCACCTCGATGTTAAGCAGCCCTATCTGATCGCTCGCGAAGAGAATACGAAGAATGGAAAGGGAGAACCGGTTCCACTTCATCCCGAGATTACAGCATTTCTCCGTGAACTTCGCGGTCCATCGAAACCTTCGGGTGAGAATGTTGTCCAAATGTTCTCTCGTCTCGATCCTTTGAAGGCTGACCTTGAAAAGGCGGGTATCGAGTTCGTCGATGATACCGGTCGGCGCGCTGATTTCCACGCTTTCCGCCACACCTTCAATGAGCGAATGCTTTCGAATGGTGTTCCCCTAACGTATGCACAACGAGCAATGCGCCACAGCGATTCAAAGCTCACTGAGCGGCAATACCACAGCCCACAGATCGCAGCAATAGGCTCTGCTCTTGGGGCAATCCCACCTCTGTTGAACGGGCCAGAATTAGAACAAGTGTCTCAAATAGGGTCTCAGATCTCTGGCGCGGGGCTTTCCTCGTCTGCACAGGATGGCACAGGTATTCAAAGTAAAAATCACACACAACCGGCTTCGGACAAGAGAATTGAGCCTGATTCTGCGCAGGATGGCACGCAGTGTCCTGAAAAGGAAAATGGCTCCTCCGGTTGGGTTCGAACCAACGACCTAGTGGTTAACAGCCACCCGCTCTACCGCTGAGCTACAGAGGAATTGATATTCACCCTCTTCGATGAGCAAGAAGCTCGCTGTCGAGGGGACGGCGAATCTGCGCGACCAAGGCGCTGTTTTCAAGAGGAAAATCAGGAAAAATTGGCGAAATTGAAAGATTTCGTGCGCGGAATTTTCACCCGCTTTCCTGTGGCTCGGCCGATTGAGTCAATCAATCCGTTTTCAACGCTTTTTGAGATCAGGCCATTGATCGAGAGCCTTCCCTCCTCCAACTTGCGATGATGTTCAAACTTCGCGTAGATACAGGGGGAACCTTCACGGACTGCTGGGGACTGGCCGAAGGCGATTCCGAACCGCGCCTCGTCAAGGTTCTCTCGTCCGGAAGACTTCGCATCCCGGTGTCCAAATGGCTGACACCGAATCGCCTCCGTATCGACACACCAAATGCGTGGCAGATCGGTGATTCGTTTTTTACCGGCTACAAGCTCGCTTCAGGAAACGACTCAGCTCTGGTGCTCTCTTTCGATGCGGAAACTGCCGAAATGGTTTTGTCGAGAGAGGTGGCAGCGACGGCGGCAGTCGACCTGTTCACACGGGAAGAAGCTCCGGTTCTCGGGGCACGCCTGCTTACCGGAACGACGCTCGACAAATCGTTTCCACCGCTCGACTTCAGGCTCGCGACGACTCGCGGAACCAATGCCCTGCTGGAACGCAAAGGGGCGCGGGTCGCTCTTTTTACGACAGAGGGATTCGCCGATCTTCTCGTGATCCGTGATCAGCGCAGAGCCGATTTGTTTGCGCTCGAGCACCATCGCCCGAAGCCCTTATTTGAGAAGGTAGAAGTGATTCAGTCGCGACTTTCCGCGGATGGGTCAGTCTCAACCGAGCTTCAACTCGACGAAGCGTTCGATGAGGCCGCGCGTGCATTGCTAAGCGCTGGAATCACCATCGCGGCGGTGGCACTTCTTCACAGCTTTCAGAATCCAGAGCATGAGCTGGCGATTGCCAGACGCCTCCTCGATTTGGGTTTTTCTCACGTTTCCACGAGCGCGGAGTTGGCGCCGCTGATCAAAATTCTCCCCCGGGCTGAAACCTGCGTCGTGAATGCCTATTTACATCCGGTAATGCAGGCTTTTCTCGATCACATCGGGGAGCGCACTGGAGAGAACAGCCAGCTTCTCACGATGACTTCGGCGGGAGGGTTGGAGCCCATCGAAAGCTACTGCCCGAAAGATTCACTCCTCTCGGGTCCTGCTGGAGGTGTTTCGGGTGCGGCGGCGATCGCGACGGCCATCGGCTACGACAAAATATTAACCTTCGACATGGGCGGCACGAGCACGGACGTCGCCCGCTACGACGGCGCGTTCCAATATCGCTTCGAGCAAGTCGTCGGGGACGCGCGGCTCCTCTCTCCGTCGCTGAAAATCGAAACGGTCGCGGCCGGCGGCGGATCGATCTGCCAGTGGAGAAACGGAGGCCTCCTCGTGGGCCCGGAATCTGCGGGAGCCGAGCCCGGACCGGCCTGCTATGGGCGCGGAGGACCACTCACGATCACGGATGTGAACCTTCTCCTTCGACGGATTGATCCGGACAACTTCGGCATCCCACTGACACAGGAAAATTTCGATGCTGCCGCCTCGGCAGCACTCGACCTCCAGCGCCAGGCAGGCCTCTCCTCGGCCGAGCTGGATACGGCCTTTCTTGCGGGACTACTCGACATCGCAGTCGAACAGATGGCGGATGCAATCCGCTCGATTTCGATCCGAGACGGAGCCGATCCTTCGGACTATGCACTCCTTGCTTTCGGGGGAGCGGGCCCTCTACATGCCTGCGATATAGCTGAACGGCTCGACATCAAGACCGTGCTGGTCCCGGCCGAGGCCGGATTGCTGAGTGCTTATGGGCTCGACCGCGCGAGCATTGAACGATTCGCCGAAGCACAAGTGAACCTAGCCTGCAACGATGCGGCTCTGCTCGAGACATTTGAGAAGGTGAATCAGGAGGCTCTCAAGTCGCTCTCCAAAACCGGTTTCGAAGGAGCCATCACTCAGCGTCTCGCTGAGTTGCGGCTCTCCGGGCAGGACTCGACCCTATCGATCCGGCTAAACGAGAGCGTTGGGTTGGAGGATCAATTTCTTTCAGAATATGAGAATACCTTTGGCTATCGACCTGCCTCTGATCGATCGATTGAAGTCGTCAGCTACCGGGCCATTGCCGGCACGATAAGGTCTTCAGAATCTTCGACGGTGCCTGATTTCCCAAATTCAACAGGGTTAGGTCAGTCAGCTAACCCTATTGAATGGCAGGACCGGGCCGCGATGAAACCAGAGGAATCGCTGGATGGACCGGTGGTGATTCAGGACCCGTTCAGCACGTTTTTTCTAAACGCAGGATGGCGAACGGTGACGGCAGGCAACGGCACGCTCGTTGCCAAACGCTTGTCTTCCAGAGATCAGGCAATCAAAGAGCGCCCCGGGCAAATCATACAAGAGCTGTTCCGTCATCGATTTGATCAACTGGTCGTGGAGATGGGCACAATGCTGCAACGATCTGCAATCTCGACCAATGTCAAAGAGAGGGCAGATTTTTCCTGTGCCCTTCTTGATGGAAAGGGCGAGCTGATCACAAGTGCTCCACATATTCCGGTTCATCTCGGAGCACTTGGCGTGTGTGTCAGGATGGTTCAAAAGTCGATTCAGTTCGAACCCGGAAACACCATCGTGACGAATCACCCTGCGGTGGGAGGATCGCATCTGCCTGACGTGACATTGATCACGCCGGTATTCGACGGGGGAAAGGGCGATGCCGTCGCCTTTATCGCGAACCGTGCGCATCATGCCGAAATCGGCGGAATCACCCCCGGCTCAATGCCGCCAGGGGCGGAATCGCTCGCTGAGGAAGGCGTCGTGATATCGCCCACTCACCTCGTTCGCGATCATGAGTCCTGTTTCGACGATGTGACGAAAATCCTAACCGAAGCCCCCTACCCGACCCGCAATCTAAAAGACAACCTCTCTGATCTGAATGCTCAACTGGCTGCCAACCGGCGAGGAGCCAAGTTACTGGAATCACTCATCGCCGAGCATGGGGCCGAGACTATCGACGCTCAGATGCAGCATCTCAAAGATCGAAGTTGCGAAGCCTTCGCCGGGCAACTTCGTAAAGCATCAATCGACACGGCACGCACCGTGGAACGTCTTGATGACGGTCATGAAATATCAGTCACTGCAGCGGTGGACGATGGTCGCTTGAAGCTAGATTTCACCGGCACTTCCCCGGCGCATCCCGGAAATTTCAATGCCACCCCGGCGATTGTTCAGAGCGCGGTTCTTTACGTGCTCCGGCTCTGGACCCAAACCGAGGTTCCACTCAACGAAGGCATCCTCCAACTCGTCGACATCGAGCTGCCTCGCTGCTTCCTCAATCCCGCTTTCGATAATGATCCGGCGAACTGTCCCGCTGTCGTCGGAGGAAATGTGGAGACGAGTCAGCGCGTCGTCGACGCCTTGATTCGCGCGCTCGGGATTCAGGCCTGTTCTCAGGGAACGATGAACAACTTTCTCTTCGGCAATGAAGAATTCGGCTACTACGAGACCATCTGCGGAGGCACGGGTGCCGGCAACGGCTACGATGGTGCGGCCGCGATTCATTCTCACATGACCAACACAGCGATTACTGATCCGGAGATTCTCGAGGACCGCTATCCGGTGCGGCTTCATCAATTTTCGATCCGCGAGGGATCCGGCGGCGCGGGAAAATGGAATGGTGGAGAAGGTGTCGTGCGCGAGATCGAATTTCTGGAGCCATTGCAGGTATCCCTGCTGACCCAACACCGTATCGAAGCGCCCTTCGGCTGTGCCGGAGGGACAGCGGGAAAATGCGGACTCCAAACACTCAATGGAGAAGAGCTCGCTGGCAGCGCTCGATTCGAAGCCCGTCGCGGTGACCGCCTCATCATCGAAACGCCAGGCGGTGGCGGATTCGGCATCGCAGATACCGAACGTTAAACATTCACCAGTTCGCCAGCGCTACACTTCCCAGCCGGATCGATAGCTTTCGCGCCCCCATAGCGCTTCGCCATCCGGATTGCCGACCAGTTTACCAGTCGCTGAGTCGACATCCACGGCTCCGGTGGTGCGGTAGGCAATGTTCCCGAGGTGACATAGCATCGCGCTGATCTGTCCGTCTTGAACCGGCTGATTGAGAGGCTCACCCTCTCGGACCGCGTTTGCGAAGTTAGTGAAATGCGGAATGTCGCTGGGCGGATCAACATTCTTTTCCACCTCCTTCCCGTCGCTGTCAAAAATCGTGTAGTTCGCGCTACTGAAGTCGAGCTTTCCGCCCTCACCGTAGACCGAAACAAAACTCTGTTCTTCAGGTTTCCTGCGATGACAGGAGCTTCCCTCCCAACTCATCCCCACCTCACCAAAATCAAAAACAGCAGAGGCGGTGTCCGGCGTTTCCTGATCGTCATCATAGTGATAGCGTCCCCCATGACAGGTTATCCGGTCGGGGTAGTCGACGCCTAGCGCCCAGCGGGCGACATCCAGCGAGTGAACTCCATTGTTCGCCAACTCACCCCCGCCGTAGAGCCAATGCCAGTGCCAGTTGTAGTGTACGAGATTATCTTTGTAAGGCTGATCCGGGACTGGACCCTGCCACATTTCCCAATCGAGCCCGGCGGGAGGATCTGTGATCTTCCCTTTTCCAATCGACGGCCTCGTATTGCTGTAAAAGCAGCGGGCATACTTGAGCTTTCCGATGACGCCCTCTCTCAGCTTTTGAATGGCTTCGATCATCGCAGGATAAGACCGCCGCTGGGTGCCCATTTGAACCTGCTTTCCGGTCTCATTTGCGACCTCAATAAGCTTCATCGCCTCGTGTGCGTCGTAGCTCCCCGGCTTCTCCACGTAAACATGTTTTCCGGCGCGGCAGGCAAGAATAGCCGCGGGTGTTTGCCAGAAATTTGGCGCAGCAATCGAAATAGCATCGATGTCGGGATCGTCGAGGATACGCCGGAAATCAGTGACCTTCTGAGGCTCGGCCGCCTGCTTGTCTTTCATCGTGTTTGCAGCGGTGAGAAGACGGGCCTCATCCACTTCACAAAGGTAGGCGACTTCCGTATTCGGAACATCGAGGTAAGCCTTAATGTGGCCCCGCCCGCGCTGGAGCCCCATCACCCCGACACGAAATCTCTCATTCGCCCCTTTGGCCTGTCCAAGAAGCAAGTTTGGCCCTGCCAGGACAGCAGTAGCAGCACTGCCGGTGGAAATGAATGAGCGACGGGAGATCTTTTCCTTTATCATGAATGTCATCCTAGATGGATCGCAAACACACACGCAATATCGCGGAGAGACGCATCTGCGTCGCGACAGTAGACCCGCCCAATATCAAAGGGCCTAAACTTGAAGTCTACCCGTGAACTCGAAGTCGGCGGACTCACTTTGACGGGTATGTATTCCAATGTGGATGGGTAGCCCCCTTACATCCCCGATTCCTGAATCGTGCGTTGGAGGGCCATCTGAAAGGATCTCATTTGTTCGTCACTGGGACGAAAGTCAGGGTCCGACGGATCCATCCCGAGACGGCCGGCCTGATCGAGCCACCAGGCAGCGGTCTTCCCACTGCTGAAGGTCGCTTGACCACTGATCAGCGCACCGGGTCTGAGGACAGTATCGACCGTTACCATGACTTCTTCGTCATCGGCGGGCAATTCTGAGCCGGGAAGAGTCTCTTCGTCCGGTGTCTCCGCAACGTCGGCCTCGGGCTCCTCTACTTTCTCAGGCTCGGGCACCTCAACCGGTTTGAGCTCGATCTTCAAGTCCTCGAGTAGAAATCGAGTTTCCAGATAGGTCACTTTGACCTCAAGATCACCAGCGAGGCGCTGCTGAATATCGGAAAGCTCTGCGCCGTCCTCCGCCCATTGTCGGATGGTTTCGATCTGTTCGTCGGTTAGGGATTTAGCAGTGCTCATTGTCGAAGAAGCTGTCACTGTCTCAAAAAAGGTCCAGTGCGAAATACGAGTTCATGCGTATCCTCTTCCACAAAGCAATAGCGATGGATTGGGAAAATCACTACCTCGACAAACACACTCCCTGGGACAAAGGCGCAGCTGCCCCTCCATTGCTGGAATGGGTTGATTCGAATCCCGGAGCAATCTCCGGAAAGGTGATGATTCCAGGTTCCGGAAAAGGCCACGACGGTCGAGCCCTTGTGGAAAAAACTGACGCCAGCCATGTCATTGGTCTCGATATCTCTCCCAGTGCCGTTGCATCCGCCAACATTGAGAACGGATCAGCCCAGTTTCAGTCAGAAGTGGGAGACCTCTTCGATCTACCGCCGGCCCACCAATCTGCATTCGATTGGGTCTGGGAGCACACCTGCTTCTGCGCGATTGAACCTGAAATGCGAGACGCCTATGTTGAGGCTGTTCATCTCGCTCTAAAACCTGACGGTGAACTCCTCGCGGTCTTCTACCGGGATCCGTATGACGACGAGCACAGCCCCGGTGAAGGTCCGCCCCACGGGACAACAGTCGAGGAGTTGCGAGAACGATTTGAGGGTTCAGGCCGCTTTCAAATTCTTGAAAGCTACGTCCCGCGCGCCAGCTACGACGGTCGTGAGGGCCTTGAACAAATGATGAGATTGAAGCCTCTCTAAAGCGCTTCAAAACGAGTGCCGGGGCCACCCAGTTCAGGCTCAATGATAGCGCCCTCCTCATAGGTAACGACACAGTTCGTCGCCGGATGCGAGAAGCCGCGAAAGTGGCCTCCCGCATTAATTTTGAAGGTATTACTCTCTCCGGAATGCGCCGTGAGAGAGCCTCCCGCTTGAACAATGTAGTGGCAATCCTTTCCACCTGCCCCGATCACCTGGGCCCCCACTGGAATGATGATGGTTGCCCCGACTTCATCAGGGTAGAAAAGTGTTCCCTCAACTGTAATCGTCGGTCCGCTCGCCGTTTCTCCGGTTTCCATGGTCTCGCATTGAGACAAGGTCATCGCGAGGGCCGCGAGAAAGAAGCCTCGAAGCGCTTTAGGCGGGAATTCTGAAAAGATTGAAGATGGGGATTTCAATTTGATGCCCAACCTTGTTGCGATTACCACTTGGCTTCAAGTCTCAAATTTTGCGATGAAAGCACTCACTCTGACCGCCTACAACCAGTTCGAATTCGGCGAAGCCCCTGATCCCGAAATGGGTGAAAATGAGGTTCTCATCTCGGTAAAAGCCTGCGGAATCTGCGGATCAGATATTCACGGGATGGATGGAAGCTCCGGGAGGCGTATTCCTCCGATCATCATGGGTCACGAAGCTTCAGGCGAAATCACAGCGATGGGCTCCGCTGTTTCCGGTTGGTCCCTGGGCGACCGCGTCACCTTTGATTCGACCGTTTATTGCGGCGAATGTGAATCCTGCAAGAGCGGCAAAATAAATCTCTGCCCCGAACGAAATGTCCTCGGCGTCTCTTGTGATGAATACCGTCGCCATGGGGCCTTTGCTGAACTGGTCAAAGTCCCTCAACATATTCTCTGCAAGATTCCAGAGGCGGTCAGCTATGAACACGCAGCCTTCGCCGAGCCGGTTTCAATCGCGCTTCATGGAGTGAATCGGGTTCCCCTAAAGAAGAACGACTCAGCTGTCGTGATCGGGGCCGGACTGATCGGGCTTCTTGTCGTCCAGGCGCTGAAAGCGAAAGGTGCCGGTACTGTCATCGCGGTTGATCTTGACGAGAAGCGGCTTGAACTCGCGAAAGAACTTGGTGCCGACGCCACCCTCCTTTCGAGCGACGAAGTCCCCGCTCAAGTAAGGGAGATCGTTGGGAACGATGATGGAGCGGATCTTGCCCTGGAAGTGGTCGGCTTTGGCCCCACGATCCAACTCGCAATCGATTCGGTCCGCAAAGGGGGAAGCATCGGATGCGTCGGCAATCTGAAGGCTGAAGTCCCCTTTCCCTTACAGGCGGTTGTAACGAGAGAGCTCAGCGTCTTTGGAAGTTGCGCCTCAGCGGGTGAATACGATGACGCTGTCGAAGCTGTCGCAAACGGTTCAATCAAGGTGGAGCCGCTTATTTCAGCCACGGTTGATCTCGCTGAAGGAGGAGAGTGGTTCCATAAGCTTCACAAAAATGAGGAAGGACTCATGAAAGTGATTCTCAAACCATGAATAACCTGATAGGGCTTACCGGTATTCCTTCCGATAATACATCGGGGTCATTCCCATGTGTTTCTTAAACTGCCGGGAAAACGCGGCCTGGTCATAAAATCCGAGTTCGGTAGCAATATCCGAAATCTGCTTCTTCGAGCTTCTCAGCTCATCGCAGGCAGCGTGCACCCTCATTTTAATGATGTATTGTTGAGGGGGCGTCTTGAGATGCTCCTTAAACTTTCTCTCAAACTGCCGGATCGACAGTCCACACTTCTCAGCAAGACCGGGAATTGGAATCTCACGATTGAAGTTCGCTCCGATGAAGTTCAGAGCAGGAGAGATGTCTGAGTCAGGCGGAAGAAGTTCCCGTTGCTGATCATAGTTCTGGATCGTCCCCATGACCCCGATGGTCTTTCCATCCTTCGAAAAAATGGGGATTTTATTGGTGAGAAACCACGCGGGAATCCCGTGGCGACTGATGAAGACTTCGACAATTTCCAGCATCGGCTTACCGGATTCCACGACGTGGAGGTCATCCTGCCGAAACTTCTCAGCCAGACTCCTCGGGAGCAACTCGAAGTCGGTGACACCCCAGAAATCTTTTTCGTCCTTATATCCATACAGATCGAGTAGGGCCCGGTTTGCGGCAAGGAGCCTTCCTTCAAGATCCTTTGCAAAGAAAAGCACTCCGGGAAGATGGTCGAAGAGAAGCTGGAACGATTGATCCGTTTCGATCTCGTCCAGAAATCGCTTTCTCATTTCCATTGCGCTGCTCATATCTAATGAAAGAAGCTTACGCTCAATAACGTAGTTTAACCGTGCACGAAATCACGCCACGTCTGGAAATTTAAGAAAACCAACCTAAGATATAAATATCATGAGTGAGGAAAACAGCACAGAGGAGACCCTGGCAGAATATGGATACGGCAGTGGAAACGTCGGTCGAAAGATTGCTATTGTGATTTTATCAATACTATTCGTCGGAGCAGCTATCGCAGCCATCTGGCTTGGCCGTCTCTGGAGCGACTCCCAGTCTGAGGCGCTCACCATGAAACAGCAGCTCACCGACATTACCGGTCGCGCCAGTGAACTTGAAAACAAAAATGCCGAGCTTTCGTCGCTGCTTGCCGACAAACAGGCCGAAATGGAGCGCCTTCGTGAGGAGTGGTCATCTCAAGTAAAAACACTCAAAGACCAGCACACGGATCAGCTGCAGCGGACTTATGCACAGATGAACGAAATCGTGTATGACAGTCAAAATACGCTCAGCTACATCGGCGACATCGAAACTCGCCTCCGCGACGGCCAAAATCTCGACACAAAGGAAGCGGCGGAACTACAGAGCGTTATCAACGGCCTCGTATTTCTTCACGAAGAATACAAGAAACCTCTCAATGAATTCAGGGAGCTGAACCGCTACTTCAATCAGCAGCTTGCTCAGATCCCTGCCGGAGAAGCGGATCCTATAGAGACCACTCCTCTCGGTAAGCGAATCTTTCAGAACAAGAAATTCAAAGAAGAAAGAAACCAGTATTTTGAAAATCAGGGGCGGCTCTCCGCCCTGACAGAGGCACAATCCAGAGTCGCAGGCGCCTACACAAATGCACAGCGTCAGATGGCAGGCGTTTCTCTCGACATTAATCAGTATCTCGCCCAGTTGGAATCCGTCGTCGATTCAAATGAGAGAAGCGCAGAAGACGTTGCCGCTTTCTTCGAGAAATCCAAAGAGATCCTCAAAATTCATGACAAAATCATGAAGTTTGAGCCTCCAAAGCCGGAAACAATTCAGCCCTAGCTGAACCTTTTCACCATTCGCAGCGACTGGCTCTGTGACGAGAATCTCGAAATCTTTGCTTGCCAATTTCAAACAAGTGTTTGAAACGTTTGTTGGGGCTTCGAAGTCTCTGATCGAATGGCCAAGGCAAACTTGCAACAGACTGAAACGAGAAAACGTATCCTTGATACGGCTGAGCAACTGTTTTCAGACCACGGCTTCAGAGATGTTTCGTTGAGACAAATCACTCGCGAAGCGGGCGCCAATATAGCTTCGGTCAATTATCACTTCGGATCCAAAGAAGCCCTCATTGCAGAGGTGCTGACACAAGTAATCGGACCGATAAACGAACAGAGAATGCGACTTCTCGATGAGGTTGAATCGCGTTATGAAGGTCGGCCGGTTCCGATTGAAGAGATTCTCGAGTCGGTTCATCGCCCGGTCGTAAACCAACTCAAAGCCTCTCCTCATCAATCATCGGTCTACCTCAAGCTCGCAGGCCGTTGTCTCGCCGAGCCAACCGAAAACTTTTCGGAAACACTCGTGGACCTGTTTCACGAAATGATCAGCCGGTTTATGAAAGCTGTCTCACTTTCGCTTCCCCATGTCGACGAAACTGACCTCTTCTGGCGCATGCATTTCTCATTCGGGACTATGGTTTATGCACTCACGCATGGAGATCGGGTCACAGTCTTTTCGCAGGGGCGGGTTGAATCTACCGATCCGGAAGACATCTTGCGCAGGCTCATTGACTACACCGCAGCGGGTCTTCGCGCAGAGTCCAGCGCAAAACGACGAGAGCGGTCCAGAGGTGGGGAAAAAATGGGCGCAACGATCGCCTCAATCGCTGCTCTTTTCCTACTGAGCAGCTGTGAGTCCCTCTCCCCAAACGACGCAAAGCATCACACATCAGTGCAAGCTCCGGGACACTGGATTGCCGGAAGCCCTTATCGCCCTGACACTTTCCCTGATCACTACTGGATTGAGCACTTTTCAGATCCAAGTCTCAACGCTTTCGTTGATTCGGTACTGGAAAACAACAAGGACCTCAAAGCTGCTCAGTCGAGAATTGAGATTGCGAGGACTTCAGCAAACATTGTCGCTGCCGATCTTTACCCCCAGCTTCAAGGAGGCGGATCTGGCTCACGGAATTTACAAAACTTCATTGGTCTTCCTATTCCGGGAGCTCCGCCGGGGAGCGTTCTTTCCTCGCGAAACAATCAATTCGGTCTCTCACTCGACTTGAGTTGGGAAATTGATCTCTGGGGCAGAATTCGCGCCGCCACGAAAGCTTCGGTCGCCGAGTTTGAAGCCTCCGAGTACGACCGGGCAACCGCAGAGCTATCCCTCAGCGGGCAGGCAGCAAAGGCCTGGTTTGCCCTCGCTGAAGCCAAAGATCAAGTCGCACTGACGAATTCGACGATAGAGACGTTCTCCGGAACTGAGGCATTGCTTCGCGACCGCTTTGAATCCGGCATCGAAGAGAATGGCCGGAACTTTGCCTCCGAGCTTCTCCTCTCCGCAGCAGATGTTTCGCGTGCTCAAGATTCGTTGCAGAGTCAGTTGGATCTTGCCCAGCGGACATCCCGGCAATTAGAGGTCCTCGCAGGCCGCTACCCGGCGGGACAGGCAGGGAAGGAAGCTGAACTCCCGAATTTTCCGGATCGGATTCCTGCAGACCTTCCATCGACGCTTCTTGATCGTCGCCCCGATTTGGCCGCAGCAGAACGTCGCATCGCAGCTGCCGATGAACGTGTCTTCGAGGCGAAGCGCTCTCTCCTTCCAGCTATCGGCCTCACAAGCAGCTTTGGAACCTCCAGCGAAGATATCAGTAAGATTCTCGACAGCGGATTTACAATTTGGGGAGTGGCGGGAAACTTAGCCCAACCCATCCTGCAGGGAGGAAGGCTCAGGGCCAATGTTGCGAGGCGTCAGGCGGAGCTTGAGCTGTCCGCAACGGAATTTGAGCAAGCCGCCTTAACTGCATTTTCTGAAGTCGAAAACGCGCTCGCTTCCGAGGAGTTCCTCAGCAATCGCGTCACTGCGCTGATTCGCACCGCGCGTCTCTCATCCGAGGCCTTCGAGCGGGCGCGCAGTGAATTCGAAAATGGCACTGGAGATATCCTCACTGTCCTCGCTTCCCAACAACAGGAGTTCACCGCGAGATCTCAATTATTGACAGTGCGACGACTCCGACTCGAAAACCGAGTCGACCTCTATCTTGCTCTTGGCGGAAGCTTCCGCCCTTACGATCCCCCTCCATCAACAAAGGAGAATGAATCATGAAACGTTTTGGCAAAGTCATTATCGGAGTCGCAATTCTCTTTGCGGGAATCGCCTTCTCGGCCCTTCTCTGGATCACTCGTCCTGAGGCGGCCAAAAAGGAGGAGATTATAAATCTTCCGGTGGTCGAATACATGACAGTGAGCAAAGGAGAAGAAATTTTTCAGCTCCCGTCTCAAGGCATCATTCAACCTGACAAACGCACCCAACTTTCCGCTGAGGTCGGAGGAAAAGTGATCGAAGTCTCGCCTGCATTTGAAGCAGGCATGCAGGTTTCAAAAGGTGACGTTCTCATTCGAATCGACAAAACGGATTACGAAGCCACAGAAGCGCAGGCAGCTAGCAACCTCGCCGAAGCGGAAGTTTCTCTCGCTTCGGAGGAAGCAAAAGCGGATCAGGCGATGCGCGATTGGAGGCGCCTTGGCAATGCGGGAGAACCCTCCGCACTTCTTGCCCGAAAACCGCAACTTAAGAGCGCGCGAGCTCGCGTTGCTTCCGCACGGGCTGCTCTTGCAAAGGCAGGGAATGATCTCGAACGAACCACGATCCGCGCCCCATATGACGGAATCATTGCTTCGACTTCAACTGAACTTGGAAATTATCTAGCCCCCGCCGCACCTGTTGGAGAAATCTATACGATCTCACCCTTCGAAGTTCGGCTTCCTTTGTCGGTCGACAGCGCTGCTTTTCTGCCGGGGAATGCGAAAGGGCATCCCGAAGGAATAGCTGAAATCCGAGCCACTGCCGCCGGAAAGACACGCCGCTGGAAAGCTGAAATCATTCGGAGTGAGGGTGAAATCGACCGATCAACGCGTTCACTCTATCTCGTTGCGCGAGTCGGAGAATCAATTGATGCAAGCGGCATCCAGATTCGCCCCGGTCTCTATGTCGATGCATTAATTCCAAGCCGTCCCTTGTCAAACGTCGCAAAAATTCCTTTCCGGGCCTTTCGGGATCTGAACGAGCTTGTCATCATCAAAGAAGGTGATCTGATCGATTTTCGACGTGTCACGGTGATTCACCGGGAGGGAGATTTCGTCTATGTAAGCGATGGTCTCAAAGAGGGTGAACGAATCAGCCTCACAGAGCTCCCCGATCTCGTCGCCGGCATGAGAGTCGACGCTTCTCCTGCTGCGATGAAGTCCCGCGAAACTAAAAACCCTCTCTCTGAGTAACGTGAGCGAAGAATCCAAAGACTCCGGAGTAATTTACTGGTTCAGCCGCAACCATGTTGCCGCGAACTTCCTTATGCTCTTAATCGTTGTGATCGGTCTCGGTACCTGGCCATCGATTAAGAAGGAAATTTTTCCTGAAATATCGGTCGATGCTATCAACGTTACCGTTCCTTACCCAAACGCCACACCGGCAGAAGTTGAAAAGGGGATTATTGTTCCTGTTGAAGAAGCGATTCAGGATGTCGACGGCATCGATACAATCCGCTCTTATGCAAATCAGGGTAACGCGACCGTTACCGTAGAAGTCGCAACCGGCTACAATCCCCGCAACGTCATGGACGACGTCAAGACGCGGGTCGATGCGATTCAGAATATTGCCGAGGAAGCCGAGGAGCCCATCCTCGAAGAAATTCTCATCAAAGCTCAGGTCATGAGTATTTCCGTATCCGCCGACACGGACGAACGAACTCTTCGCGAGCTCGCCGAGCGGGTTCGCTCGGGGCTGTTAACTTACAAAGGGACCGACGAACCTGTCACCCAGGCAAGTCTCGCAGGGGTTCGCGAATACGAAATTTCGATTGAAGTGTCGGAACAGACTCTGCGGCAGTATGGCATCACCTTCGATCAGGTTTCCGCAGCAGTGAGGCGTGCCTCACTCGACTTACCGGGTGGCTCTGTGAAGACTGAAGGCGGTGAGGTACTCCTCCGCACCGAGCAGAGAAGATATTCTGCTGAAGAGTTTCGAGACATCACTGTCATTACCCGTCCTGACGGCTCGCGCGTCGGACTGGGTGAAATCGCGACCATTATTGATGGCTTTGAAGAAGACACAATCGATACCCGCTTTGACGGAAAGCCCTCCATCCTCATCAACGTTTTCCGGGTCGGTAACGAAGACACCATTAAGATTGCCGACACCGTTAAAAAATATGTCTATGATGTCGCGCCTGATTCTCTTCCCGAAGGAGTTACCCTTGAAATTTGGAAGGATGACTCTCTCTACCTTTCAGGTCGGCTCAACCTTCTTGCGAAAAACGGAATCGTTGGATTAATCCTCGTTGCCTTGGTCCTGACACTATTCCTGCGACCCAGCCTTGCGCTGCTCGTTTCAATAGGTATCCCGGTGTCTTTCGCCGGCGCGATCGCCCTGATGCCCTATACCGGAATCTCGATCAACATGATCTCGCTGTTTGCATTCATTCTCGTCCTCGGAATCGTGGTTGATGACGCGATTGTTGTCGGTGAAAACGTCTACAGCAGGATGCGAAGAGGCGAGCATCCGAGAGACGCCGCCCCCCGCGGAACCCGCGAGGTGGGAATCGTCGTTGTGTTTGGCATTCTAACCACTGCGATGGCCTTCACTCCAATGCTCGGACTCAGTGGTGTGAGCGGTAAAATTTGGCCTAACATTCCACTTATCGTCATCCCCACCCTGCTCTTTTCTCTCTTTCAGTCCAAACTGATTCTGCCGTCACATCTCGCTCTCTTAAAACCCACGAGCGAGGAAAGGGAACCTGGTCCAATCCTTCGATTTCAACGCCTTTTTTCTCGTGGATTGGAAGTGTTCATCGATCGCTATTTTCGCCCGGCGCTCTCATTCGCTCTTCGGAATCGCTATCTCGTTCTCATCGCTTTCCTCTCAATCTTCTTTATCACGATCGGAACGATAAGTTCGGGCCACATCAAATTTGTATTCTTTCCTGAAGTGGAAACCGATGTCATCAACTCAAAAATCAAGATGGCTCAGGGAGTGTCCTATGAGACCACCGAAGCAGCGGTAAGAAAGATTGAAAAAAATGCTTTTGTGCTGAATGAGAAGTTCAAGGGGTCCGACGGCGAGGGTGTCATCAAACACATGCTCGCAAGCGTCGGCTCGCAGCCTCTCCTGCAGGGAATGGGCGCTCCCGGCGGATTGATGCCGAAGGGTAACAATCTCGGAGAAGTAACGATCGAACTTCGACCATCAACCGAACGGGATGCGACTGGAGTCGAGATTGTTTCCGAATGGCGGAAACTGGTTGGAGCGATTCCGGGTGCGGTTGAACTGACCTTCGCCACTGAGTCAGCCGCAGGAGGAAATGCGATCGACCTTGAAATCGTTGGCGACAATCTGGAGTATGTCGAGAAAGCAACCGAAGAAGCCAAAGATGCCCTTGGCGAGTTCGCTGGAGTCATTGATATCTCTGACTCTGATGTCGAGGGAAAACGGGAACTCAAACTAAGCATCCTGCCGAGGGGGACTGCACTTGGCCTGCGACTCGACGATGTAGCGCGCCAGGTACGGCAAGGCTTTTACGGGGATCTCATCCAGCGACTTCAACGCGGCAAAAATGAGGTCGAGGTCTACGTTCGCTATCCGCTCGAAGAACGTGCCTCCATTGCTGATCTCCAGAACATCAAAATTCGCACGCCCGAGGGAGCTGAAGTCCCATTCTCTGAGGTGGCAACCGTAGAGTTCGGACGAAGTAATGCCACGATCCAGCGCACTGACCAGCAACGGGCGATTCGGATCACCGCAGATGTCGATAAAGCCCGGGGAACCAATGCGACAGAGGTGGTTCGCTCTTTGACCGCCGGCAGCGTCGAGAAAACGAAGTCCCAACTTTGGAAAGAGAATATTCGAAATTTGATCCGTGATAAAACGGGTAAACCTCCTCTTCCCGAGGAGGAGAAAGGTGCGCTCGAACAGATCATCGAAAAGTATCCTGGAATTCAATACAGCTTCGAAGGAGAACAGAAGGATCAGAATCAATCCGTTAGCGAAATGGGAAGCAAAGCTGTCCTCGCTCTCCTTGGTATGTATATCCTCATGGCGATTCCCCTTCGCTCTTACATTCAGCCTCTCATTGTCATGTCAGTGATTCCGTTTGGGCTGGTCGGAGCGGTCTTTGGACATCTCATCATGGGATTCAATTTCTCGATCATGAGTATGTGCGGCATCGTCGCTCTCGCCGGAGTTGTCGTGAATGACAGTCTTGTCCTCGTTGACTACGTGAATCGTCATGTCAAAGAAGGACAATCGATTCACGATGCGGCATGGGAGGCCGGGGCCGCTCGATTCCGCCCTATCCTGCTCACATCTTTAACCACTTTTGCAGGCCTCACCCCCATGCTTCTTGAAACCGATGTCCAGGCCCGATTTCTCATCCCAATGGCGGTCTCTCTCAGTTTTGGCATCCTCTTTGCCACCGTAATCACCCTTATTCTTGTCCCCTGCATCTATCTCATGCTGGAGGATGTTGCCCGCCGCTTCGGCCACGACAGGGTTAAACACCTGCAATCCAAGGATTAAGCGTTGTTATCCACGCAGCCTGATCCAATATTGGACGCGACCATTGTATGAGGAGACGGAATCGCTGGCTTTTTAGAAGACTGGGACACAGGATCGGAAGTTTCATTGGGGAAAACTCGATCGACTTTCTTCCGATCCGGAATTCGTTTCAAGGCTACCGCCCGAAGGATCTCAGGTCGGACGCCCTTTCGGGATTGAACGTCGCTCTTCTCGCTTTTCCGCAGGGAATGGCTTACGCGGTTATCGCCGAACTTCCAATTCAGTATGGCATTGTTTCGGGAGCAATCGCGGCCATTATTGCTCCTCTCTTTGCGGGATCACGGCATACTATTCTCGGCCCGACAAATGCAACCGCCTTCATGCTGTTCGCCAGCTTTGCTGCATTCTCCGCCGCTGATCGTCTTTTCTACCTTCCGATGCTTGCTCTCATGGTCGGAGTTCTTCTCACGATTGGAGCGCTTTTCCGGGTTGCTGAACTGGTGCAATATGTCAGCCGCTCTGTCGTCGTTGGCTACATCACCGGTGCAGCCGTGCTCATCATTGCCAATCAGATGCGGCACGTCATGGGCGTGGAACTACCCGAAACTGTCTCAGAGGGCCCGAAAACATTTTTCACTATTGTTCAAGGAACCGCAGCAGAATTTACGCACCTGAAATGGCAGCCCGTGATTCTTTCCATAGCCACCTTTTTGGTGTGGTTTTTCCTGAGGAGAAAACTACCTCAGTTGCCCGTATTTGCGATCACTCTGCTCCTCGTTTCCGCTTCCTATTATTTTCTCCATCGCTACGCAAACTGGGAGGTTGCCACCTTTGAAGCGTTTGCGATCTCAGATTTGAAACCAAGGCTCCCCGAGATCAGCAGCCGCGGTATATTCACCGATTTGAGCCGCCTCATTGGGCTGGCCTTCTCAATTGCATTTCTTGCCGCCCTCGAAAATTCTGTGATGTCAAAGACACTCGCAAGCCGGGTTGGTGATCGTCCCGATGTGAATCAGGATATGCTTAGCGTCGGCATGGCAAACCTTGCTGCTTCCGTCAGCGGTGGAATGCCGGCTTCAGGGTCACTGACCCGATCTGCCCTCAATTTTTCGAGCGGTGCAGTCTCCCGGCTTTCCAGCATCATCAGCGGAATGTTGTGCGTCGTGGGCCTACTTCTTCTGGGTGATTACATGGTGCATGTCCCGAAATGCAGCCTCGCCATGCTCGTGATGTGTATCGCCGCTTCTGTCATCAATCGTCATCATATTCGTATTTCGCTCTACGCGACTTCCTCTGATGCAGCGGTGCTTCTGACAACTTTCATCGCAGCCCTCGTCATGCCCTTGAATGTGGCAATATTCCTCGGTGTTGGTATTTCGATCATGCTTTATCTTCGCGCTGCTAGCCGCCCCTATCTCACCGAATACGAGTTCTCCGAACAGGGGGAATTGCGCGAAGCTGGTGAAAAACGGACTCGACCGATGCCCGCGATTTCGATCGTTCACGTCGAGGGAGACCTCTTCTTTGGAGCGGCGGAATTGTTCCGCACTCAAATCCAGAAAACATCTCTCGATCCAGACTTGCGAGTCATTATCCTGAGGTTGAAAAACGCCCGACATCTTGATGCTACCAGCGTCGTCGCCCTGGAAGAAATGGTCCAGTTTCTCAACACGCATGATCGTCATGTTATCATCAGCGGTGCAACGAAAGAGGTCTATCGCGTTCTCAAGAATGCCGGGACAGTCGAGGTAATTGGGCGGAGTAACATCTTCGCGAACAATCCTAAGAATCCGAATCTCTCAACAAGGAACGCTTTGAAACGGGCGCAGGAACTGCTGGGGACTACTGAGGCAGACATCCGCATTTTTTACGACCCGAACAAAGACAAGAAGTAGCTATTTCACAATCAGTCAATCTGGGCTTGCCTGAATGCTGATCAGTCAGAGAATCAGAAGCTGATGATGGAATACGGGGTTTTGGGAATCCCCACATCGTCCTCCACGACCCGGAAGGTAGGGTTATTACCCAACTCCGGAGTGCGCTCAGGGCTGAAAGTTCTCTCTCGAACTCATCAAATTCACTCCCGTATCGGGATGGAATTCCGGCATGAACGCCGGAGAAAAAAATGCGCGGTACTGGATTTGAACCAGTGGCCCCCTCGGTGTGAACGAGGTGCTCTACCCCTGAGCTAACCGCGCTTTTTTGGGCGAGCGCGACCCTAGATCAGGCGCCCGATCTCTTCAAGTAATCAATCATTCAAATTAATTATGGAAATTATCATTTTCATATTGATTAACAGTCTTAGGCTACGATATTAAGTCGATGCTTTCTCGTAGGCCATCTCTTGGATTCACCTTGCTTTGCGCCAGCCTTCTTATGGCTGCCGCAGGAGCCGTATTGGGCCTTGGTATCACCTACTTACATGAAGCGAAGAATGCGAAGAGAAATCTGAACGAGAGATTTTACTCCGTCGTCGCGGAATTTTCACGGGAGCTTTCCCCGGACTTCCTGCGGAAACTTGAGGCCGGTAATAAGGCGGCTCTCAACGAGGTCGACAGCTTTCTCAACGCCATCAACTACACGCTCTCGAAAGATCCTGTGGCTCAGGTTAAGATTTTCAGTATCGACGAATCGGGAGGTGGGCCCAAAACTGCCTTTTCCCGCGAGTCAGCCACTTTTGAAGCGGAAGAAGGGGCCATGTTGTCATCTATGCTCCTCGATGTTATCACCACGGGGCGCCCTCTATTCCGCGGTTTCTCCGGCGAAGTCGAAGATCTAGACGCAGCGACGAACGTTCTCCGATCCAGCTTTGGAAATTCCAACGCAAAATCGATGACCCTACGGGCCGTCTTTCCAACACGATTCGGGGATCAGACAATCTATGTCGCGACGGAGTCCGTCGTTAGTTCCGGCATTTTGCGACTGACGAGCGTTCTCGATCTTCGCCACCTCTTCCCTCTCATCGGAATTGTTCCGCTGCTCATCTCACTGATTTTTATGGGAGCGTGGTTTTCCCAGCGTCTCAAGGGTCTGTCTGAAGGAATGAAGACGGTCAGCGAAGGCCGATATGACTATCGTCTCAAGGAATCTGGTCCTCCTGAGATCGAACGCATTCACGCAAGCTTCAACCTTATGGCCGAAAGCCTGCGCCGAACGACTTCGCAGTTCGAAGAATCCATTCACGAGATTCAAATCTCTAAGCAACAGGCAGAAGTCGCCCAGGAAGCCAAATCGGACTTTCTCGCTAACATGAGTCACGAGATCAGGACTCCGATGAACGGAATCATCGGAACAACAAGCCTTCTCATCGAGACCCCTCTCACGAGTGAGCAGAAAGAACTCGTTCAAATCATGAGATCGAGTGGCCAGTCGCTCGTTCACCTCATCAATGACGTTCTTGATTTCTCGAAACTCGAGTCTGAGAAAATGGAACTCGAAAACGAGCCTGTTGACCTCACTGCCCTGATCGAAGAGACGATCGAAATGTTCGCCTACTACGCAGCCGAGAGCCAGATCGAACTGATTTACTTTATTGAGAAACGCGTTCCCAGCATGGTCTTCGGAGACCGGGAGCGAATCAAGCAGGTGCTCGTTAACCTCGTAGGTAATGCGATGAAATTTACCCACAAAGGTGAAGTGATCATCACGGCGAGTCTAACTACCCGTGAAACGAAATCAGGAAGCGAATCCATGATTCTTGTCTCTGTGAAGGACTCTGGTATCGGTATCGCTGAAGAGAATCTGGATCGCATTTTCGAAGCATTTACGCAAGCGGACGCATCGACAACGAGACGGTTCGGAGGAACCGGCCTTGGCCTCGCCATCAGTAAAAAACTCTGCCAATACTTCGGAGGTTCACTAAGCGTCCGGAGCGAACTCGGCATCGGGTCTGAATTCGCTTTCAACATTCCATTCCGTGAGGTGCCTCAACAGGGTGCGGTCAAGCCACAGCACCAAATTGAAAATCAAAAACCGCTCCACGGAATGACCTGCGTCCTCCTGACGCGAAACGCTGCGTTGAACGAACTTCTCAAAACCTATCTTGAATCGTGGCAGGTCGACATTCAAACTGCGAAACAATACACCCCGGAACTGGCTTCTCACATCGCTTCGCAAGGACCTGATCTCGTCATCGCTGATCCTATGGCAATGGAGCAGGAGGAGAACATGAAACGTTTTGCCGATGAACTGATTCATCACGAAATCCCTTCCATTTTTCTCTCCAGCATCGGCGAAAGCAGCATTCGAATCGACGAGAACAAACATCCTTTGATCCGGACTCTCTACAAGCCTATTTCAGAACTTAAACTCCTGAAGGATGCTGTCTGTATGATTCAGCGGAAGCGGGGAATCGAAGTTTCGGAGACGAAATTCGAGAAGACTGGTACTGGAACCTCCTTAAAAGGCGGAGAATTTGCGAAACGCTATCCCGCACGAATCCTTATCGTCGAGGATGTCCTCATGAACCAGAAGATCGCCGGTATGGTGCTCGAAAAACTGGGTTATGAAAACATCGAGTTCGCAAACAATGGTGCCAAGGGCGTCGAGCGCGTCTCTAAAGGCGATATCGATCTCGTCTTCATGGATCTTCAAATGCCTGTCATGGGCGGACTCGACGCGACCGAAGCGATTCGTCAAAATTTCGGCCTCGCCCGTCAACCGATTATCATCGCGATGACCGGTCATGCTCTTGCGGGAGTTCGCGACTCCTGCCTCTCGGGCGGGATGAACGGATTTGTTGCCAAGCCTATTTCGGTCGATGACGTCAAACAGGCCATTGTTGATGCGGTCGAAGACGCCGCCGGGGCCCTCACCTGACCAGGGCTAAGTCATCGAGTGGTCCGTCCATCTCAAGATCCAGCGACCATCGGAGTAATTTTTTACTGTCCTCCCAAACATGTGGTCGTGCGCTTTTAATCACCACCGAGATTCGATCATTCCCATCGACATGAGCACTCGACACGAGACAGTTGCCGGCCGCGTAAGTAAAACCGGTCTTCATGCCGTTGCATCCCTCAAAGGAGGTGAGCACTTTGTTCGTGTTATACAGCATGCGGATATCTCCGCTGTTGAATACAAATTCATAAACCGGTTTGTTGACCATTTCGCGAATATCCGGGACCTGATAAGCCTCATACGCGGCAATCGCGATATCCCTCGCGGTTGAGTATTGCCCCTCAGCGGGAAGCCCGTGGGGATTCACAAAGTTTGAATCAATCATTCCGATATATTTCGCGAAGGCATTCATCTTCTCAGCGAAGGCCTCAATCGATCCTGCATTGTCGATTGCCAGTGTCGCTGCAATATCGTTTCCGCTTTTCACGAGCAGTGAAGTCAGCATTTGCCGCCTCGTGTATTTTTCCCCCGGTTTAACTCCGACCACTGTCGGCTCGACATCGTAGACCTCGCGAGGAACTACGACGAGCCGGTCAAGGTCGCCCTCATGGCAGACAACAAGAGCCGTCACCAGCTTTTGTGTGCTCGCCACCGGAGTGCGGGATTCCGCATTCTTCTTGTGATAAAACTGCATCGTTTTTCCATCCAACACCGCAGCGTAGCGCCCATAGACTGAGGGAGCATCCGGGCCATTCCAGGATTGTGGTGGAGGGAGCTCTTCCCGGCGCTGGATCACCTCTTCCCGCAGTTGCAGGAGCTCCTCCATCGAACCCATCATCCGCTCTCGATCTCCAAGCGCTTCTTCGCGTTCCCCGAGCGCATTTTCGCGAACCTCCAGCGCCCGCTCTCGCTCCTTCAACGATTTCATGCGTTTCGACAACTGATCCGCGAGCCGTTCCAGCATCTCTTCACGAATCTCTTCCGGAGTCTTTTCTTCCTTTGCTTCCGACTCGCCTGATGAGTCCTCCGAAGACGAAGGAGTGTCGACGACGCCCTCGTTCGCCTCAGCGGCAGCAACAGCTTCAGTGCCTTCTGCTTCCGGAGTCGGCTCAGCAGAAGCCTCTTCCTGAGCTGCGATTGGATAAACACCGCAACAGAGTGTAGCCGCTATCATCGCACTTTGGAGGCGCTTAGCGGATTCCGACGATGAAAGCTGGAATCTCGTTTTCAGTGAGATCACTACACCAAAGGCCACCTCTCAATGCAAGTCGGGAATTTCCACAGTCTTGCAGATTCTCCAATCAATGAGCGTCCTTTGGAAATGGCCCGTTTTCTCCCCAGCTCACTTCAATGAATATCAGCCGACCAACACAAATTTCGCCGGCCGAAACTTTTCCCGAATGTTGCCCTTTTTTCCTTTCGCCTCGCGTAGGATCGGGCAACTTTCCAGCCCACCCTCTTTTCAGCACCCTTCCCCATGAAAACTATTGCCATTGCCAACCAAAAAGGAGGCGTCGGAAAAACCACGACTTCGGTGAATCTGGGAGCCTGCCTCGCAGAACGAGGAGTCAGCGTTATCGTTCTCGATCTGGATCCGCAGGCCAATTCAACCAGTGCCCTTGATTTCACACCCGGCGAACACCCGAGTATTTATCAGCACCTCATCGGCGGAGGAGATGTCACTGAACTCGTCCGGGCGACCAAGTATGAACATCTCTCAATCATTCCCTGTGATATGGACCTCGCGGGTTGCGAGATCGAAATGGCGCGGGAGGATGATCACCTCGTGCGTCTGAAGAATCTTCTCGAGCCGTTCAAGCGATCAAATCCGGCGGATTACCTTCTCATGGACTGCCCGCCATCTCTCGGAGTCTTGATGACATCAGCCCTCGCAGCCGCTGATGAGTTAATCGTTCCTCTCCAGTGTGAGTATTTCGGCCTTGAAGGGCTTTCGAAGATCGTAGGAGTTCATCAGCAGATCAAAGAGTCAGGAGCCAATTCAAATGTCGTGCTGGAAGGTATCGTCATGACGATGGCCGACAGCCGAACCAACCTGTCCTCGATGGTCATCAACGATGTGCGTGAGTATTTTCCCGAAGTCACCTACGAAACGATCATTCCCCGGAACATTCGCCTTGGCGAAGCGCCCAGCTACGGTCAAACCATCATTGATTATGCCCCGTCCTGTTCCGGATCAGTAGCCTATCGAGCGCTCGCTGACGAATTCCTGCGCCGCCACTCCTAGGGCGATTCCAATTCATATTTCGACGAGGCAAAAGTGACTGAAAAAAGTCTGAAATACCGTATGCTTCGTCTTCCTTAATCTTTTTAGACCCCAGACCATGCTTAAGTTCATTCTTAAACTCATCGTTGGCAGCCGCAATCAGCGCGTCCTCAAGAAGGTCGCGCCCCTTGTCGAGCGCATAAACGAGATCGAAATCACACTTCAGAATGAGCCGGATCAGGTCCTCAAAGACAAGACAACAGCCTGGAAAGAGCACCTCAGCCGCTACGACCTTCGCGTCACTTCGTTCAGTGAGCGGATGCTCAAAGCTCGCACCGGAGATGAAAACCGAGAGGTCCTCACCGGATGGTCAGAGCGATTCGGTAATCTCGCGGATGAGTTTCGCGACGCAGATGGATTCACGAAACCCGAAGAAGTCTCCGGACTTGAGAATGAAGCGGTTATCGAGCAGATCCTCTCAGCGCAGCGCCTCTTCGCCGAGCTGAAAGAAAAATTTCCAGCGGCGCGGGCAGCCTATCTCGAAAAGATCCTACCCGAAGCTTACGCCGTCGTTAAAAATACCGCCCGACGCCTCTGCGGTCAGGAATGGAATGTTTGCGACCACCCCGTGAAGTGGGAAATGGTCCACTTTGACGTCCAGCTCATCGGTGGCATCGGCTTACATCGCGGAATGATTGCGGAAATGGCAACCGGTGAAGGTAAGACGCTCGTTGCGACCCTTCCCGTTTACCTCAATGCCCTCACCGGCATGGGCGTCCATGTTATCACCGTCAACGACTACCTCGCCCGACGTGACTCAGAGTGGATGGGATATCTTTTCGAATGGCTCGGCCTCACCGTCGGCTGCATTCAAAATGATCAGAGAGGTCCGATTCGAAAAGAGATGTACGAGCGGGACATCACATATGGAACTGCGAGCGAGTTCGGTTTCGATTACCTGCGCGACAATGGAATGACGCAGGAAGCTTCTCAGCAAGTTCAGAGAAACCACTACTTCGCACTCATTGACGAAGTCGACTCCGTTCTCGTCGATGAAGCAAGAACACCGCTCATTATTTCCGGCCCCGTCACGGTGAGACAGGATCAGCAGTTCGATAACTACAAAGGGCAAATACAGAACCTTTTCCGAAAACAGACCGCACTCTGCAACGATCTTGCCCAAGAGGCGAAGAAGGAATTCGAGGCCGGGAATACTGCCGAAGCAGGAACTATGTTCTTCAAGCTGAAACTGGGCATGCCTAGAAATCGCGCGCTCCTCCGCGCGATGGAAGATGCCGAAATTCGACGGGCCATGGAAAAAGCCGAACTCGAATTTTATCGCGATCCACAGAAGACTGCCCTCTTCGCCCTCAAAGAGGAGCTCTACTTCACACTCGACCCGAAGCAGCACGAAGCTGAACTGACGGAAAAAGGCCGCCAATTCCTCAGCCCGAACGAGCCCGAAGCCTTTGTTCTTCCAGATCTCTCAGAGGCGTTTTCGTCCATTGATGGAAACGAAAGCTACTCTGACTCCCAAAAAGCCAAGCAGAAGACTGAGCTCCAAACGAAGATGGCTGCTCAGGCTGAAAAGATGCACACCATCTCTCAGCTCATGCGTGCCTACACTCTTTACGAGAAAGATGTGCACTACGTGGTCGAGGACAACAAGGTCATGATCGTTGACGAGAACACCGGTCGTAAGATGTCCGGACGTCGCTGGTCAGACGGTCTACATCAGGCTGTCGAAGCTAAAGAAGGAGTCACGATCGAAGGCGAGACCCAGACCTATGCTTCGATTACGATTCAGAACTACTTCCGCCTGTATGAGAAGCTCGGCGGCATGACCGGAACAGCCGAAACTGAAGCGGCAGAATTCCATGACATCTACAAACTGGAAGTTCTCGTCGTCCCGACGAACCGCCCCATAGCCCGGGAAGATCTCAACGATAAGATTTTTAAAACGCAGCGTGAGAAATTCAAAGCGGTCATCGATCTCGTGCGGGAACGACATGCCGAAGAGCAGCCGGTTCTCCTTGGAACAGCAAGCGTCGAATCCTCCGAGGTTCTCGCCCGCATGCTGAAAATGGCGAAAATCCCTCACTCCGTTCTTAACGCAAAATTCCACCTTCAGGAGGCTGAGATCGTCGCCCGCGCCGGTCAACCCGGTGCCGTCACCGTCGCCACGAACATGGCCGGCCGGGGAACGGACATTAAACTCGGTGAAGGAATCGGGGAAAAGGGCGGACTTTTCGTGATTGCAACAGAACGCCATCGCAGTCGCCGGGTCGACCGCCAGCTTCGCGGACGTTGTTCACGTCAGGGTGACCCCGGGATGTCAGTCTTTTACGTCAGTTTCGAGGATGACCTCATGATGCAGTTCGGCGCCGCCGAGCGAATGACCAAGATGATGGATCGCTTTGGTCTCGAAGAGGGCCAGGAGCTTGAGCATCCGTGGCTCAACAAATCTGTCGAAAATGCTCAGAAAAAGGTCGAGCAGCGTGACTACCTCTCTCGAAAGCACATTCTTGAGTATGACGACGTCATGAACAATCAGCGGACCGTCGTCTACGGATACCGGAACGATGTTCTCACGACCGAAGATCCTCACGCCCTCATCACTGAAATCATCGAAGATGCGATGCCTCCCCTCCTCCGGGATTGCTTCGACATGGAATCCGGCGAACTCGATCCCGTCGCAACTCTCAATGCGTTTAACCTGCAATTTCCTCTTGGCCTCACTGCCGAAGACGCCAATCTGGAATCGCGCAACGCGGAAGAGAATCTCGACTTCCTTATCGATCAGGTTAAAGCCGCCTACGAAGTTAAGACGAAACACGAAGACCCGGAACAGGTCGAAGGTCTCGAGCGTTTTGTCATCCTTCACAGCATCGACCAACTTTGGCAGGAGCATCTCTATGAAATGGACAGCCTCCGCGAATCGATCGGCAACTATCGCTACGCGCAGAAGGATC
>JARGOD010000055.1 GCA_029210205.1 Verrucomicrobiales bacterium | reverse complement strand
CTCTTTCGCTCTCTTTACGATTCGGTAACATCAACTTCAGAATGAGCGGCGAATTTACTTACAAAGGCGCTGGAGTCGATATCGAAGAAGCCGCCGCTCTGGTTGGCGACATCGGTGAGCTCCGCCAAAGCACCGAGGCTAAGCGATCCCTAATGCAGTCCTTCGGGCTCTTTGCGGCAAGCTATGATCTCAGCGACTACAAGCAGCCGGTTATTGTGACTGGTTGTGATGGAGTCGGCACGAAGATCGAGCTTCTCCTCGAGCACGATCAGTTGGAGATCGCTGGAAAGGATCTCGTCGCGATGAATGTGAACGACATTCTCACGACCGGGGGCGACCCGCTTTTGTTTCTCGATTACATTGGCATCGGAGCGATTGATAAAACGAAAATCAAACGTCTCATCGGCGGCATGGCCGAGCACCTCGCGAGTTGCGACTGCATCCTTGCCGGTGGCGAAACTGCTGAGATGCCCGGCATCGTTCCTGACGGCGTCATCGAACTGAGTGGCTTTTGCGTCGGAGCTGCCGAAAAGCCTGACCTCATTGATCCTTCCCGCATCGAAGTAGGTGACAAGTTGATCGGCTATCCTTCCGATGGATTTCACGCCAACGGCTGGAGCTTGATCCGTCGGATCCTCGAGGCCAACCCCGGTCTCATCGATGATGACGAGTGGGTGCAGTTTCTCGCCCCGACCCGACTTTATCATGATGCTGTCGCAGGCCTTCGTGAGCGATCCATCGATATCAAGGCAATGGCTCACATCACCGGTGGCGGACTGCCCGAGAACCTCGAGCGTCTCCTCAATGAAAAAGGGGCTGACATCACGATTCCTCGTTGGGAACTGGGTGCCGTTGCCAAGGTGCTCTCTTTTGTCGAAGATGCTGAGGCGGTGAAAACTTTCAACATGGGTTGGGGCTGGGTTGTTGTTGTTCCCGCTGCGGAGGCGGAAGCGGCCGCTGCCTTTCATGAAGGCGCCCGCATTATTGGGGAAGTTGATTCATCCGGTGAGGTTAAGGTTAAGGTCTCCAGTTAAACCCGAGAGATGAGCGACCCCATCCATCACGAGTGTGGCGTTGCCATGGTGAGGTTGAAGAAGGACCTCGGCTGGTACCTTCAAAAATACGGCACCTGTCTCTGGGGGTTTCAGCGCCTCTACCTTCTCATGGAGAAGCAGCACAACCGCGGCCAGGATGGCGTCGGAATTGGATGCTGCAAACTCGATATGCCGCTCGGGCAGGCCTATCTCTTTCGCGAGCGAAACGCAAAGCGGGATTCCCTCATCAAGCTCATGGAGGGTCAGCTCAAAAAAATCAGCAAGTTGACTCGCGAAAAAAAGCTCGATCCAAAAGATCCCGAGTCATTCAAGAGTGCCTTCGACTTTGGCGGTGAGGTTTTGTTAGGGCACCTCCGCTACGGAACCTCGGGCGCTTTCGGTGAAGGGGGCTGTCACCCTTATGTTCGCCGGACGAATTACACGACGAAGACCATGATGGTCCTTGGTAATTTTAACATGACGAACGCGCGGGACCTGAACCACCATCTTATTGATCGTGGTCAGCATCCCGTTTTCGACACCGACACTCAGACCGTGCTCGAGGAAATCGGATATCACCTCGATGAAGCGCATGACGCAATCTACCGGCGTGAGCGCGACAAGGGCACCGAAGGCAGGCTCATTCCTGATATCATTTCGGAAGAGATCGACATTCAACGTATTCTTGAAAAGTGCGGAGAAATTTGGGACGGAGGATATTCAATTGCTGGAGTCGTGGGAAATGGTGATGGTTTCGTCCTTCGTGACCCCGGCGGAATTCGTCCCTGTTTCTATTACGAAGACGACGAAGTGATCGCTTTTGCGAGTGAGCGTGTTCCTCTCATGACCGTTTTTAACGCGGACATGGAAGACGTAAAAGAGCTGCCGCCCGGCCATGTCGGCGTCATGGATCATGCCGGTGGTCTCGAGATCAAGCAATTTGCGGCACCACAAGCTTCGACGCCTTGCTCTTTCGAGCGGATCTATTTTTCGAGGGGCAACGATCCCGATATCTATCGCGAGCGGATGAAGCTTGGCGAGAATCTCGTGCCGAAAATTGTAGATCGTATCGATGCGGATCTCGAGCACACTGTATTCAGTTTTATCCCCAACACCGCCGAGATTGCCTACTATGGGATGATGCATGGCCTGCGGAAGATGCGCCGTGATCAGGTCAAAGAACAGATCGTTGCCGCGGTGGAGTCGGGACATACCGAGGCGATTGACAAGCTCATTCTCCAAAGTTGGCCGCGTGGAGAAAAAATCGCGCACAAAGACATCAAACTGCGGACCTTTATCGCGCAGGAAAAGGGCCGCGACCAGATGGTCTCGCATGTTTATGACGTGACCTATGGTCAGATTGAGCCTCACGAGACCCTCGTCGTTCTTGATGATTCGATCGTTCGCGGAACGACATTGAAGGATTCAATTATCAAGATTCTTTCAAGACTTAATCCCAAGAAGATCGTCATCGCTTCGACGGCGCCGCAAATTCGTTACCCGGATTGTTACGGGATCGACATGTCCCACCTCGGGAAATTTATCGTCTTCCAGGCCGCTGTGAACCTTCTCGAGAGAGGTGGAAAGCACAATGTTCTCACTGATGTATACTATCAGTGTCAGGAAGAATTGAAGAAGCCGGTCGAGGAAATGACTAACCCCGTGAAAGGTGTCTATGAGAGTTTCTCTCAAGAGGAACTTTCCGCCGAAGTGAGCCGGCTCGTCACGCCGGAGGACATCACCTGGAAGGGAGAGGTGGAAGTGATTTTTCAAACTGTGGATGCCATGCACGATGCGATTCCACGTCACAACGGTGACTGGTATTTCACCGGGAATTACCCCACGCCCGGGGGCTTCAAAGTCGTGAATCAAGCTTTCGTTGCCTATATGGACAAGACCGGCGGAAGGCCGTATGACATTTTGCTTTGAGGGCATCATGGTTTCCTTTTAAGTTTTTATGAAAGTGTTAGTCGTTGGAAAGGGCGGTCGCGAGCATGCGATCATCACTGCTTTGAAAGAGTCTCCGACTGAGGCTGAGATTTATTCGTTTCCGGGATCAGATGCGATTTTTGAATTGGCGAAGCCGGTTGAGGCGGATGGAGTTGCGTCGTTGGTTTCTTTCATGACGGAGAACGAGATCGATCTCTGTGTCGCCGGTGAGGAAAGTTATCTCGTGAAGGACGAAGGTCTCGCGAATGCCTGCGAAGCGGCGGGGATTCCCTGCTGGGGGCCACATAAAGAGGCAGCGCAGCTTGAAGCGAGTAAGGAGTTTGCGAAGGAGTTTATGGTTCGCCACGCAATCCCGACGGGAGGTTACACGCCGGTTGAGACGATTGAAGAAGCTCGTGTCGCTATCGCCGGACAATATCCCACCGTTCTCAAATTTGATGGACTGGCGGCGGGTAAAGGCGTTGCGGTCTGCCTTGATGAAAAGATGGCTGAGGAGTTTCTTGACGAAGTACTTGTGCAGCGGAAATTCGGGGCCGGACGCCTACTGGTAGAGGAGTTTCTTGAAGGGCCTGAGATTTCAATTTTTGCCTCGGTCGTTGATGAAGAGTATCAGATTTTGGCCCCGGCGCGTGATTACAAACGAATCTACGATGCTGACGAAGGTCCCAATACGGGTGGAATGGGGGCGGTGAGTTCTCTCGAAATGTTTGAAGGCGATCTCCGTGAGGTGATTGATGCTACAATCGTAAAACCAACGGTGGAGGGGCTCAAGAAAGACGGACTGCCCTACCGCGGCTTTCTTTATTTTGGCCTAATGCTCACTCCGCAGGGGCCGAAAGTCATTGAATACAACTGCCGTTTCGGCGATCCGGAGGCGGAGGCGGTACTTCCATTGATCACGGGGGATTTTGCTGCTTATGTTTCCGAAGGAGCAAGGGGTGAACTGAGGCCCGATTTGATTCAGTTTTCGGATGGCTGGAGTATTTGTCTGGTTTCGGCTTCGGCGGGTTATCCGGCGTCTTCACGGAGTGGTGATGTCATTTCAGGTGTTGGAGAAGTTTCCAATGCACGAGTTTTTCATGCAGGAACGAAGCGAAATGCCTCTGGTCAGTTCGAGACCGCAGGCGGTCGGGTTCTCGTGGTCGTCGCGAAGGGCGAAACTCGTGAAGCTGCTGTAGCCCGAGTCTATGAAGAGAGTGACAAAGTCAGTTTTGACGGGATGCAGCGCCGCTCGGATATCGGGATACGAAATTTTTGATGACGTTTTGTCGAATCGTGATTATTGGTAGAGCGGCAGAGGCAACCTTCCAAACCGGCTCAGCCATCAAGACTTGAGTGATTTTCCAGCCATCTCGACGCAAGAGATTCTCAGTCCAACAGGGATTGAGGAGGCAATTACTTTCCTCGCTGAAGAAATTGCGACGCGATGCGAGGGTGAGAATGTGGCCTTCATTGGCATCTTCACCCGCGGGGTCACACTTGCGACTCGCGTTGCTGCAGTTCTGGCGGAGCGTGGAATACAATACCCGGTAGGAACGCTCGATATCTCGCTGTATCGGGATGATTTTGACAATCGCGGTAGCGACCTGCCGAGATTGGAAAGTTCTGACGTTCCCTTTGCGATCGATGGGAGTAGGGTCATCATCTTCGATGAAGTGATTTTCACAGGAAGAACGATCAGGGCTGCGCTCGACGGACTGATGGATTACGGGCGCCCGGCGAAGATCGAACTCGCTGTCCTCGTGGATCGTGGCCATCGCGAAATTCCGATTCAACCGGATTATGTCGGGAAGAAAGTGGAGACGATTTTTGACGACTACGTGAAGGTCCGGTTCACGGAGGATGACAGCAAGGAAGGGGTCTTTCTCGTGAAAGAGAAAGGAGGCACTGAATGAGTGAGCTCAAGCCCAGGAAAGATCTACTCGATATCGAAAGTCTCACGCTCGATGAGATCGAGTATGTCCTCGAAAATGCGGTGCCGTTTAAGCAACTCTTTCAGCGCTCCGTGAAGAAGGTGCCGACGCTTCGCGGGAAAACTGTCCTCAACCTTTTCTATGAGCCCTCGACGCGGACGAGTTCGTCGTTTGAGGTGGCTGCAAATCGAATGTCGGCCGATGTGACCAATTTCTCGGTTTCGGCATCTTCGGTCGTGAAGGGAGAGTCTCTCCTCGACACGATTGAGACGCTTCAGGCGATGCGGTCTGACTACATTGTGATTCGTCACCAGGCGGCAGGAGTTCCCGGCATCGTCGCGCAACACACACGGGCTTCCGTATTGAATGCCGGTGACGGGTATCATGCTCATCCGACTCAGGCCTTGCTCGATGCGATGACCTTTCGCGAAGTCTATCCTGATTTCCGCGGGCGGAAAGTGGTCATTGTCGGGGATGTTCTTCACTCACGGGTCGCACGATCAACGAGCACTCTTTTCAATAAACTCGGAATCGAAGTGGGTGTCTTGGGGCCGGGGTCACTTATCCCTGAAGGGCGCCACGGGTTTATGCAGCGCTTTGGAAGCTGGGATGAGGTTTTTGATTGGAAACCTGACGCGGTTTATCTCCTTCGAGTCCAGATGGAGCGTCAGGAAGGTCAATTCTTTCCCAGTGTTTCCGAGTATCACAAAATGTATGGGATGCACAGCACCCGCGTTCAGCGGATGCGTGAGCTTGGCTGCTACCTGATGCATCCGGGACCGGTGAATCGTGGGGTGGAAATCACCGACGAAGCGATGGGTTACGAAAAGAGTCTCATCAGCACTCAGGTCGAAAATGGTATTGCGGTCCGTATGGCAGTCCTGCATTGGTTGAAACCTGAAACGCAACTCGACTGATATGGCACGTCTTTTTCAGAATGGAAAGGTCTGGGACTCAGACGAAAAGGCGATGGTTCCCTCAGACCTGGTCGTCAGTGACGCGGGGGTAATCGAATCTCTCGGCAGCAACCTCAGCGTTCCGGAGGGCGCGGAAGTGATCGACTGTGACGGATGTCTTCTCATCCCGGGAATGTTTGATCTTCATGTCCACGGGCGTGAGCCCGGTGATGAGCATAAAGAGACACTGGCAAGCTGCGCAGAGGCGGCGATCCATGGGGGAGTCACTGGTCTTGTCCTCATGCCAGACACCTCGCCTCCGATTGATAGCGGAAATCTTGTTAAGAGTTTGCAGGATCTCGTCTCCGAGTACAGCGCTATTTCGATGCTGCCATCGGGCTGTCTCACGAAGGGGCGGAAGGGCGAGCAACTGGCTGGTTTTTCCGGAATGGCAAACCGGGGTATTGTAATGCTCACCGATTCCGGAAGCAGCGTTCCGTGTCCAGATTTGCTTCGTCGCTGTATGGAGTATGCGAAAGACTTCGATCTTCTCGTGACGACCTCCTGCGACACGACAGCGCTGACGAAAGCAGGCGCGGTCAACGAGGGTAAAGTTTCTTACCAACTCGGTTTGCCGGGGATCCCGGCGATGAGCCAGGAGATAGCAATCGACCGCAATATTCGGATCGCTCAGCATACCGGAGCGAGGCTGCACCTACAGCAGATTTCAACAGCCAACGCAGTAAAGTCGGTTTCCTGTGCCAAAGAGGTGGGAACCCGGGTGACTTGTGAAGTCTCAGCACACCATCTGCTCCTGACTGAGGAGGATGTTGTGGGCTATAATACTCATTTTAAGCTGGCTCCTCCGCTTCGATTGGAGACGGATCGTCTTGCTCTCGTCGAAGGACTCATCAATGGGACCATTGATGTGATTGCTTCAAATCACGCGCCGCATACAGAGTTTGAGAAGTCGGCTGATTTTGGAAGTGCACCTTTCGGAGTTTCGGGACTCGAGACAACGGTTCTCTCAATTTTTGACGGATTGATCTGCCCCGGAATCATAAGTTGGGAGCTAATGATTGAGTGTTACTCCAATCGGCCGCGGTTAATTGTCGGTCGGGACCCGGTCAAAATTAAAGAGGGAGAAAAAGCTGAATTCTTTGTCTTCGATCCTGAAGGCGAGACGGAGCTGAAACGGGATTACTTCAAGACAAAGAGCCCTGTGACCCCATTTCTCGGAAAGACTCTCAAAGGAGCGATCCGGAAAACAGTGGTTTGAAAACTCATTCGCTGCCGCGAGATGAGTTTTGAGGCGTCGCGTCATCAACGCAGCTTCCGAGCTTCCGCTCGGAAGCCGGTTTTGAAGAGACGATGATTTCGACTTCGAAACTGGACTTGGCGAAGGATGTCCAGGAGCTCACTCGTAATCCCACTTCATGATCCAGGGATCATTCATCTCTTTCTGAAAGGCCTTCAGCTTTTCCTGATACCGAATCATCGCGTCGCGATACGCCGGATCGCTTGCGAGGTTTTTGGCCTCGATTGGATCTTCTCCGATTTTGTAGAATTCAAACTCGGGGCGGTGGATGTATTCTCCGACACTTTTCTGGCCGTAAGGGGCATCGAGTGACTCCTGAAATTGCGCCTGAAAGCTGCTCGCGGCCCAGAGGTCGGAAGCAAATGGGTAGGGGAGCTCGTGCGCGATGTTCCAGATCAGTTTGTAGTCCTTATCGCGAACGACTCGCATTGGATAATACATCTGAATTTCGTGAAAAGTGTGGGAGGCAAATATGGTTTCCCAATGTTCGGCGTCGGGCTTGCCAAGAATCGGGACCCACGATTTCCCGTGGTAAGCTTTGATCTCGCGTCCGAGATTATCTTTCGCGACTTCGCTCTCTCTGAAGAGGCTTTTCACGTCCACGATCTCTTTCGGTCGGTTCGCTTTCTGATTTAGTCCACCGGCGAAATCGAGAATGCTCGGCGTGATATCCACGTGGCTAATCATGCCCGCATGTTTCACGCCGCGCATCTCTTCATAGGGATTGCGGACCACAAAAGGTACGCGCAGCCCGCCCTCGTAGACAGTCGTTTTTCCACCGGCAAAAGCCATCCCGTGATCGGCGGTGAAGATGATCATCGTTTTGTCGTAGAGACCAGCCTCTTTCAGAATCTCGACGAGTCGGGCGACTCCCTGGTCGATGCGGGAGACGCTCTGATAATATTGGGCAAGTTCTTCCCGAGTCTCTGGTGTATCGCTAAGGAAGTGGGGAATGGGAAGGTCTGCCGGATCATAGAAGACCTCTTCGACGCCGTTGTGCGAACCCTTGTTGGGCTTGTTACCGAAAAGGTCGGCCTTTAATTCGAGCTCTGAAGTTTCGTCTTTTCCTCCGCCGCGATGAGGGTCTGAGGTAGCGAAGTAGAGAAAGAACGGCTTATCACTCTCGGCAGTGATGAAGTCTTTCGATTTGTCTGCCATCTCGACCGCGTTGCGAGTGTTCGCTTTGAGGTAGGTCTCGTAGCGGTAGACCTGCTCAGGGCCAACGTGATATTTACCAATGTGTCCGGTGCGATACCCGGCGCCTTGCATTACCCGTGGAAGCGCGAAGGCTGCGACGGAGCGAAAGGATTCGAATTTGTGATAGGAATGCTGGTGGCCATATTGCCCGTTGAGGTGGTTATGCAATCCTGACATGACCACCGAACGGCTTGCCGAGCAGCTTGCAGTTGTCGCAAAAGCATTGAGGAAAACAGTGCCGTCAGCGGCAATGGCATCTATCGCGGGGGTTTTGGCAACGGGGTCGCCATAGCAACCAAGCGTGGGCGATTCGTCATCGGTGATGATGAAGATGACGTTCTTTTCGGTCGCAGCGAGGGTGCTGCAAAACAAAGCAATTGCTGCTGCTAAAATGGGGATTTTCATGATCTCGATTGTGGCCGGACCGATCAACTGGGTCAAGGTAGGGAATCGCGGCATTGCCTCGCCCCGTCGCTTCGGAGCTCTAGCTAGTCCTCTGATAGATTCGCATCAGGGATTGCTTCTGAGCCTTGTGAAATCGCGCGGTTGAGCAGATTCCGGGTAATTTGCTGTACTCTTGGATCGGGTCCGTGAGGTCGGGAGAAATGCGTGTAGGGAGCCCATTGGCCAGGCGGGGAAGAGAGGCCAATGTTCCAGAAGACAGTCGAGGCATTAAAGACAAAATTACCTTTCGGTCCGGGAAACAGGACGGCGGAATAACGCCCCTCCCTCGTGCCTCCAGCCCAGACGGACCCTTCAGCGAGAACTTCGAGCCCCTCGCGATCCGGATCGGGTTCGCCATGGTGTTCCCACCCGACGAGGCCGGGGATCGCGTCGCCGTTCTTCATTCCCGTCCCTTTAAACACCCAGTGATCGGCTTTTCGGCAGGTCCAGTCGCCGCCGCCGTTGAAAGGAACGACCGAGCGCACCCCCATGATTTTCCGTTCGTCCGGCGCTGTCGATTCGAGAGTGTCCCACAGTGCGGCGTAGGAGTCGTTCTCGTCCTCTCGCAGTTCACCGAAGCAGCCGCGGCGGGTGATAACACGATTCGCCTGTCCGCCTGTGGATTGCGAAAAGGGTGAGTCAATGAAGACGGAATTTCCGCAAAGCCAGAGCACGGAGAGACCTTCTTCAATCGCTGAGGCAACTCTCGTGAATTGCTTCCGGTCCCAGTATTCGTCGTGGGCCACGGAGAGAAAAACTCTACTCCGTTCGATTGAGCCGGATTCTAACACATCGACATTTGCAAGGTAGGTCACGTCGTAGCCTTCCTTTTCAAGCCAGAATGAGAGAGGGAATTCCCAGAGGAGGAATTCGCCGGAGCCGATCGAAAGGGGGAGGGCACCGAATTGTGGATAGAGCCCGTAGGGGCGATCAAAACTCACGGCGACCCCGGGGGCGTGAGCTCCCCGCGGATCGGTGTAGAGCGACTCGTTTTCCGGCCAGCGATTGTAAGCTTGGGAAGTGTTGTCGCTCGTTTGAAAAATGACGTCGGCCTCGCGATCGTCACGCACGATAAAGATAACATAGCTCTGCCAGTAAGGCTCTGACCTGGTCGCGGGAATTGTCGTAAGCTTGCCCAGATAGACGCCACTGATCCAGTCGTCGGGAATGCTAAGCCCGGTGGAAATTTCCCACTGACATTCATGGAGCCGACTTCCCGCCGACATCGCCGGGGTTGGCTGGATTTTGCCGGGGAACGGCCCGAGTTGGGCCATATGACGACCACCGGTTCCCCCATAATAGCCGAGTCGATAGAGGTCGATTGTGAAAGGCCGCTCCGGTTCCGTCGAAATGAAAAAGTCGAGCGTTTCCCCGGCGCGAATTGACTGGTGAGAAACATAGCCTTCGATCAGCTTGGTCCGGTATCTCCCACTGTTGATTCGGACCCGGGTAAGTTGCCAGTCGGTCGTGCCAGGTTTTGCATTCTCCTCGCGGATGAGGTTGGGTTTCGCCTCTTGTGCCTCACCGGATTTGGGACCGAAAGCTAGCGCAGTAGAGGCGGTGGCGGTGAGGAAGCGGCGGCGATCGGGATTCATGCCGCAGAGTTTTAGATGAATTCCGCCGGTGGAGCAATGACGCGAAGGGGGTGCTCTTGCCGAGAGGACGCTCCTATGTCTGCCGTCCGAATTTTCGCTCGAGCTCACCGTAGGAAATCTGGATCAGAGTTGGCCTGCCGTGGGGACAACAATAGGGCATGTCACAGACAAGCAGGTTTTCGAGTAACTTCTGAAGCTCGGCGTTATGAAGTGGATCGTTTGCTTTCACAGCGTGGCGACAGACGGTGGTCGCGATCATGTCTTCGCCGAGGCGGAGTTTGGACATGCGATCGCTCGATGAGCGGATTTCCTCGATGACATCCTGAAGGAAGCTTTCGGGATCGTCGCTTTTGAGAAAAGTAGGGAGTGAGTCGATCTTGAGGGTGCTTCCCCCGAAAGGCTCAGCGGAAAGGCCAAGCTTGCTCAGGGTGTCTAAATTCTTTTCGATGAGATCAAAGTCTCTTGGCGTCAGTTCCACCATGATGGGTGAAAGAAGCCGCTGCGAGGGGACTTCCTCGTGCTCCATGCGCTCTTTCATTTCCTCGAAGAGGACTCGCTCATGAGCGGCGTGCTGATCCATGAGGACGAGGCCTTCCTTACTCTCCAGCAAGACGTAGAGTTTCCCGAGGACTCCCATGAGGCGATAGTCTTCCGGTTTCGGTTTTTCCTCCTCTTCGGGGGCCAGGGCGGGATCTAAGGGGGTTGAGTCGGTGACTGTACCCTGTTGAGTTTCGACGGGTGCTTCGGTTTCGACCCGCTGACGTTCGGTGGCGGTGAAGAGGGCGGGCGCTTCGGATACCTTGGGCGTCTCTTTACGTTCGGAGATTTCTCCCCAATCGTTTCGAAGGGATCGCTGTTCGGCTTCGGGGATGAGGTTTTCCTGGACGACGTCAGGACTCGGCTCAGGTGTTCTTGCCCCAGTCAGGCCAACGCCGGAAACGGGACGGGTCATGCGCTCTCGGAGCGTCCCCTGTACCGCGCCGATGATGGCATCCTGTACGCCGAAGCCGTCGTGGAATCTGACTTCGCGCTTTGCCGGATGAACATTGACATCGACGGCCTCAGGGTCGGTCTCGATAAAGAGGAAGGTCACCGGGTATTGCCCCTTCATCAGGGCGGTGTGATAGCCTTCGCGGAGGGCCCGCGTAATGATCGCCGCTTCGACGGGGCGACCATTGAGGAAACTGAGTTGCTGACGACGATCGCTTCGTCCCATCCCGGGAGGTCCGATCAAACCACGGATTCGAACGCCCTTATGTTCGTGCGGCTTAATTTCGAGGAGGCGACTGGCGAGATCGTTCCCGACGAGGCCGCCGATTCGCTCGCGTAGGCTTGAGGTGGCTGGCAGTTGAAAGGCGAGGCGCTCGCCGCGGACAAGAGAAAAGCGGATGTTCTCGTGCGCGATCGCCTGGGTCTTGATGACCTGCTCAAGGTGGGAATATTCAGTGTTTTCAGTGCGGAGGAATTTGCGTCGCGCGGGGAGGTTGTAGAAGAGGGATCGCACCTCGATCTGCGTGCCGGGAGGTTCACCGCAGTCTTTCACATTGATGACCTTTCCGCCGTTGATGGTTATTTCGGTGCCGGTGAGTGAATCGGCTTCGCGTGTCGTGAGGCGAAATTTTGACACGCTCGCGATACTCGGAATCGCTTCGCCCCGGAATCCGAGGGTGTGAATCGCGGCGAGGTCATCCTTCGTCCTGATCTTCGATGTCGCGTTTCTTTCGAGAGACATGAGAGCATCGTCACGATTCATTCCGCAGCCATCATCAGAGACACGAATGAGAGCTATGCCACCGCGTTGGATGAGCACCTCGATATTCGACGCGCCTGCATCGATGGAGTTTTCGACGAGTTCTTTGACAACGGAAGCAGGTCGTTCCACGACCTCGCCGGCGGCGACCTGGCTGGCTAATGCTTCGGGGAGGAGACGGATTTTACCCATGGCGGAATGAGACCTAACCTGAAGGCGGGCAAGGGGGGAAAGCAACCCGAAAAGAGTTGGGAAACCGCGTTGGGGAACGTATAGTTAGGGAATAACCACTCAGAACTCATGATCAAGGTCACCGACGCTGCGGCGGAACACTTACTGTCCCTTCTCGAAGAAAAGAATTTCTCCGCAGAGGAGAAAGGCCTCCGTCTTCTTGTTGAGAGAGGAGGGTGCGCGGGGATGTCCTATGCGATGCAGATTGGAACACAAGACGAAGGCGATCTCGTTATCGAGAACGGGAAAGCCCGCGTTTTTGTTGATCAGGAAAGCCTGACTTATCTCGACGGCTGCCACCTTGACTACGTGGATGCTCTAAACGACTCGGGTTTTAAAATTGAAAATCCAAATGCAGCGCGCAGTTGCGGTTGCGGAACCTCGTTTGAGCCGACCTCAGCAGACAAGGCGCCGGAGTATGATCCTGAGACGATGGATGGTGAAGTCTGTGGTGGAAGCAAGGGCTGAAGATGGAAGCTGTTTCTGGTGAAAGTTCATTTTCCCGGAATTCACGGGAGCAGGATGAGGGGCGCTACAGCAGCGGAAACCTTATTCTCTGGATTGCCGCGATTGCAGTCTTGATCGGGCTGAATTTCGCCTCGTGGTCGTTTTGCATGTGGGTCTTTGGTCAACCTGAGCATCCTATGAATTACAAGTTGCTGAACCGGCTCGAGAAGCTGGACCCGATTCATGGTTTCCTGCCATTCACGGCGCCGCGGGGGAAGTTTAACTCAGCCAAAGATCTCTACGCACAGGTCTATCCGTTCAACGAGTCCGAGCTCCGTGCCTACAACGGAATTTTGAAGCGTTATTACCTCAAAAATTATATCGAGCGTGATGATGTTACCTTTCTCTCCGGTGAGTTCGTGATCGAATCGGTTCAGAGGATGGGAGAGGAGGATGTATTCCAAAGCGGGATAGTGATTCGTGGGCGTTCTTCCACGTTTCCCGACGTGATCCTCGATCTCGCGCTTCCTTCTGAAGAAACCCCGGAGGTTTTCGATCTGCCGGTCGGGGGAATGTTTCAAGTGGAGGAGTCACAAATGTGCGCAGCGCTCTTAAATGTAGAACGCCTTCAAGACACGACGATGGTTTTCACGGTCGTTCCGCTGGTCACGAAAACGCCTGCTCCTTCTGTGGAAGAGCCCCCCGGGCCAAAGACATACGAGTTCAACAAGAACGCGGTGATCACAGTTCGAACTCCTGAAAAAATTCAAATTGAGCCGGAGCGTTGGCCCATCAGCGAAGATATCGGGGTGATTGAAGAAAATCCGGTGAATGCCCTCAAGGATGAGGACATTGAGCCGGAAGTGGCAGAGTGACTTTCAGCGTGGTCAAAGTCAGGGTTCGCCGAGCAAGTCTAAGTCTTCCTGCTTGAAAGCTGCGAACACCTGCCCACCGGAGAAGGCGGGGTCTAGATCGAAGCAGGGGCATATCGCCGAAATCAACAATCGACTTCAAAGGAGGCCGGCTTCTTGTAACCCGGGAACTGGGCTGTCAATTCATCCTGCAGCTCCTGAGCTTTTTCGCGGTTTCCGAGCGACTGGTAGGCGTTGATCGCTTTTGCGAGTGCTTTTGGCGTCACTTCGGGGTCGGAAAAGATCTGGCTGACGACGAGGTACTCGCGAGCTGCTTCCTCAAGATTTCCTTCCGAGGCTCCGATATCACCTAGAAGAATTCGGGCCTCTGCATTGGTTCGGCCTTCCTTTTGAGAGCGAAGGCTCTCCTGGGCACTGTTTCGTGCCTTTTCAAAATCACGGAGACAGAATTGTGAAATGCCACGTTCAAGGTAGGCCGTGGCTCGCTCACTAGGGCGTTCGGTTTGCAGTAGAAAATGATCGTAGGCCAGAATTGCTTCGACGTGTTTCTTCAACTTCTGGCGGCACTCAGCGATGATTTTCCAGGTCGAGGCGACCGTCTGTGCAGGCTCGTCGGGAGTGGAGATTTCTGTCAAAAAGTAATCAGCTCCTTCGTAGTCTTCCTGCGCGGCAAGCTTCTTGCCGAGATATTCGAGAACTGGTGGTGGAATGACCGCTCGTTTCTTCGCGGCATCATTATTCTCAATTTCAGGCTCCCCTTCGATATAGCGTTTCGCCTCAATGCTCAGCTTTTCGATGTTCTCCAACTGGTAGTGACAGATCACGAGACGAAGAGTGGTCTGATCTTCGAGGTTGGCGTCGAGCTCGCGCCCCTTCTCAAGATTTGGGATTGCCTCCTGATGCTCTTCAAGATCGAAGTAGCCGACTCCGATCCAGTAGTTGGCTTCCCCGGCACCGTTTGTGTCGGGGAATTTATTGAGAAGATTTTTGTAGGCTGTGATCATCTCGGCGGTTTTCCGCTGGTGCGCGTAGATCAGTGCGATTTGCTGCATGGAAAACTCCACTTCGGGAGCATCCGGGTAACGAGATGCGATCGATTGAAAATCGCCGAGGGCGAACTGATGATCTCCCTGAGATTGATAGGCGACGGCTCGTTTCGCGAGAGCGGACGAAGCGAGAGGACTCTTCGGGTGACGGGAGACAAAGCGGGAAAGACTGAGAATTCCGCTCTGAAGATCACCTGATTCAATCTCGGACCATCCTAATTTATAGAGCGCTGTCTCTCGGAATTTTTCATCGACGTTATCGAGTCTGACTCGCTTGTAGGCATCTGCCGCGTCCCCGAAATGTTTCTTTGCAAACTCGGAGCCGGAGCCGCTCGCAGAATTTTCGGCCTGAATGAAATGCCATTCCGCTTTCATGAGCCAGGCCATGTCGATGTAGAAGCTTTTTGGATCAATTTTTCGCTGACTCTCAGCAAATCGGGTCGCCACTTCCGGCAGCATGGGATCGGACTGCTGATGGAGTATTTGAAGGCGACGATAACCGGCTTCGATTCCCTCAGTTTGAGTCGGATACTTTCCTGCAACGAGGGCATAGAGACGCGCCGCAGAATCGAGATCTCCCTTTAGACGGAAAGAGTGACCGACGATGAGGAGCATTTTGGCACGTGACTCATCAGGCGCTGAATAAGCACCGGTGTTGTAGAGTCCGATAACGCGATCGTAGTCTTCGCGGGTGAAAGCGTTAAAGATCGCGCCGACTTGAGCGAGATTTTTCCAGGGGCTGGTGTCAGAAAAGCGGAGTGCTTGATTCAGTAACTCTTCGCTTGCCTCCGTTTCTCCGGCCTCGGCGGCGAGAAGGCCACCGCGGACGATGGCTTCTTCTTTGAATTCCTGAGTTGCCGCTGTTTCGGCAAGTGATTTAAATAGTTCCAATGCCTTTTTGGTGTCGCCCAGCTCAAAGTGGAGCCTCGCGGATTCAAGTTGGCAGCGTTCCAGAAAAGGGTTCTCCGGCCCCGGTTTCTCGGCGATCATTTGCTCAAATACCGCGAGCGCTTCTTTTGGTTGCTTCGTTAGCTGAAGCGAACGGGCGAAGTAAAACTTAGCCTGAAATTTGGCATCCTCGTTGTTGAGTTCGTCTTTCGCTTTTTTGAAGTAAGCGAGTGAGTTTTGGTAGTCCTTGGCATTGAAGCTAAGGACTGCGAGTCGGTACGCGGCCGAGCCGACGAAGGGGCCCCGCTTGTATTCTGTGATTAGAAAATTGAAACTCGTCGTCGCGTCCTGAATTTGATTGGCCTTGAGGTAGCACTCACCAAGACGGAACCAGGCGATTTGAAGATTAGGACTCTTGGGGTTTTCCTGAATGAAGATGGAATACTGTTGTGCGGCGAGGGTGAATTGTTCCTGATTGAAAAGTAGATCTGCATAGGAGAGCACATCTTCAACTTTGTTGACTGCTGCCTGAGCGTGAAGCGTTGTCCGGAGCGCAGGCGGCGTCGAAAAAATCGCGAGGACTACCAATACGAGACGCAGACTTCGAGTGAGAGGGAGACGAGTCAACAGGGTCATACCGGCGAGTAGACAGGGTTTACGATCAAAAAAATACTACTGAGGTTTCGTGGTCGCGAAGGCGACATTCCAAATTCCGGCCTTTTTAATCTGGTCCAGGACATTGATGATTGCCTGAAAATTGGCATCGGAAGAACCGCGGAGAATAACAGCCTGATCGGGATATGCTTCAGAAATCGCCTGAAGTTTCGAGAGTAGTTCTCCCTGGCTCACGTCGCGACCATTGAGGACGATTGACCCGTCTTCTTTTACATTCACAATGATTTCCCCGGCCTGACGATCCGTATCAGTGGCTTCTTCTGCCGCGGGGACAGAGATGTCCATGTCGCGCTCAAATCGCGCAAACTGCCAAGTGACAATGAAGAAAATGAGGAGAAGAAAGACAACATCAATCATGGGGGCAAGCTCGAGCTCGGCTCCCTGTTGACTGCTGGTTTCCCTGAATTTCATGGCTTTGCGGCAATAGCTTATTCACCATCGCCACCTTCACGGCGGCTGCTGGCACGGTAGTTGGCGCGCTTATATTGAGCCGCCAAAAGTGCCATGATGTGGGTCATCGCAGCCTCTAGCTCTGCGATTAGCTTCTGAACCCGACCGCGAAAGATCGAGTAAAAAATCAGGGCCGGAATACTGACGACGAGTCCAGCAGCGGTTGTAACGAGCGCCTGAGCGACTCCAGGCGCGAGCTCCATATGCTGGACTCCGGAAGACTTTCCAATGCTCTCAAACGCTTTAATCATGCCGATGACCGTTCCGAAGAGGCCAACCATGGGTGCGACGCGGCTGATGTCGTTGAGATAGCTGATCCGGTTGTTCAGGATACTGGCCTGACGTGTTCCTTCGGCCTCGGTGACTTCCCGCACTTCATCAAAGCTTGCCGTTGGATTCTTCGTCGCGAAATCGAGTGTCTTATAGACGATCCGCGCGATGCATTCGTTTTCCCGATTGCACACGGCGATGAGACCTAGGTAATCCTGTTTCCGGATCAGGGCATCGGCAGCATTCATGAATTTGTCGCTGACGACAGCTCCCTGACGGATCGTGAAGCTATAAAAGATGATCAGCAGCACCGCGATAAACGAGAGTGCTGCGAGCGGAATCATCAGAAAAGGTCCACCTTCGAGAAGATAGTCCAGAATCGATTGAGCGGCCTCCATTGTTTCCGCTGCGGGAGTCGAAGCAGCGGGAGCAGGCTCGGCTTCCTGCGCTTTTATGGGTGCGGCAGCGAAGAAGGTGAAGAGGAGGGCGAGAGGTAGGAAACGGTGATTCATCCTGACGGTTGAGTGGCCTGGGTAACGCCGCTCTGCAAACAGTGATCCGGTTATCAGAACAGCAGCGTCTGCAACAAAACTCAGAGTTTACTCGCTCTCCAATCCCTTGCAAACACTGCCTCTCTCTATTGCAAAGAATTTGAGACTGCTAAGAAGTCGAAATGGTTTCGCTAAATTAGATATGATAATTATAATAATTTTAGGATTAGTCTTGAAAGGGGGCAAAAACGACTCTAAATTATAAAATTAATAATTTTAGTTATTTAGATAACAAAAACTCTCCCGTGACGCTGAATACAAGCGAATGAATCAATTTGGTGCAGGCCCAAGCCAACCCGTGTCTTCCGACACTCTTTTTCCCGGATTTCCAACTTTGGATCTTGGCCGGCTCTATCATGTCGTTCGAAAACGTCTCTGGCTCGCAGGAGCAGTCGCGGCCGGCTTTGTTGGCCTAGCGGTGATTTATCTGGTCCTGACACCGAAAGTCTACCAGTCTTCGGCAGTCATCTACGTGGATCCTAAGAACGATGGCGCGGTCTTTTCCGGAATAAAGGGAGTGAAGCAGGCGAGTTGGGAAACGCTGGACGCTTTGAAGTCGATGGCTGAAGGCATTCGAAACGGCACAGTGATACTTCGAGTTGTTGACCGTCTTGATTTGCGTAATGATCCAGATTTCCTTAAGCCGCAGGAAGGCGGCTACTCGGATGCAGAGATTGTCGAGATAGTAAGCAAACGGGTAAATGCAGAGCTGCGCCGGGGGACGCGGCTTATTGACGTTTCGGTGAAAGATCTTTCTCCCGAGCGGGCGCAAAAGATGACTCAGGGCTTCATCGAGGAATTCCAGTCACTGATCCGCGAGCAGAATGTCGGGTCATCTCAGGATTCACGGGCGATGCTGGAGAAAGAGGTCGCGTTGCAACTTGGGCGGCTCGATGGCGCTGAGGAAAAACTACAGGCATTTCGAATCAAGCATTCCGAAGTCGCCCTCGATGATTCGAAAGACTATGTCGGGACGAAGCTTTCTGATCTTGATCGGATGTTGAGCGAGGCGGAGAACCAGACGCTGCTTCGCAAGTCCGAGTATGAGCAATATCAAGAAATCCCAAGCGATGAGATCGAAGAGGTCTTTGAGATTGGTGGGCTTGGCTCACAGGATCACATCCAGAAGTTGCTTCTCGCACGGAATCTGAAGCGTGCCGAGTTTGCGAAGATCAAGTCGCAATACCAGCCCGGCCATCCCACTTACAACGACTACCTCCTTGATCTCCAGGGTCAGGAAGAGCAGGTGAAAATCGTTGCTCAAACCGTGGGTGACTCGATTGCAAAGTCCTACGAACGGGCCGTGGAACATGAGGGCCGCTTGAAAGAATCGGTTCAGCAGCAAAAAGAGAGGCTGATTGAAGCGGATGGCATTCGGAAAGAATTCCGCACCCTCAAAGGGGCAGTCGACGCGGCTTACTCAACCTATCAGCGTCTTGTTGACCGAATTAACGACACGGATGTCACCAAGAGCGTTGATGAAACTGTCATTCGAGTCTTCAGCGAGCCGCTTGTTCCGGTGAAGCCCGTTTCGCCAAAAAAGAAGCTGACACTTGCAATTGCAGGTATTTTTGGATCGATGTGCGGTTTTGCCGTTATTGTGGGCATTGGATTGCTAGACCGGACTCTGAACAGTCGGAAGCAGGTTGAATCGACATTGGCGCTTTCCGTCCTCGCTCAGATTCCAAAAGCGTTGGATAAGAACTGGGATCTGAAGGACACCGTTTTTGTGACTCGCGAACCTAGCTCGATTGTGAGCGAGGGGTTCCGATCTCTTCGTACTTCCCTGTCTGCGCACAGCCCGCGCAGTGTCATGGTCACGAGTGCACTGCCCGGTGAAGGGAAAAGTTTTTGTGCAGCCAACCTTGCCGTCCTTCAGGCAAACATGGGCTATCGAACTCTTCTTGTGGATGCCGACTTCTGTAAGCCACGCATGGCTGAGATTTTTGTTGATCCTCTCAGGGGAAAAGCGAAAGAGGGCGGGCTTGCTTCTCAAAACCTTTGCGAGGAAACGATCTTTAAAGACCTCTTCCTGCTCTCCTGTGGTCGATATACCTCAAATACAGGCGAACCAATGAGCGGTGAGATTTTCGCCAAAATGCTGAATGAGGCATACTCCTCATTTGATTGTGTGATCATTGATACCTCGCCGGTCAACATTGTTTCGGATGGTCTGACCTATTCCCGGCACGCTGATGCTGTCGTTCTTGTGGTAAGGGCAGGAGAAACGCAAACCGAGTCTGCCCGTCGTGCCATGCGCGAGCTTCAACGAATGAGAGCGAACCTCGTTGGCTGTGTTCTCAATAGCAGCACCGAGTCAAATGCCGCCCAAATGGCCTACGTGGAGGGCACGGTTCGCTCACTTCCCCTCAATGCCGGCAATATTCCGGCAAACGTTCCAGCATCCTGAAAGGATGATTCCTTCCTCAAAAGATTGCTCCTCTCGACTTATAATTTTCAGACTTAATAAAATTTTCCATCAATGAGTCTCTTTCAAGCAGCCAGCACTAATCCAACGGCAATGCCGCTGAGGCAGTCGGCAAGTACTTCTGCAGCACAATATCACAAACTCGTCAGCGGGGCGTTTGTCTGTGATCTCCTTGCCGTTACTTATGCACTTCTCCTGGCCCATTGGATTCGCTTCGATACTCCGGTTGCCTCGATCGGAGTGCAGACAGAGGGGCTGATCGGTCGGATGGATTATTTCGGGCATATTGTTCTCGGTATGGTGATCATGATGTCCGCACTCGTGAAGTTTGGAGTGTATTCCCGCGAAAGCCTTCTTTCCTACACGGCCACCTTGAAGGGTATAGTGAAATCATGTGTCGTCTGGATTGTCGCATACCTCAGCTTGACCCTTCTCCTGAAGTTCGATCCTCCAATATCCCGCATATTTTGTGGCATCGGATTGAGTCTCATCATGACCATTTTGCCGGTGTGGCGTGGTATTCTCTGGCGCGTTATCAATAGGGAAGAGACTTCCAGCAGTCTTCGTCATCGAGCTCTTGTCGTGGGGTGGAGTAGCGACTTTGCCAAAGCCGTCGAGATGTTTGCGCACGCTTCGGACCGGTCATTTGACGTTGTCGGTGTGATCTCACCACCGGACGGAGTGTTCCAAACTCCAGTGCCGCCGAACATGCCCGTTATGGGGTCGTATGAAACGCTTGAAGCACTCCTTCAACTTCGTGTTTGTCAGACTGTCATTGTTGCAGACGATGCCCTGAAGACAGGCAACCTCATGAAGATTGCTTCGATCTGTGAGAAGGAGATGGTGGAGTTCAAACTCGTCCCGACATGTTTTCAGGTCCTCTTAAGTGGACTTCATCTTGAGTCTGTTGGTGGAGTTCCAATTCTCGGTATCTCCCGGCTTCCGCTCCACTCTACGGTCAACCAGACGCTAAAGCGTGCCGTCGACATCCTTGGCGGAATGGTCGGGGTTTGTCTTGCTGCGCCAGTGATTGCACTTTTCGGCTTGATCATCAAAAACGAGAGTCCTGGCCCGATTTTTTATCGACAGCGCCGCCTCGGTGCGAATGGAAAGTCCTTTGATATGATCAAGCTTCGCAGCATGAAGCTCGATGCAGAGAAAGATGGTGTTGGCTGGACTGTGAAAGGAGATCCCCGCGTCCTCCGCGTCGGTGGATTCATGCGTCGTTGGAACATCGACGAGATCCCTCAGTTCTGGAACGTGCTCAGAGGGGAGATGAGTTTAGTTGGACCGCGACCGGAGCGACCTGAACTGATCGAAGAATTCAAAGAGGACATCCCGCATTACAATGCTCGACACAATATCAAACCGGGTATTACTGGATGGGCTCAGGTGAATGGATTGCGCGGCGATACAGATCTCTCCGAGCGCATACGTTTCGACCTTCACTACATTGAAAACTGGAATGTGATCTTCGACTTTCAGATCATGTTTCTGACATTTATTAAGAGGGAAGGAGCCTGTTAGTCAGTTGAACTTATTTCGGAAAGCGACGGCAAACGAGCAGGCTGAGATCGATGCGCCGGCAACGAGCGGATTGAAATGGTTCCGTTGTCTCTTTGTCATTTTTCTATTCTCTTTCGTTTTCGATTATCGGGCACCTGATATTGGATTCGGAGCGACCGGGACAGGTGGTTCTTTTGTGCAATTCATCTATCTCGGTGCGGCGATGGGGGCGGGGGGACTGATTTCACTGTTCGGCTTTAAGCACCTGTTAGTGCGTCCCGGAATCTACCTCGTGATCCTTTGGTGGGGTTACACGATTGCGAGTATCGGAGTGTCCTTTGCCTGGGGGAATGAAATGGGGCGAATCCTTCGACTTGCAATACCGATGCTGCTTGTTGGCTTTGGGCTGAATGCGACTCTTATCTGCGCCGCTGTCGGAATGCGACCGGGCGAAGCTGTTCGCTGGTTTCTTCTCGCTGGAATGGTGAATGTATCCTGGCGTTTCTTTTTCGGAGCGACCCAAACGGGGATCCCGCTTTCCGAGATCCGGATGGAGATCTTGAGCCCCTCGATGAGATTTCTCTTCGCGTGGGTTGGCTGCGCTTTTCTCCTCCGGCATAAATTCACTTGGTGGAGTTTGCTTATCTTTGGTCTTCCGCTTGCAATAGCGGCGATCTCGATCACGCGAAGTCTCGCGCTGCCGATCATGGTTTCTTTCATGATGGCGGGCGGCTGCCTCATTCTCGGACTACTTTGGAAAATGTATGATGTAAAATTTCCGCTCAAAAAAATCGCTCCCCTCGCGGCGATGGGCGTTGCAATGGTCTTCCTCATTCTCGGCGTCGCGATGATACAACCCAATCTGGCTGACCGCTGGTATCAGAGAATGTTCGACAACCGCGGTGAAGGAGGCGCGACGACAGAAGATTTGTCCTCTCTGATGCGCAAAGCGGAGGCGAAATCAATGTGGGACATTCTCGCGAAGGAGCCTCACAGCTTCATTTATGGAAAAGGTCTCGGAGCTTCCTATTACTGGGATGAAAGTTACTATCCGGAACTCTTTCTCGTCTATCCCAATGATCGACATCAGTTTCCTGACGAGATTTACACTGCGGGCCACAGTATCTGGACGTACACCTTATTCGCGACAGGTTTTGTAGGAATCGGGCTGACCCTTCTGGCATTTTTTATTCCGATGGGCTTGAGTCTTCATGCTGCCAAGCTGAACTCCAAAACTGTGATGGGGCCGAGGGCCTGGGATTCGTTTCTTGTCTTTTTGCCTTTTGTTGCGATGTGGGCGGTTCTCAGTGAGAGCATCACGCGGAACCCATTTGACGAGCGGTTTACGGGAGTTCTCTTTGGTTTCATGATGGCCCTGCCGCAGTTCTTCTATAACCGGGCCTGCTTTCTGAACTACCGCGAAGCGATTGGGCAGCAAGTGCCGCAGATGATCATTGATGAGGAGTTAGAGGCAGCCCTCGGCGAAAGTGACGAGGGGGACCTTTTCCAAGGTGAACCGGCAAGTTTTGAGGGAGGTGGACATCATCTCATTGACTGTCGCTTTGATTTTGAGCGCGTTGAAAAAGGAGGGCAGGTCAAATGATTGAAGTCGGATTGCATGTGCTTCTCAGCATCATATTTTGGGGGTCAGTGGGTTTGATCGTTTATACCTATGCTGTCTACCCACCGCTCCTCTCTCTGCTTGCACGCGGGAAAGCTTTGCCTCAAGATCGATTCGAGAGTGACGACGAGTTTCCCGAAGTTGCGGTCCTGATGGCGGTCTATAACGAAGAAGCTGTCATCGAGAAAACAATTCGCAGCATACTCAATTCTGATTACCCGAAGAGTAAACTACACTTGTGGATCGGATCAGATGGATCGACGGACCGGAGTCACCAGATCGTTGAGGAGTTTCAGATTCAACACCCTGACTTACACTTAAATGTTTTCGAGGGTAGAAACGGGAAGATTAGAATTATCAACCAACTCGCGATTGAAGCAAAAGCCTCTCTCAAAGAAATGGAGAGCGCCGCTTTCGTTCTTTGTGATGCCAATGTCGTCTGGTCGAAAGGCGCTTTGCGGAATATGGTTCGTCACCTTAAAAGAGATGAGGTCGGTTTGATCGGATCCAGTGTCATGGATGAGGAGGTTGAACACGAAGGAATTGGTGACGAGGAAGAAGCTTACGTGGGGCGGGAGAACCGAACCAAATACTTTGAAGGTATTTTGTGGGGAAACATGATGGGCGCCTTTGGCGCTTGCTATGCGTTGCGAGCCAAACTTTTTGTTCCGGTTCCTACCCAGTACATCGTTGATGACTTCTTTCAAACGATGGCCTGTCTTGAGGGCGGCCATCTTGCCATTGTCGATCTTGAAGCGGAGGTTTACGAGGCCGTTTCGGTTCAGATTGAAGAGGAATTTCGTCGAAAAACCCGAATTGCGACCGGTAATTTTCAAAACCTGAAACACTTCTGGAAATTCTTTCTTCCGTGGAATGGTGGTTTGGCGACAACTTTTGCGTTTTGGTCTCATAAAGGCTTTCGTTGGGTTGGCCCCCACTTAATGAGGTTGATGTTAGGATCCGCAGTCGTGCTCTCTTTTATTAATCCATGGTATTGGATCGCCCTCGCTGGGCTTCTTGTGAGTGGTCTTGCTGCTGGGATTGATCTATTTCTGAGTCGCAAGGAGGGACGGCCTCACATCAAGTTGTTCAGATTTACCCGCTATTTTTACGCGATGAACTACGCGGTTTGGTTGGGATACCTTGCGTTCAGGCGAGGTGTTCGCAATAGTGTTTGGGAGCCGACTAAGCGGGTTGAGCATGGTCGACCGTCAAAGAAGGCAAAAGCAGTCGCGAAAGCATGAATCGACCCAAATTGCTACTTACTCACCCATGGATGGGACGGGGTGGTTCTGAAGCCACTGCAATGTGGGCGCTCGAAGCCTTGCAGGATGATTTTGAGGTGACTTTTTCAACAGCTTCTCCTCTCGATTTTGATGACCTGAATCAAGCATTCGGAACGAAGGTCGATCCTCAGAAGATCCGATTTATTCAGGCACCCCGTATTCCTACAGTGAATAATCCTTTCCGGCTTGCTCATCTTCAGATCAGGTTTTTCGAACGTTTTTGTCAGAAGCTTGCCCGTGAGGCGGACTTCTGTGTAAGCACTTACAATCCGGTGCAATTTGGCAGGCCTTCGATTCAACTGATCGGAGACTTCAGTTTTAGCGAAGGAATGCGGAAGCGACTCTACGTTCACGGCGACAGTAAGTTCTGTCATCGTGAGACTATTATAAGGCGGCTTTATCTTTCTTTTGCAGAGCTGATTTCAGTTCCACAGATCCCGTTGGCGGATCGAGGTGATCTCATTCTTGCTAACTCAAACTGGAGTGCGAAACAACTGTGTGATCACTTTCATGTCTCGGAGGCGAAGGTTATTTATCCGCCGGTAGTACTTCCCGAAGCTCCCAGCCACTCAGTTCGTGATCCTCTTGGTTTTGTTTGTCTCGGCAGGGTGGTTCCGGAGAAAGAGATTGATCGCGTGATTACCATTCTTGAGATGGTAAGAGGCGAAGGCTTCCCCGTAACGCTCAGTTTGATAGGGCAACTAGATGACTCGCGATACAGCAATCGAATTCGGGAAATGATTTCGAGCCGTGAGTGGATCATCCCCAAGGGATTTCTGAGTCTTCGCAAAAAGCAAGATGTCCTCGCTTCGCAAACTTTTGCGCTTCATGCCTGTCGAATAGAGGCCTTTGGAATTGCCGTGGCGGAAATGGCTTCGATGGGCTGTATTCCTTTAGTGCCTGATACTGGCGGAGCTGGGGAGATTGTGCCATTCCCTGAACTCCAGTTTGCGACCAACGAAGAAGCTTGTGCGAAGATCCTGGAGTTAATCAAGGATCCGGAATCTATTCCTCGATTTCGCGAAAGCCTCTCTGCTCGCGTCGCGCGATTCGGTCCTGAGGCATTTAAGAAGGAACTTCGAGAGCACCTCGGAAACTTTGCCGGCTTGAAGAAAACTTCCGTTGATGCAGACTCTAAACAAAATCTGGCACCGGCTCACTGACCCTGTTTTCTATAGAAAACGGATCCGGCAAGTGTTTCGTTGTTTAAGGAACACCAGGAAAGTGGAGAGTATTCGATCAGTAGAAGAATTGGGGAGGATTCAGCATGCAGTCGTGGTGGTCGCGCATCCTGATGATGAGACATTCTGCTCTGGGTTTATCTGTCAGCTAATTGAGCTGGGTGCTACGGTTGATTTACTCTGTCTGACCCGGGGGGAGGGCGGCCCGACAGGGGCCTGGACACGCGAAGAGTTGGGAGAGGCGCGGGAAGTCGAGATGAGAAAAGCCTGCGAAAAACTGGGGATTCGAGAACTTAAGTTCCTCGGGCATATCGATCCCGTGGCAGGCGAACATCGCGTCTATGCTCCGCCAGTTTCCGTTGATGACCTTGCCCGTCAAATCACGCCGTATCTGGAATCGGCTGACTTTGTAATCACTCATGGAAGCAGCGGCGAGTATTGGCACCCCGCCCATCTTCTGGTGCATAAAGCTGTAGAGCTCGCGATAGGAGAGGGCTCCTGGGCCACGTTTCTCGCGGCGAGAGAAAATCATCCGATCTCGAAACTGGTGAATCTGGACGATTCTGCAAATTTCATTCTGGATGTGTCAGGGCAGTCTTCTGCGAGGAGAGAGGCGCTCGCTTCTCACGAGTCTCAGGTTTCATTGTTCTGCCGATTTGCGAATGGGACCCTGGACGATTTTATATCAAAAACTTCAAGAGAGGACTACTGCATTAGAGGTCGCGAAATCGGCTGATATAGGCGAAGGCGAGCGGAATCAGTCCTGCGACACCGGAAGCAAAAACGCCCAGTGCAAATCGGAATGGAGTTATCCAGGCGGAAGCGATCATAAGAAAGCAGGCAAGGAAGGCCGACCCGAGCACGAACACTCCGAGCGGGGATATGCGGTTGGCTATACCTTGAGTTTCCATTTGCGAGCGAAGAGGATCAAAAAACTGGTAGGCCATTGCTGCCACGAAGATGGTGCTGAGAGGGGAATAACTTATCAGTTCGGGAACCGCGATAACAGAGTTGTAAAGCCCGTGAGCAATGACGACAGCAATGAAGCTGAAGAGAAACGATTCCAGTCCGTGAAATTTTCGATGGAGCATCCTCACGAGGTAAAATCCGGCAATTCCTGTGAGAGAAAAGTGGAGGACGTTGGCCGTGAGAAATCGCATCCACGCGGTGAACGAGGTGAGCCCATTTTCAAAGTAAAGAATGTTCTCCTTAAAGGCAAAACCCAGTCCCACGAGAGCGGCAAGAATTAAACCATCAAGATACTTTCCGCGGAGGGCTGCCCAGATCGCAAAAGGAAGGAAGCACAGAAGTTTCAGTGTTTCTTCGCGGAGAGCGACCCCTGCGACATAATAGACTACCTGAATTAGCGGTGGATCAGCCAGATTTTGAGTAAATCCCTGCATTCGCTCTTGAATCATCACCGCGTAGATGGTGAGCCCTGCAGAGATGATTCCGGCTGCGACGGCGAGGATTGAAAATAGAAGTCGTTGTGGGTTGATTTGCCAGAAGGGCATGAGGATAAGAAACCAGATCGCCCCGGTGAAAAGAGCCGGAACGAGCGACGGCGAAATAAATTCTGCGATCTCGTAGCGCATTACGGCGACAGCGAGTCCCTTAAAGTCGCGAGCATCGGTAAAGAGGTCGAGTTGTTCACTGAGAGCAAACTCATCACGCAGAAGCGGATCATGCAGTAGCTTCCTCAGTGCAAGCTTGTCGCCGGATCGCCATGCCGAGATGACGGCACTACGTCGATTGTAGCTGGAGTCAGGCTGAAGCGTTGCGGCATTTAGGTAATGCTCTTGTGCGGCGGGATAGTGCTCACGAGTGAACTCGATGTCCCCGAGAAACTCATTTCGAAACTTTAGTGACTCGGGCAAGGCTCGTAGTCTCCTCACTGCCGAATCCGGGTCGCTGAGCCTCAATCCTAAATCAAGTGAGTGTAGCATCTCGGCCTCACCATCTGAGATGCCTTCCGGTTCGATTGGTTCGCCCGCATCACCCTCGATCTTGAGTTTTATATTGCGGCAATCCCGCAGAGTTTGAGGACTCTCCATCGAGATGCCGGTCCGGATAAAAAAAACCCAACTCTCAAAGGTTTTCGGCAAGGCCTTCCCGGAGTCGTCATTAATGATCTCCCGCAAGGCAGCCATTTCTTTTTCCAGATTCGGTTTCGACGGAGAAAAGAGCGAAACGACAAATGCGACGATAATGGAAGTCACGGAGATAATGATAGAAGCCTTGATCAAAAACTCCCGATCACGCGACAGTCGGGCAAGTCGATGGGGCTTCAGGGGCGGCATATCGTATCAGTGAGGAGGGAAGCTATGGCACTTTCACGACCTCGACAAGGGTTGCATTCAATGAAGGGAATTCGTAATCTCCAGGCATGATTCGTCATCTTCTTTCAGCCTTGATGTTATTAGCTGTCCTGCCTGCGATGGCAGAGCTTCCGTCTCTCTCTTTGCAGCCGATCTACAAAGAGATTGAGATTGAGCGTCCTATTTCCGTTCAGATTCCAAATGACAATACAGATCGGAAGTTTTTGATCGAACAGACAGGAAAGATCAAAATACTCCCTCGGGATGAGAGCAGTTCTGACAGTTCGATCTTTCTGGATCTAAGCGATTCAATTCAGGTGGAAAAAGATTTTGAGGAAGGCCTCCTTGGTCTCGCGTTTCATCCTGAATATGCGGATAATGGAAAGTTTTATGTCACCTTCTCCCGTCAGGGCCCGAAGAGGCTCGTTCTCGCAGAATTTCAGGTGTCTGCGGAGAATGCCAATGCCGCGAATCCTGACAGTGAGAGAATTCTTCTCGAAGTGCAGCAGCCGGAATGGAATCATAACTCGGGCAATGTGTTTTTTGGCCCCGGTGACGGATTGCTCTATTTGTGCGTCGGTGACGGCGGGATGAAGAATGGGGTCTATATGCTTTCCCAGAAGCTAACACGGTGGAATGGCAAGGTTCTCCGAATCGACGTTGATTCACGGACGGCTTCCCTGCCTTATGGAATTCCTTCGGACAATCCATTTGTCAATGAGCCGAACGCCTGCCCTGAAATCTATGCCTATGGACTTCGAAACCCATGGGGTGCCGCGATGGATCCCGATAGCGGACTCTTCTATCTCGCTGATGTGGGTCAGGATTTGTATGAGGAAATCAACTTGATTGAAAAAGGTGGTAACTATGGATGGGAAATTCGTGAGGCCACGCAAAAATTTCATCCCCGCGATGCCATGCTTGCCGCTCTTGGGCGGAAGCCTAAGCCTGCTGAGGAGACTGGCTTTATCGAGCCCATTCATGAATATTCCCGTGCTGATGGCCTGTCGATCACGGGAGGCTATGTTTATCGGGGAGAAGCAATTCCGGAGCTTCAAGGACACTTTCTCTATGGGGATTGGCGCTTTGGAAATCTATGGGCGCTTTACTACAGCCCCGACGAAGGGAAAGTTGTCGCAAATCACCACTTTGAGAAGCCTGCTGATCTAAAGGCACCAACGGTCCAGCCGACGGGGTTTTATCCAGATGAGAATGGAGAGGCTCTGGTTCTCGACTGGCGTGGAGGTATGTTTCGCATCGTTCCGGCAGACTAAGAGGTCTGAAAGCGGGATGGCAGAATTCTTCTTGCCTTACGGCCCTGGTCTGTGCGATGAACCCGCCTATGGAAGACCCATCTTCGACTGATCTCGATTCCTCGGTTATCGAGATACTGTCTCGCGCGCGAGCCGAGGTTGCCAAGGTGATTATCGGGCAGGAGGACGTTGTAGATCACTGTCTCATCGCGATTTTTACGGGTAATCATATTTTGATTGAGGGTGTCCCCGGAGTTGCGAAGACACTACTCGTGAGAACTCTGGCGAGAGTTCTTGGTTCTCCATTCTCCAGGATTCAATTCACCCCTGATCTGATGCCCTCAGATATCACGGGAACGAATGTTTTTAATCTTCAGGAAGGGGCTTTTCACCTCGTCAAAGGGCCCGTTTTCACTTCGTTTCTTCTCGCAGACGAGATCAACCGGGCACCGGCGAAAACGCAGTCTGCGCTGCTCCAGGCGATGCAGGAGAGGCAGGTTACGATTGACGGAGTAAGTCATGAGCTGCTTGACAGCTTTACGGTCTTCGCGACACAAAACCCGATCGAATATGAGGGAACCTACCCACTCCCTGAAGCACAGAAAGATCGTTTTCTTCTCAAGGTGCAAATGGACTACCCGAGTGAGGACGATGAAAAGCAGCTCGCCTTGAAAACGCTGGGACGGGATACCCCGGAGCACATTCTAGAGGGCGATGCAATGGAGGAGGTCCTTGCGGAGTCTGAGATTGCAGTCGTTCAAACGGCGATGCAGGGCATTACGATCAAGGATGAATTGGTTTCGTATATTGTAGAGTTGGTTAGGGCTTCTCGCGAAGCAGACCCGATTCAGGTGGGAGCCGGTCCGCGTGCGACCCAGGCTTTACTCCTTTCGAGTCGTGCCTATGCAGCGATTAAAGGGAGGGACTATGTGACGCCTGACGACATCCGTTCGATGGCTCATCCGGTGCTTTCCCACCGGATTATTCTGCGTCCCGAGTATGAGATCGAAGGAATGACGGTGAGTGAAGCAGTAGACAAGTTGCTTGAGTCCGTATCTGTCCCGCGTTGATTTTAACCGCAAACGAGAATGAGACCAGTGCCCCATCTCCCGCTTCTGTGGGTGGCTTTTCTGGTCGGAATTCCGGCGATAACACTTCTGGTGTATGACCAGGGTTTAGTTCGATTCATTGCGGCAGCAGTTCTCGTCCTTGCCTTTCTGGTGAGCGGGTTTGATTGGTTCATTTCCCGCCATAAGTTGAGCCTTATTTCATGTGAAACTCCCGAGCTGATTCGGGGGACGACAGGGCGGGAAATGGAAGTGCCGCTCACTTTTTCAAACATCGGCCCAAATCTTGAAAAATTAAGATATGGCATTCCGGTGTCGCGATTTTTCAGAGTCGAGAATGAGGTCGAACGTAGTTTGAGCAATTTCGATTCAGGAAAGCAAATTTCAGTAAAGTCTCTCCAAACCCCCTTGAAGCGGGGGCACTATCAAAGCGCGAATATTTTCATTCAGACTCCCTCAAAATTCGGACTGTGGTTAATTCGTCGGGAGCTTGTCCTTGAATCTGAGATCAGAGTCTATCCCGATTTGAGTATTGAGAGAAAGCGCCTCGCTTCAATTTTCCTAATGCGGGGACACGATGGAAGTCATCTCGTGCGGCAGGTGGGAAAGGGACGGGATTTCGAGCAGTTGCGGGAATATCAGCCCGGAGATGACTATGTCGACATTGATTGGAAGGCAACCGCCCGACGTCAGATGCCGGTGACGCGAACCTATCAAATCGAAAAGACGCAGGAGGTTTATGTGGTCGTGGATAACTCCCGTCTCAGTGGTCGCGAAATCCGTGTTCCCGTGAGCGAAGAAACGGGGGCAGACTGGCGTTATAGTGAGGGTTCGAGTGGCGGCGAGCAGATGATCACAACGCAACTGGAAAAGTTCCTGCATTGTTCCCTCATCCTTGCCTCAGTTGCTGAGAAGCAAGGGGATTGTTTTGGGTTTGTTAGTTTTTCTGACAAGGTCGATCAGTTCATCCGCGCTAAGTCTGGAAAGGGGCATTACAATGTGATCCGCGATGCACTTTACACGCTTGAGCCGGAACCGGTGGCGCCTGATTTTGAGCCGCTCATGATCGCTCTGAGGCAAAAACTTACGAGGCGGGCTCTCATCGTGATGTTGATTGACCTCAGCGACCCTCTCACTGCGGAACACTTTTTCGAGGCGCTTCCTCTCATCAATCGGCGGCATCTCGTGCTTGTTAACATGGTCCGACCGGTTCGTGCCCGCGAACTCTTCTCGAACCAGCGAGGGCCCGGGACAGTTAGTGAAATTTATGAGGAGCTAGGTGGCCACTTCCAGTGGCAGGAATTAAAAGAGCTCAGTAACCAACTCCGCCATCTTGGGGTGGAACTCGGACTACCCGATCACGAAGAACTGTGCACCGAAGCGGTGACCCAATACCTCAACGTAAAGAACCGTCAGTTGATCTGAATGCCTCTCTAGGGCTGCGCGAAATGCTTCTGATGAAAGTTCATCAGCTCGAGGCCCTGTTTTTCGTAAATGCGCGCAGCGGAGTGATCGACTCCTTCGACGGTCATCATTTCGTGCGGGATTTCGAGCGTTTTCAGATAGGCTGAAAATTCCTGATTGTTTTCGAAATTGAATCCTTTCGTGCCGACCCACATGAAAATCGGGAGACGGCCTTTGTCTTCCCGCTTGGCATAAGTAGCCGCGAGATCCCAGGTGTTATCACCCTTGGCAAAGACAACTTTTTCGCTCTCGGCTCCACCGTTCTCCTGAACCTTTTTCTCACTACTGTATCCGGAACCTCCGGGCGCGGCGCTTGCGAAGAGTTCAGGGTAGCGAAACATGACACGGGTTGTGCCACGACCTCCCTGGCTGAATCCCTCGAGACCAAATTCTCTCGTGCGCAGAGATTCTTTGAGATGAGGAATCAACTCTTTGACGAGGACATCCTCGCCACGACCGTTTTCGAGATTCGGGTAGTTATACCAGCTCATGGGGCCCCCGTTCGGGAAGACGTAGATCGTTGGTTGGATTTTATCTGCTTTGATTGCGGAATCAACAAAGTTGGCAAGCCGGACTGCTTTCGCCTCACTACCGGGGCGGCCTCCGTGAAGATGAATCACGACGGGGAACTTTCGACTCCCTGAAGTTTCGTAGGCTTCGGGAAGATAGACGTAGTAGCCGACGTCGAGTCCCATCGAGGGGCTTTTGAATGTTCGGTGTTCCATTCCCTTGGTGAGCGAAGCAGATTGCTTTTCGGAGAGAGCGGAAACCCAGGAAAATGGGGGGGCTTTCGGTTTGGGGGCTTTCTGCGCGGAAGAGAAAAACGGAAGCGCCAGTAAGCTGAGAACGAGGAAGGGGACAGAGATTGATCGCATCTCTCCAGCCAAGCAAATGGTCCGAAACGCCGCAAGAGCGGAATGACGGCTCAGAGAATGCTTTTCGCGCGGGGAAGCAGTTGATTTTTAGTCGCAAAGACGCCTTAATACCGCTCCCCCTGACACGCTGGCGTGGTGGAATGGTAGACACAACAGACTTAAAATCTGTTGGC
>JARGOD010000054.1 GCA_029210205.1 Verrucomicrobiales bacterium | reverse complement strand
ATACAGCGGACCTTGAAGGTGCCGGTGAAAAAGTTGACGCAGCCTTCCTTCGCGCTGTTGCCAAATCATGCGGGCCTGCCATCTACCGCGCTGACGCCTCCCTCGTGGCTCTCTCCGACAAAAAAGAAGTCGAGCGTGTCCGCACCAACTTCCTGATTGGCAAGCTCGGATTGAAAGACACACCAAAACTTGATGAGGGTATCGCGGCTGCTAAAGCGAAGTATTCGAAGCGGAGCAAATACCGTGTCGTTTTCTACTACCTCCTCGCAAAGCACTTCAAAAAGCGCGCTGCGATCATGGGATAAAATTTCGGAAACCTGTTTTCGTTTCTAATCCAGCCCGTCTTGAGTGTCCCTCAAGGCGGGCTTTTTCATTTTCACAATCGCTCAGTTTCTGTGAACACAATCACAGGAATCGATTTCGAAGTCGGCGTGTTGGAAATCTCTGCTGTCGACTCAATCGGAACAAGCGGATTCAATTCCGGAAAGTAACCAGCAACCGCACTCCGCGGCAACTCATACGGGATCGCTAAAAAACCCGAAACTTCGCGAACCCTTCCCGCGGTTTCGTTTCGAATCGAAACCTGTTCAAGTGGGCTTAGCTCTCGGTCCTTCATGTCGTCGGGATTCATAAAGAGAATTCTTCTCTCATTACTTATCCCGCGATATCGATCGTTGAGGCCGTAGACGGTCGTGTTGAACTGATCGTGACTCCGGAGCGTCATGAGCATTAACTCCCCTTCCTCCAGATCCGCAGAGCTCAACTTCTCCGCAGAAAATTCCGCTTTCCCTGACGCTGTCTTAAAGATGCGCTCTTTTGCATCGTTCTGGAGGTAGAATCCGCCGGGCTCGCGCACTCGTTCATTGAAGCGTCCAAACTCAGGGATTGTCTTTTCAATCAACCCACGTACCTCGTCATAGTTGCCAACCAGGGCCTCAAAATCGATTGTGGCTTTACTGCCCAGCGTCGTCGCCGCAAGCTGAGCCACGATCGCCATTTCGCTACGCAGGTTCGGAGATGCCGGCGCCAAGGTGCCCTTGCTCTGGTGAACAACACCCATTGAATTTTCCACTGTGGAAAATTGTGGCTCACCTTTCGCATTGAGATCCAACTCGCTTCGACCGAGGCACGGAAGAATCAAGGCCGTCCTTCCCGTCACAACATGACTGCGATTTAGCTTTGTTGACACTTGAACCGTTAGCGAGCATTTCCTAAGTGCCTCTGCGGTGTACTCAGTATCCGGCGTTGCCTGGAGAAAGTTGCCCCCCATCGCAAAAAAAACGGAAGCCCTCTCAGCGTGCATCGCGAGAATCGAGTTCACGACGTCGTAGCCGACATCTCGTGGAGATTCAAAACTGAAGACGCGATCGATCGAGTCATGAAACTCCTCTGGCATTTTCTCGAAAATTCCCATAGTCCGGTCACCCTGAACATTGCTGTGCCCCCGCACCGGACAAAGCCCGGCTCCGGGCTTTCCAATCGCGCCCAGCATGAGATGCAAGTTCATCACATCGCGGATCGTGGAGACAGCGTTTCGATGCTGCGTCAATCCCATTGCCCAACAAGTGATGACTTTCTTATCCCGTCGGATCAACTGCTGGGCCACTTCCCGAATCGAATCTTCCTCAAGACCCGATCGCCTCTCGATTTCTTTCCACTCAACGGATTGGATCTCGTGCGCAAGGAACTCGAAACCTGTTGTGAATTTTTCAACAAAGTTGTGATCTATCACCTCACCGGGGCGCTCATGTTCAAGGTCAAAAAGAGATTTCATGAGGCCTTGAAAAAGGGCCTGATCCCCATTGATCTTAACCCTCAAAAAATTAGAGGCCAGCGGTGTCGATGCCCCCATCATTCCTGCAATCTCCTGAGGGTGCGCAAAACCGATGAGACCTGCTTCCTTCATCGGATTCACTGCGATGATCTCCCCGCCGTTTCGGACAGTCTCCTGAAGAGCAGAGAGCATCCGAGGATGATTAGTCCCGGGATTTTGACCGACGACAAGAACGCAATCCGCCTCTTCGATATCTTTCAACGAGACGGTCCCCTTCCCGATTCCGATCGAAGCTCCCATCGCCGCTCCACTCGACTCGTGGCACATATTGGAACAATCCGGAAGATTGTTCGTCCCATACATCCTCACGAAGAGACCGTAAAGAAACGCACTTTCATTCACGGTCCTTCCTGAAGTGTAAAAGATCGCCTCATCTGGGCTTGGGAGGGCGTTCAACTCTTTCGCGATCAGTGTGAATGCCTCATCCCAGCCGATCGGTTCATAGTGCGAAGCACCCTCAGCCAGAATCATCGGATCAGTGAGACGACCCTGCTGCTCCATCCAATAGTCCGATTGTCGGGAAATTTCGGAAACACTGTATTTCTTAAAGAAGGCGGGATCGACGCGGCGTTTCGTCGTTTCCGACGCCATAGCTTTTGCTCCGTTTTCGCAGAACTCAGTTGGTGCGCGATGATCATCCGGGTCCGGCCAAGCACAGGACGGGCAATCGAAGCCATCAGTTTGATTCAGTTTCACCATTCCCTCGGCACCACGCTTCACTCCCGCTAGACTGAAGACATGCTTCAAGGAAGAGGCGACCGCTTCCACGCCGGCAGCATAAGTCTTCGGTTTCTTCACCTTGATCCCGGTGAGTGTAGCGGGTGGTTGGACTGAAACTGGCTCGGAGTCCGAAGGAGACTTACTCATGATGAAAAAATGGAGGGCGCGTATGGTCGATGCGATTTCCAGAAAGATCCCGCTTATTTTTTACAGATTCTTACGTCTTGAGCCCACCTCTTGACTCACCTTCCTCATCGTACCAATCCCATCCTCTTAAGAATGACATTCATTCAAGCTCCGGACGGGACGGATCGCTCCATCTGATGAACGAATTTTCGACGTTGCCGCAAAGGGAAGCGTTTACAATGACGGGCAAATTCGACTACAATAGGCTATGTCCGTTCGTCTTCCTGCAGTCTTCGCTGTTTTGTCTTTGCTGATCGCAAGCGCCCTCCTTGCTGAACCCTCCCACGAGAAGAATACCATCATTCCGGAAGGAAGTATTACCGCAGGGAAGACACTGTTTGTCGGAAAGGGATGCTATCAGTGTCATATCGCCGATGGGATAAAGGCGCCCGCTTCAGACTTGGACGAGAATCTCACAATCGATCTGGGTGGGCAAGACCACGCCAACTGGACCCGTGACCAGTTCGCTCGTTCGATCATGAGTCCTAATCACACCGTTTCCGAGGAATACCGTAAAATCATGATGAGCCTGGGGGCAAACTTCGAAGCGGAAAATTCTCCAATGCCCGGGTTCAACGACATGCTCACCCTTTCCGATCTCATTCATCTAACCACCTTTCTGGAAAGCCTTCCGGATTAACTCCTGCCAAAAGTCACATGAATCGCCGAAGCTTTCTAACTCGCTCCACCCTCGCGGCTCCGGCCATTGTTCTTTCTTCATCAAGCCTCGCCAACGCTTCCGAGCCGGCTTCGGAGACAGTGGTGAAGAGCCTGTTTAATTCCCTGACGGAGACGCAGCGCTCAGAAATTAGTTTTGCGTTCAATGATCCTCTCCGAACCAAAATCTCTAACAACTGGCATATCACAAAGCCAAGAATCGGCAGCTTTCTGGACGCTGATCAAAACGCGATGGTGCGCGAGATTTTCCTCAAGGCTCATAGTGAAGAATATGCAGAGACAGTCCTGAATCAGGTCATTCACGACAGTGGAGAGAAAGGATTCGAAGACTCCTCGATTGCACTTTTCGGCGAGCCCAACACAGGAGAGTTTCAGTTTGTTCTCACCGGCCGTCACTGCACCCGTCGCATCGATGGAGATTCAGTCGCGGGAAAAGCCTTTGGAGGCCCCATCTTCTATGGTCACGCCGCGGATGGTTTCTACGAAGGCCCAGATCATCCGGGGAACGCTTATTGGTATCAGGCAAAACGGGCGAATAGTGTTTTTGAGATGTTGGATGGAAGGCAGCGCGATGTGGCTCTCCTGGACCATGAACCGGTCGATGAAGCATCGACGGTTAGACTAAAGCGAGTCGCTGGGGATCTCCCCGGGCTGTCTTTCAGTGACATGACTTCCGATCAGAAAGACGAGGTTCGCAAGGTTCTCGACGAACTCCTTCTTCCCTTTCGCAAAGAAGACAGGAAGGAGTCTCTAGCGCTTATTGAAAAGGGGAACATCGATGACCTCCATCTATCTTTCTATCGCGAGAATGACATCGGCGACGACGGGGTCTGGGATAACTGGCGGCTCGAGGGCCCACACATGGTCTGGTATTTTCGCGGTGCCCCACATGTTCACACATGGGTTCACATTTCAGATCCAGAGACGCCACGCGCGGCACGCGCCTGAGCGATTGATGCGGCGTCATAGGAATTTGCTTTTCAGACATCCCAATGGGACTCTCTCGATACTTCTGTATTGTTTGTTTCCATGACCGATTTTTCTTATCACAAGCCCTTTCCTCTCGGCCCTGACAAGACCGAATATCGCCTCATCTCGAGGGAAGGGATCGAAGTGTCAGAGTTCGAGGGCAAAGAAATTCTCAAGGTTTCTCCCGAAGCCATCACCAGGCTCGCGAACGAGGCGGTGAAGGATATCTCATTTATGCTCCGCTCCAGCCATCTCAAGCAGGTAGCGGCCATTCTTGACGACGAAGAATCGACCGATAATGACCGCATGGTCGCCCTGACCCTCCTCCGGAACGCGGAGATTGCGGCTCGCGGCATTCTTCCAATGTGCCAGGACACGGGAACGGCCATTGTCATGGGTAAAAAGGGACAGCAGGTCTGGACAGGTGGTAACGATGAAGAGTCGGTCGCCGCAGGCATTTGGAAAACCTATCAAGAAGAGAATCTGCGCTACTCGCAGATGACTCCACTCACACTCTTCGACGAAAAGAATACAAAGACGAACCTTCCCGCCCAGATCGAAATCTACGCGACTGACGGAGACGCTTACGAATTTCTTTTTATCACCAAGGGGGGAGGCTCGGCTAACAAAACGTTTCTCTACCAGGAGACGAAAGCGCTCTTGAATGAAAAGACTTTTGTCGACTGGGCTGTTGGAAAGATGGCGACACTCGGAACCTCAGCCTGTCCTCCGTACCACATGGCCTTCGTCGTTGGCGGCACCAGTGCCGAAGCCACGCTTAAGACCGTTAAACTCGCCTCAACCCGATACTATGACGAATTGCCTACGGAGGGCGGAGAGAAAGCACAAGCATTTCGCGATATTGAAATGGAGGAGCGTCTCCTCAAGCATGCCCGTGAAGTTGGTATTGGCGCCCAGTTCGGCGGAAAGTATTTTGCTCTTGATGTCCGCGTGATCAGGCTCCCAAGGCATGGCGCGAGTTGTCCCGTTGGGCTCGGCGTAAGTTGCTCTGCCGACCGACAGGCAAAAGCGAAAATCACGAAGGACGGATTGTTCCTTGAACAACTCGAAACGAATCCCGGCCAATACATTCCCGACAAATGGAAGGATCACCAATTCCACGGTGTTCCCGTCGACCTAAACGCCGGAATGGAAGAGACGCTCAAAACGCTTTCCAAGTATCCTGTCACGACTGCGCTGGAACTCACTGGCACCATCATCGTCGCCCGTGACATCGCTCACGCAAGGCTTCGGGAAATGATGGAGAACGGCGAAAATCTTCCGGACTACTTCAAACAGTATCCCATTTACTACGCCGGCCCGGCGAAGAAGCCTGAAGGCCTCGCAAGCGGATCGTTTGGCCCTACCACGGCAGGACGCATGGACCCCTACGTAGAACTTTTTCAATCCCATGGAGCCTCCATGGTCATGATTGCGAAAGGAAACCGGAGCCAACAAGTCACCGACTCCTGTAAAAAACACGGAGGCTTCTATCTCGGTTCGATCGGAGGACCAGCCGCAATCCTTGCTCAGAATCACATCAAGAAAGTCGAAGTCGAAGATTTCGAGGATCTCGGTATGGAAGCGGTTTGGAAAATTGAAGTCGAAAAATTCCCCGCCTTCATTCTTGTTGATGACAAAGGTCACGACTTTTTCCGTGATCTGAGCTCCTGTCCCGTGAGCTGACGCGCCAAGACACAAATTTTCAACCTCCATCGCTCAACTTTGAACGTTGAACGTTTTTCCCTTCCACTCCCAGCTTTGAAACAAACCGCGATCCGTCTCGAAGAACCCGGCCGATTTGCATCGGTCTCCGAAGATCTTACCGACCCGCAACGAGGCGAGGCTCGAATACGCATCCGCTGTATCGGCGTTTGCGGCACTGATATTCACGCCTTTCACGGACGCCAGCCCTTCTTCGAGTATCCGCGTATCCTCGGTCACGAACTCGCCGCAGAAGTTGTCTCGATCAACGGAGACTCCGATTTAAGACCGGGACAGCTCGTTGCGGTCGAGCCTTATCTCAATGATCCAACCTCACCCGCATCGAAACGCGGGATGACAAACTGCTGCGAATCTCTCCAGGTTCTCGGGGTCCACTGTGATGGCGGAATGCGTCCCGAGATAAACGTTCCCAGTCGCAAGCTTCACCCCTCATCTCTGAAGTCCCCTGACCAACTCGCTCTGGTAGAAATGTTAGGAATTGGACATCACGCCGTCAACCGTTCGCGCTGCGACATCGAAGACACCGCCTTGATCCTTGGAGCGGGACCGATCGGGCTGAGCGTTCTTTCATTCCTCCGCCTCAAGACTCGAAACCTGATCGTCGCCGATCTCGATGAAAGTCGCCTCGCTTTCTGTCGCGAAGCTTTCGGGGTCGAGCGGACCATTCAAATCTCTCCGGGAGAACCCATCACCTCTGCCCTTCTCGAAGCCACCGGCGGAAATCTTCCCGACATCATCTTTGATGCCACCGGAAACGCTGCCTCGATGCACACCACGTTCGAACTTATTGCCAACGGCGGTCGCATTGTTTTCGTTGGACTTTTTCAGGGAGACGTCGCGTTCCATGATCCAAATTTTCACCGTCGCGAGATCACGCTCCTTTCGAGCCGCAATGCGACCTCCCCGGAATTCAGCGAGGTGATCCGGGCGATTGAAACCGGCGCCATCGACACCGCTCCCTGGATCACTCACCGCATGAACCTGGGCAACGCGACTGAACTGTTTGCCACAACGATCGCCGACAAGAACCTGCGAAAGGCCGTCATCAGTCAGGACGATTAGCGGGCACGGAGGACCGTGTCCTTCAATTACGCGCCTTTTTAGAGGGACCGAGTTCCTGCTCGAACCCAGAGACTCCGCAAAAACGGCCTTATTCCCTATTGCCTACCTGCTCACAATTCACTAAAACCCACTCCCTATGAATCGCCTTGTCATTCTTTCTCTGGTCACCGTCTTGTCGTTCACTGCCACTCTCACCGAGGCAGGGCTGAAACTTCCGTCTATCTTTGGTCATCACATGGTCCTGCAGCGGGACATGGAAAATCCGATGTGGGGATGGGCCGAGCCCGACGCTAAAGTCATCGTAACTTTTGCCGGGCAAGACGTTGAAACAAAAGCAGATGCTGAGGGCTACTGGAAGCTCAAGCTCCCTGCCCTCCCCGGGTCCAATCACGCATTACAACTGAAGATCACGACCGGATCGGAAACGTTGATTCTTTCGAATATCGTCATGGGCGAGGTCTGGGTCTGCTCTGGTCAATCAAACATGCAGTGGTCGGTCGCTCAATCGTTTGACCCTGACCTTGAGATCCCCACGGCCAACTACCCTAACATCCGACTCATTTCCGTGCCACAGGTCGGCACACAGGAACTCCAGAACGACTTTGTCGGTCAGTGGGAAATTTGCACCCCGGATACAATATCAGATTTCTCAGCAGTGGGATATTTCTACGGGCGCCAACTTCATCAAACGCTGGGTGTTCCAATTGGCCTGATCGATAATGCGTGGGGAGGCTCTGCTGCGGAAGCCTGGGTCGACCGGGCGATCCTCGAAGCCGATCCGGACTATGCCGATTACATAGCTCAGTGGGAGGAGACTGAAGCCACATTTGACTGGGACAAAGCGTTGGCCGACTGGAAAGTAAAGGCCGATGCGGCGAAAGAAGCCGGAAAGCAAGCGCCGCGCTATCCTCGCAATCCCCTTACTGGTCAGCATCGTCCCGGCAACCTCTGGAACGGTGTCCTCAATCCTATCATTGGCTATGGCATTCGCGGCGCAATCTGGTATCAGGGCGAAAGCAACGCAGGTAGCGCCTATCGATACGATGACCTTTTCGGCCTCATGATCACCGAATGGCGCAAAGCATGGGCTCAGGGCGACTTTCCATTCTATTGGGTCCAACTCGCAGATTTCCGTGATGAGAGTCCCGAGCCGGGAGATAGCGAGTGGGCTGAGCTTCGCGAGGCGCAGACGAACACGCTAGAGCTCCCAAACACAGGGCAAGCCGTCATCTACGACATAGGCGAAGGTCGCGACATTCATCCGCGCGACAAGCAGAATGTCGGCAAGCGCCTTGCCCGCATTGCTCTTGCCGAGAATTACGGCAAGGCAATCCCCTACCTCAGTCCGAGTTTCAGTGCGATGGACGTGCAGGGCAACAAAGCCGTTCTCACATTCGACAACGTCGGAAGCACCCTCTACACCTTTGACACAAAAACCGCCGTTGGATTTGCCGTCGCCGGAGAGGATAAGGTCTGGCATTGGGGAACCGGAATCCTTCAAGGGAGAGACAAAGTCGTCGTCACGAGCGAAGCCGTCGAAGCTCCCGTCGCGGTGCGCTACGCATGGTCCGACAATCCCATCGCCAATCTCATGAGCCGCGAGGGTCTCCCTGTGATTCCTTTCAGGACTGACGATTGGCCGCAGGTGACCGATCCGGCGAATGCCCCTGAGCCGGAGCCTGTCAGTGAACAATAAGAAGTCATCAGTAATCAGACCTCCCGACTGAAAACTGAACACTCCCCCAATGAATCCCTACGCCCGCGACGCCTCAACGATAGAGGAGCCGCCTACCCACTTCCGTGGGATGGTCAAGTATCTCGGGCCGGGGTTTATCCTATCCGCTTCAATCGTTGGCTCGGGCGAACTTATCGCGACAACAGCACTCGGGGCCGAGGCAGGATTTGTCGCAATGTGGGTCATCCTTGTGAGTTGCCTCATCAAAGTTTTCGTGCAGTTAGAATTTGGAAAGCACGCGATCCAATCCGGTGAAACGACCTTTGAAGCGATCAACGAGTTACCGGGCCCGAAGTTCGGCAAGGGCAGTTGGGCGACTTGGTTGTGGCTTTTTATGATGCTGATCAAACCACTCCAGGTTGGTGGCATCATCGGTGGTGTTGGATTGGTTCTCAATATCCTCATTCCATCCGTTCCTGTCTGGATCTGGGTTGTCCTCGTCGCTCCCGTCGTTTCGCTCATGATTTTCCGCGGAAAGTATCAATTCGTGGAAAAGGTATCCCTCGTCATGATCGGGCTCTTCGCTCTCTTTACCGTTGCCTGCGTTGTCGGCGTGCAGTACACCGACTTTGCGTTCAACTCAGGCGACATTAAGGAGGGACTGTCTTTCTGGAACGGAATACCTCTAGCATACCTCGGAGTCGCGATTGCCGCTTTTGGCATCACTGGAGTCGGAGGAGACGAAGTGATGGCTTACAACTATTGGCTCCTTGAGAAGGGCTACGCTTCAAAAACGGGTCCACGCAATGATTCCCCGGAATGGAACCGCCGTGCCAAAGGCTGGATCAAAGTCATGTATTGGGACGCGTTCCTTTCTATGCTGGTCTACACTTTTATGACCCTGGCATTTTATATCCTCGGAGCCGCGATCCTGAATGCGCAGGGATTAGTGCCCCAGGGGTTTGAAACAGTGAAGACCCTCTCGCGGATGTACACGGACTCTCTTGGCACCTGGGCTGAGACCGCCTTTCTCATTGGTGCTTTCTTTGTTCTTTTCTCCACCCTCTTCTCAGCACTCGCCGCCTGGAGCCGCCTTTTTTCCGATGCCTTCGGTGCCGTCGGCTGGATTGACTACCAGAACGAAAAATCGCGAGGTCGCTCCATCGCCGCCTTTGCGTTTTTCTTCCCCGCTCTCTGGGCAATTCTCTTTTTCTTTTTCGAAGACCCCGTTTTCATGGTCCTCGTCGGGGGAGCGATCACCGCCGTAATTCTCCTGCTCGTGGTAGTCGCTGCGATTCACTTTCGATATCGAAGACTCCCATCCTCACTTCGGCCCTCGATCGGATATGACATCGGGTTCTGGATTAGCGCCATTTCCATCGCACTACTTGCTCTCATCGCAGTGTGGAAAGGCATTGAGAAATTCTCCAATACGGCGGGTTAGTTTAATCTTGCTGAAAGTCGAGTCCCGCCTCAATCTGGCGGCACTATGCTAGAAGACTTCAAAAAATTCGCCTTCAAAGGGAACCTCGTGGATATGGCCGTAGGCATCATTATCGGCGGCGCGTTCGGAACTGTCGTCAAAAGCCTTGTCGATGACATTTTCATGCCGCTTCTTGGTCGAGTCGTTGGTGATCTTGATTTCAGCAATCAATATGCTGTTCTGAGCGGAGATGTCCCTGCTGGAACTGCGCTCGCGAAAGCGCAGGAAATCGACGGAGTTAACCTCCTGACCTATGGCAACTTTGTCACTGCCTTCATCAGCTTCCTCATTCTTGCCTTCGTCCTCTTCATCGTGATTAAGAAATTCATGGCAGCGCTCCAGAAGGAAGAGGAAAAACCAGCGGAAACACCGAAACCAAGCGAAGAAGCAGCCCTTCTTATCGAAATCCGGGACCTCCTCTCCAAGCAATCCTGATCAAAATTGAGAATATTTGTAAATTTTACTCTGAAATTTGCAAATAGCGTTCGACACCTTTCAGATTTCCGCTTATTCTTCACCAAGCTAATTAAAGGGTAGTTGTTGACCCGATAGTTTCATTGCTTGGTTGTTGTAGCGGAAAGTGTGTTGTTGCACAGAACGCAAATTCAAAAAGACCTCTCCGTCCGAAACGGAGAGGTTTTTTTGTGGAGTAATCAGAAGGCCAAGTTAGAGTCCGATTTCCGCTCAACTAAAAATTGTCGTGCCAGATTCTCTCACCATCGCTGACCGCACTTTCCAGTCCCGTCTCATGATCGGAACTGGAAAGTTCTCCTCGAACGAATCGATGAGGGATGCTCTCGATGCTTCCGATACTGAGATTGTGACCGTTGCGCTCCGGCGCGCGGATCTGACTGGAGGTAACGATCCCTACGCGGACATTCTCGACTTTATCGACCCGAAGAAGTATCTCCTGCTGCCGAATACATCCGGCGCGATGAACGCTGATGAGGCGATACGTCTCGCTCGCCTCGCCGCTTCGGCCGGACTTCCTAAATGGGTTAAACTCGAGATCCACCCCGATCCAACCTACCTCCTTCCGGACCCAATCGAGACGCTCGCCGCTGCCGAAGTTTTGGTGAAAGAGGGATTCACAGTTCTCCCCTATATCAACGCTGATCCGGTGCTGGCGAAGCGCCTCCAAGATGTCGGCACCGCCACGGTTATGCCCCTCGGTGCTCCCATCGGATCCAATCAGGGAATCGAAACACGTCGTCAGATCGAAATCATTATCAACCAGGCCACCGTTCCCGTTGTTGTCGATGCTGGCCTCGGACGCCCCAGCCACGCCGCGCAAGCCCTCGAAATGGGCGCTGATGCCGTTCTCGTGAATACGGCCATCGCGATTGCATCTGACCCAGTGACAATCGCAAAGGCCTTCAAGATGGCAGTCGAAGCCGGTCGCATGGCGTTCGAGTCTGGCGGCGTTCACGAAATTTCAACGGAAGCTTCAGGCACCAGTCCGCTCACCGGATTTCTTTTCGAAGACGGAAAGGAAGACTAAGCTTTCGAATGACAGAACAGCTGCCATCCGATCCCGTTTCGGTTGATGTCATTCTTCCACTCGCCAAGTCGGAAGATGAATCTGCCCGTCTCAAGGCGGTCGGGCGAAAGCTCAAGGTGCACCCGGCAAGAATTAAAGGGCTTCGACTGACAAAACATTCGATTGACGCTCGAAAGCCCGAGATCAAAGTTCAGCTCCGTTTTGACGTCGGAGTCGATGAGACCCTCCCTCCAGAATCGGAGATCTCCGTTCAGCTCCCAACGCTCAAAAAGGGAAGTCGAGATGTCATTATTGTGGGGAGCGGTCCTGCCGGGATGTTCGCCGCGCTCACCGCCATCGAGAAAGGATGGCGCCCTATCGTTCTCGAGCGGGGAAAAGATGCCTCCGCCCGCCGCTTCGATCTCGCTCCGATTCTGCGTCACGGCAAGGTCATCGAAGACTCAAACTACTGCTTTGGTGAAGGCGGTGCCGGCACCTTCTCCGACGGTAAGCTCTACACAAGAGCAACCAAGCGTGGCCCCGTGAGGAAGGTCTATGAAACGTTCGTCGCACATGGAGCCCCTCCCCAAATCCTAATCGATTCCCATCCTCATATCGGATCGAATCTCCTGCCTAATGTCGTCAAAGCGATCCGGCAGAGTATCATCGATGCCGGTGGTGAGGTTCGATTCGGCTCGAAGGTCACTGATTTTCTTCTGGAGGGAAACAGGATAAAGGGAGTTGTTATCAACGGCGATGAGGAACTTGGCGCAGCGGCCGTCATTCTCGCAACAGGCCATTCTGCACGCGACGTTTACGAGCTTCTCCGGAGGAAAGAAATCCTCATGGAGCAAAAAGCCTTCGCTGTTGGAGTGAGGATTGAGCACCCACAGCCTCTCATCGATAGTCTCCAGTATCATTTTGATCGAGGCATCGAACGCTCCCGCCTTCTCCCTGCCGCGAGCTATAGCCTGGCGACGAAGATTCGTGGTCGCGGCGTTCACTCTTTCTGCATGTGTCCGGGAGGATTCGTCGTTCCCGCGGCAACAGAGAATGACGAAGTTGTCGTGAACGGAATGAGCCTCTCGAAACGTGACTCCCCTTTCGCGAACAGTGGAATGGTCGTCACCGTTGAACCCGACGATGTGACCACTTTCGAGGGAGAACACGGTATTCTAGCCGGAATCGCCTTTCAAAAGGATCTTGAGCAAGTCGCAAAGAAGGCCGGTGGTGGCGGACAGGTCGCCCCCGCCCAGCGCGTCATTGATTTCCTTGCGAAGCGGGATTCCAACAAGCTCCCTGAAACCAGCTACAAGCCCGGCCTCAATCCCGCCCGTCTCGACCAACTCATGCCCGCGTTTGTTGTCGAGCGAATGATCGAAGGTCTCCAGCTTTTTGGCAGGAAAATGCGCGGCTACATCACCGAGGAAGCTAATCTCATCGGATTCGAAACAAGAACCAGCTCGCCAGTGCGCATCCCACGAGATCCCGGATCTCTACAGCACCCTGAGATTTCCGGCCTCTATCCCTGCGGTGAAGGCGCAGGATTCGCTGGAGGAATTGTCAGTGCAGCGCTCGACGGCATGAAGTGCGCAGAAGCGTTAGAGTGAAGCGTTCAGGCCATTCCAACACACTCTTCAAATAGCCCATTCCTTTGCAGTGCTCGCTCACTCGAGTTCCCGTTCAATCATCGCCATTACTTTTTCCTTCACCAGCGGATAAAACGGATTGAATCGCAAACGCAATTGATCCGCAGCCGAGACTGAGAGTATTCCCCGTTCGCCACGAAGCGCAACACTCCCGATGTGATACCCAGTCGTACTGAGCTTGGGATCACTGCCATAAAGATCATCCGTTTCCGGAAACGGGATCGCGATGTGAGACAGAGAATATAGTCCCTCGGGCCAGACCATGGAGAGATCGGTCACGAAAGGCTCGGAGCGATCCGGTCGGTAGTGATACTCTTTGACACCTCCACTCTCACTTCCGTCATTACTGATCATTGAAATCGAATAAGTCTTCGAGGTGGAGCGAATCAACTCCTTGATTTTTGGCAGGGGGTCGGACTTGACGAGACTCTCAATTCGATCAGATCGTTTGAGATCAAACAGAACCAGCTCGTGCCCCGCGTCAGGCAGCTCCCCAAACAAGACATCGATCAAGGCCGGCGTCGAAACGGTCGCATCAGCGAGAGACTGAAAAGCGAGGACGGGCGGATATTTCTGCAACCCTCCCTCCCTCTTCAGATGTCCTAAATCCTTCTTGATCTCGACGGTCAAATCATGGACCTGGACGCCGGCATTCACCGCAAAAGACACGTATTTGAAAGGATCGTATTCCGGAGCAATCGCATTCCAGGCGAGCTTCTCCAGCCCTAACACATATCCTATCCGGCGCTGCCAAATTGCAAGAGACGCGGCCGGTGACACCCCGACGGCTGGTGAACAAAGAATGATTCCCGCTACTTTCGGGAGGTCATCCTGTTTCAACATCTCGCAGCCATAGTGAACAGCAAGTGCGCCACCGTTTGAATAGCCGACGAGGTAAAGCGGTGCCTCATCAACTTCTCCTTCGAGATGTATCATCGCGAGATTGACGGCGGATTCCATGTCCTTCCAATCAAAGTATTTCAGCCCTGACGGAGCCGTCCCGTGTCCGGGAAGGCGAAGACCGATCACGTGCATACCGCGCTCATGAAAACTCTCTCCAAGATGACGAAGGCTATACGGAGAATCCGACATTCCATGGAGGAGGAGGACGCCGCCTTTGGCGTTTCCGCCTTCCACTTTCCACTCAAATGTCCGATTCCAGTCCGTCGCGTAGTTCGACGGATTCGCAGGACTTCCGGGAGCATATCGCGAAATCCCATCTTGAGCCACTTTCGGCGTCACTGCATAGACTTGGCGATCGACTTCTTGAAAAAGCTTTTCCTCCAGCGCCAGATAGTCCGCAAAAGTTTCGACCTCCTTGCCTGCCTCAAACTCATTTTCGAGATGAACCTCGTGCCAAACGGAGAGGTCTTCGCGACCATTCAGAACGACAACAACCACGAAAAGCAGGGAGATGAAACCGCCTCCGACAAGGTAGAGCAGCGAGATCACCCATTTCTGGACAGCAGGAATGTTCCAAATGCGGAGCGCGAGCTGATCGACTGACTCAAGAATCCTTTTCATTCCCTTCTTTTGCATCATGCCTCTCATGATACCAGTCGAACTTAGTCCTGATCCCTCGATCACGCAGGAAAACGGTTGGAGAATTCTCCGTCATCGAACAAATTGGCCTCTCATGAAAAACGCCCTTCTCGTCCTGACCCTGCTCCTCAGCGGAGTTGCCTCAGCTGCCGACCGTCCGAATATCCTTTGGATTTTCTCCGAAGATCTCTCTCCCTACATGGGGTGCTACGATGACCCGATCAATACAGGCCACACTCCGAGCATTGATCAGCTCGCAGCGGACGGCGTTCTGTTCACCCGCGCTTTCATGCCTGCACCTGTTTGTTCCGCTGCTCGCTCCGCGATGATCACCGGGGTCATGCAGACGACAACAGGCACCCATCAGCATCGTTCGAGCCGCTTCACGGATGGTGAAATCGTTCCCGAAGATCTTCGTATTCACTTACCGGAAGGAATGAAGACAATCCCGGAACTCATGCGCGAAGCAGGCTATTTCACCTTCAACACCGGAAAGGATGACTACAATTTTCACTACGACCGTCGCCAACTTTACTCAATCGGTTCCGAAGAAAAATACGTGTCCGGAATGAATGGGTGGCAGGGCAACAAAGCACAGGCGAAGAAGCGAGGATCCTACATTGAGAACACCTGGAGCTTGCGACCTGACGAAGACCAACCCTGGTTCGGTCAGATCATGATTTGGGGTGGAAAAGCAAATTCCAAACACGTTAGAGAAGGTCATCTCCTTGCTGACAACGACGTTCCTCTTCCTCCCTACTTCCCGGACACACCCGATTATCGCAAGGAGTGGACCCAACACTACAATGCGGCCCGCGGAGCCGATGCCCAGATCGAAGAAATCCTTGCGATGCTCGAGGCTGATGGTGAGATGGAAAACACGATCGTCTTTTTCTTCTCCGATCACGGCAACAATCAGTCGATCCGTCACAAACAATTCTGCTACGAAGGCGGCGTCCATGTTCCGCTCATGCTCAAAGGAAACCACCCTGCCTTGAAGGCAGGAACAGTTCGCGACGAACTCGTGAACGGGCTCGACATTTCCGCGACGACCCTCGCGTTTGGCGGCGCCAAAATGCCCGACTACCTCGACGGACAGGATCTCTTCGCCGACACCTACGAATCCGCCGACTACGTCATCTCCGCTCGCGATCGTTGCGACTATACGATCGACCGGATCCGGACAGTGCGAACCGATCAGTATCGCTACATCCGCAACTTCTTTCCCGACCGAGCGCTTCTCCAAGCTCAGTACCGCGACCAGCGGCCGCCGGTCACTGAGATGAAGCGGATGCGCGACGAGGGCAAGCTCACGCCCTACCAGGAGGAGCACTGGTTCGGAATCCGCCCCGAGGAGGAACTCTACGACATCGCAAAAGATCCTCATCAAATCAAAAATCTCGCAGGAGATCCCGCCTTTGCCGATCAGCTCAAGCAACACCGTGATATCCTCAAAACCTGGATGAAGGAAACAGACGATCAGGGCCAGTATCCGGAAGACCCAAAGCAGCTCAAAGCGACCTACGATCTCTGGAAAGACAAGCCAGTCTTTTCCGAAGCCGAAACCAATCCGGAATACGATCAGTTTAAGTAGGCTTCGCGCGGTCTTTTCGGGAAGCGGCGGGGTGAATTATATTCGCCACTTGGAGTAGACAGGCTTGATCAAGTGGCGACTTCAAATCACCACTACCTCGACCCGTCTCCGCAGCACCTGAATGCGCCAGCACGGGAATTGCTGTGTACTGCTGGATCATCCTAAGCTCGCACCATGCGTGCGTTTGTGACTCTTCTCATTTTCTCCCTGCTCCCTTCACTCACTCACGCCCAATTCACGGCCGGGAGCGCCATCACCGACGTCACGCCCAAGCAATTGCCAGTCCTTGTGAACGGCGGGATGACGAGCCGCTCCATCGAAGTCGTCAAACGTCCGATCCACGCACGCTCTCTCGCTTTTTCCGACGGGAAGGAAAATCTTGTTATCGTCGTTGTCGACAGTTGCATGATGCCGCGCGACCTCCTCGACAAAGCGAAAGCGATGGCGGCGGAGAAGAGCAACATTCCGACCGACCACATCCTCATTTCCGCGACCCACACGCATACCGCGCCCTCCTGCATGGGGGCGCTCGGGACCGACGCGGATCCGGTCTATTCGCTGTTTCTCACGAAGAAGCTCGTCGAAGCGATCCTTGCTCCTCTGGGGAAAATGCAGCCCGCCCGCATTGGCTGGGGCGAGATTGATGCAGGGGATTTCACAGCCCTGCGCCGCTGGATCATTCACCCCGACCACATGCAGGAAGATCCCTTCGGGAACCGATCCGTCCGCGCTAACATGCATGCGGCGACGAACTACGATCATGTCACGGGCAAGAGTGGTCCCGAGGATCCCATGCTCACAATGATTTCAGTCGAGAGCGCCGAAGGCGAGCCAATCGGACTCCTCGCGAATTTCTCAATGCACTACTTCGGGGATCGTGACATCAGCCCCGACTATTTCGGACTTTTCTCCGACGGATTGAAAGAGCGGATCGCTCCTGATAAAAGCACTTTTGTCGCGATGATGTCTCACGGATGCAGCGGCGATATCTGGAGGCATGATTACGAAGAATCTTCCGACCGCGCCGGCAACAAAACCACGATCGAAGACTATACCTCCGGGATGATTGATCTTGCGATGAAAGCCTATGCCGAGATCGACTACGAAATCCCCGAATCGATCGCAATGTCAGAAACCCGCATGACGCTTTCCTACCGTGTCCCCGATCAGCAGCGTCTCGAATGGGCTCAAAAAGTCGTCGCAGAAATGGGTGACCGCCCCATAAAAACGAAGCCCGAGGTCTACGCCCGCGAACAGATTATTTTGCACGAGCTGAAGGAAACCGAGATTGTCGTCCAGGGACTCCTATTTGGAGAAGACATCTCCATCGCAACGACCCCAAACGAGACCTATGCGATCTCCGGTTTGAAAATAAAAAACGCCAGTCCGACTCCGCATACCATGGTGATCGAGCTTGCCAACGGTGGTGACGGTTATATCCCCCCGCCCGAGCAACATCTCCTTGGCGGCTACAACACCTGGCCGGCACGCTCCGCCGGACTCGAAGTCGAGGCCGAGCCCAAGATAGTCGGAGCCGCAGTCGCTTTGTTGGAAAGCGTGACCGGAAAACCACGCACGGATCGCCGCCCCGGTCATGGACCCGCCGCGCATCACATCCTGTCCCTCAATCCGAAAGCCTACTGGAGGCTCAATGAGTTTTCCGGACCGCGTGCTATTGATGCGTCCCGCTACGAGAACGACGCAATTTACGAGCCTCAGGTCTGCTTCTTTCTCCCCGGCCCGGAATCCGAGCAATTTTCCGACGGCGGCATGAACCGCTCCGTCCATTTTGCGGGAGATCGATTGGCGGCTCGACTTCCTGATTTCACACAGAATGATTACACCGTTTCTCTCTGGTTCTGGAGTGGCACCGCCCACGGAAAAATTCGCACTTCAGAGTGGCTCTTCTCACGCCGCAAAGATTTTGGCTCTACGCTCGACGGGGATCACTTGGCCCTCCACGATCACAACGACGGAAATCGCTATTTCAGCTACCAGACAGCCAAATCAGGCCTGCACCGGCTCGAGGTTGGAAAGGTGGAGCGCTGGACCTGGAACCATCTCGCCGTTGCCCGCTCGGGACACTCCTTCTATCTCTTTCTAAACGGAAACCATCTGATTACACACAGCGGCCAGAACCTGGAGACACCATCTTTCGACACGCTCTTTTTCGGCGGAAGCAGCAGCCACGAGACCAACTTTGAAGGCCGCATCGACGAGATCGCAGTCTTTGATCGAGCGCTCAGCGCCGAAACGATCAGGGAGGTTTTTCAGAAAACGAACACCACACCTTAGTCTCCCTCCGTCCGCAACGGAGGGAGAAAGAGCGATCCAGGACCTAGCGAAAGAATAGCAGCAGGATCGCGGCCCCTTCCCCAATCCCGGTGAGGATCGCCATGGAGCGAAAGCTGCGAATCTTCTCATAGAGAAAGAGAACCGCAGCAATCAGCATAGAGAAGCAGAACAGCACTCGGTCGAGCGTACTCGTGAGATCGTCGATCAATGAGGTCAGAAAAATCACGACGACACCGCAGAGGATGACGAGGCCGAAATTGATCAAAACACGGCTCACAGAAAAGGTTTCCTCATCGTCGAGTTCACCGCGTTTCCGATTGTAGACAAAAAAGGCGAAGAGGAGGAGAGAGACTGCCCCAAAGGGGGCAATCGCGATCTTGAGAAGATCAACGCCGGTAGATTGAAGAGCAGTCTGCACCGTCGCAATGATGATCAAAAAGATCGCGAGCAGTCCCTGGAGCTTGAACAGTTTATTACGTTTCATAGGATTAGTAGTTTAGTTAGGATTAAGTTCAGGTGAGAAAAATGACGAAAACAGTGAGGCCTATGCTGACTCCGCTCAGGAGTGAGGCGAGAAGCGGATTCTTCGCAAAAGTCATGTTGATGAGTGAGGAGGAAAACACCGCCGCCTGAGTGATGACGGGCCCCATCCCGATCGCTCTCCCCACTGCTCCGCTCAGCATTCCGATTCCGATGACCGCAAAAATCGTCAAGAAAAGGACCGCCGTCATCAGAGCCGGCTTCGGGTCGAGCGGCGAATCACCGGAGCGGTTCGCAAAGACAAAGCCGAGGAAGACCGCAATTGGGACGGGAGCGAGGAGCCCCGCGAACACTCTTGGGATCTCATGCCAGAGCTTCTGAGAAAGGACGATCTGCTGAAGGAGGAGAACAAAACAGAACGCGATAAGCCCAAAGGCGAAGATGGAGAATAGGGCTGTTTTACGATCTTCGCTCATGAGCAACAAGAGAACAGTGCCCATAAATCGCGCATTCCTCGAATCGATTGTTTTTCATCTAACATCGATTTCCTCGATACATAATGCCCTACCGGATGAATCCCGAAAGGCGGACTTCTCTTCTTTTTTGGCATCTTGCGAGAACTAGATGGGGCGAAGGCGAAAACACGTTCCTTCGCAAAGTGCATAGACTGTGGTAGGACAAAATGGTTGGACACAAACCACCTACTGAGTTTCCATCTAGAAATGCCAATCGACCTGCCATGAGTAACGCCTCGACTGCATCCGGAGCTGGTTGGGAGCCTCCAACTCCAGAGGAGCTCCAGACAATGCTCCCTCAATATGAGATAAGCGGCTTTCTGGGTAGAGGCGGCATGGGAGCCGTCTACCGGGCAAAGCAAATTCGCCTTGATCGGGATGTGGCGATCAAAGTTCTCCCCGAGACCCTCACACAGGGGGGCGACGACGAGTTAAAGTTTGCAGAACGATTTGAGCTTGAGGCTCAGGCAATGGCTAAATTCAGTCACTCATCGATCGTTTCGGTTTTCGATTTCGGGGAAACCTCGGAGGGACAACTCTACTTCGTGATGGAGTTTGTTGAAGGGATGGATATTCACCAGTACCTCCGTGAAAACGGAGGTTCGATTTCCCAGGAATACGCCCTTTCGATCACGGCCCATGTCCTCGACGCCCTCGAGTATGCGCATGCTAGAGGAATCATTCACCGTGACATTAAACCGGCGAATATTTTGCTGAATCAAGAGGGGCAAGTGAAGATTGCCGATTTCGGACTCGCCAAAGTTTTGAGTGATGGCGACGAACAGGACAAGCCTGCTTTAACGATGTCGAACGTCGCGCTCGGAACTCCCGATTTTGTGGCGCCCGAAGCGATCGATGGAGACGGCATTCCAGATCATCGCGCCGATCTCTATGCTGTTGGCGTGATGCTCTATCAAATGCTGACCGGTAAAATTCCACGAGGTCAGTTTCCATCGCCGAGCGAGCTGCTACCCGATCTGGACCCCCGTGTCGACGATATCGTGCAGCAGTCAATGCAATATAGCCCGAGCGACCGCTATGACACGGCGAGTTCAATGAGGATGGCCCTCGACCCCGTCATCTCTGCCCCTGTGAGTCGGGTCAAGACGATTCAAAAGAGTGAGACACCCACTCCAAAAGCGAAGAGCAAGATCGCTTCAAAGCACGTAAAGAAAAAGGATTCCAGCATCGCTGGAAAAGTCTACCTGGCTGCGACCGTTTGCGCCGTTGTTGCAACGCTGTTTTTCGTATTTGGCAAAAAAGGTGAGCCAACCAATATTTCCACTGGAGACGAGGTCGTAGCGCAAGATCCCGAAACTCGAGATGAGGTAAAGAGTGCCGAAACAGAGAAGGGAAATACAACCCTCGTTAGCACTAATGTGTCGAATGAAGCTGGAGTGAAAACTCCCTTTGAAAATTCGCTGGGAATGAGATTCGTCCCTGTTCCAATCACGGGTGGCCCGAGCGACGGGAAACTCATTTTGTTCAGCGCTTGGGAAACCCGTGTCAGCGATTACAGGGCGTTTGCCGATGCGAACCCTTCCATCATCATAAGACCACCCCGCTTTCCCCAGGACGACTCACACCCTGCGGTAAGAATACCCTACGAAGACGCCGTCGCATTCTGCGAGTGGCTTACGAAGACAGAAAAGGAAAAAGGAAATCTCGTCGATGGCCAGAACTATCGACTCCCGACCGATCATGAGTGGAGTTGCGCCATCGGAATCGGAGAGATGGAAGATCCCAACGCTACTCCAGCAGCGAAGAGGCAAGCCCTCGGGAGAATTTTTCCGTGGGGTAACACCTGGCCACCTCCAAATGGCACCGCAAATTGGTATGGAGAGGAAAATGAGGGACTGGGACCCGGGGGTAAGCCAAAAAAGGTTCTGAAAGGTTATTCAGATGATTTTCTCTTTACAGCCCCGGTGGACTCCATGCCAAAGGGTAAGTTTGGACTCTATCACATGTTTGGCAATGCATGGGAGTGGACATCTGATTGGTATGACGAAACCAGAACCCTGCGAGCGACGCGAAGCATGGGATGGGTGAATGTTCCCAACAGTTATTTTCTGTCATCAAGGGAATCAGCTGCCACTAATTCGATCGGCGACGGCCTGGGCTTCCGTGCAGTCCTCGATCTGAATCAAGAAGCATCTGAAAATAGATCTGACACGATGGCAACATCAACGCTCCAAAAGTCGACCAGCGCTCCACCCTCACAGCTTGCGACCGTCGTCATCGAGGAGGGCGTCGATAAGTCTTTGCCACCCTCCAGCTCAAGCATTGAAGCTCCCTTTGAAAATTCACTGGGCATGAAATTTGTCCCGGTTCCAATCACCGGCGGCCCCTCCGATGGGCAGCTGATTTTATTCAGTATTTGGGAAACTCGTGTGAAAGACTATCGGGCCTTCACTGATGCGAATCCCGAGATCAAGCAGGGAAACGTTCGGTTTCCGCAGGAAGATTCCCACCCGGCTCTCCATATCAACTACGAGAATGCAGTGGCTTTTTGCGAATGGCTCACTGACACCGAGAAAGCAAAAGGAAAGCTCTCCGATGGACAACACTACCGCCTTCCCAGTGATCATGAGTGGAGTTGCGCTATCGGCATAGGAGAATTGGAGGATCCCCTTGCGACCCCAAAATCAAAAGACAAGGCACTCGAAAGGCTTTGGCCATGGGGTAACACGTGGCCACCGCCTAACAATACAATAAACTGCTATGGGGAGGAAAACGCAGGGCTTGGCTTGCATGGTAAACCGAAAGATCATTTAAGGAATTATTCTGACGAATCTCGCTACACCGCACCGGTTGACTCAATGGCTACCGGAAAATTTGGGCTCTACCACATGTCGGGAAACGTTGCGGAGTGGACTTCAACTTGGCATGATGAGTCCAAAAGCCGTCGATCTGTGCGTGGCTCGACGTGGTTGAACGTCCCCGGAGGATTTTATATGTCTTCGGCAAGGTCGTTCCCCGCCGTGGTTGCGAGCAGCGAATCGATAGGTATGAGGGTCGTTCTAGACCTGGATCAGAAGGTGCCGGATATCGATCCTGCCTCTGCAAATACTCCGATCTCCGGGAAGTCTCCACAGGATAACAACTCAGCTGCCGTAGCAAAGATGAACGAAACACCAATCGTTTCGCCTCTTGCCTCCATCCCCGGCCTTGAATCCCGCCTCGTCAAATATCTTCAATATCGCCAAAAGCTTATTGCCGATCTCAGCGGCAAATATCTCAGCGCTCTCGACGGGCGCTTTGAGTCCGCAGTCGCGGCCGGTGATCTTACCCTGGCGAAAGCTTTCGAAGCTGAAAAGATCTCGGTTGAGAAGCTCCCGTCTCTTCTCCTCGAACTTGATAAAGATCCGTTCACGAGCATTGCGTCCTCCAGCACCCTCGATACTCTCCCCGCCGATACCCCTCAGGGCTTGACTGAGCTTCGGGCAATCTGGACAGCTGAAAGAAGCAAAATCAGTGCAACGCTTTCTACGAGCTTGGCTAAGTCACTAAAAGCGCTTGAAGTTGAATTAACCAAAGCGATCGACCTTGAGAACGCCACCAAAGTGAGAAATCTCATGGAGTCGTTGACGACTGAACCTGCTTCTGCGTCATCTCCTCAACCTTCCATTCAATCGGCGGATCTCGCTTCACCGCCTCCAGCTCCTTTTGAGAACAGCATAGGAATGAAGTTCCTGCCCGTCGAAGTCGATGGTTCTCATATTTTACTCAGCATGTATGAAACGACAGTTGATGAGTATAGCCGATTCATCAGGGATGATAGAAACAGGACCTGGCCGGAGCCGCCGTGGCGTCTACACGATGATCAAGCAGCGGTCATGCTAAACTGGGATGACGCCAATGCATTCTGCGCCTGGCTGACTGAAGAAGAGAGAAAGAAAAACAAGATCGGTGAAGGTGACAAATACACGCTACCCAGTCTACTGGAATTGAAATTTGCGGCCGGTGTTGTTGAGTCTTTCGATCGCGACACTGGAAAAATCACCTACAGATCACAATATCTGTGGGGAAACGAGTGGCCTATCCCGGGCACTCCTGGAAACTTTTTCGGTGAGGAGAATCGAGGTAACTTAGGAAGCAGGAAAACGCCGATACCGGGATACAACGACGGATTCCCTCAAATAGCCGAGGTGGGCTCGTTTGAGCCTAATAGTCTCGGCTTCTACGATCTGCTTGGAAATGCGTGGGAGTGGTGTGAGGATTCGGCTGCCGACAGGGCAGATAACAAAACTCTGTATGGAGCTTCTTCAATGTCCTCTGAAGAACGAACCTTGAAAGCTGACTTCAACAACTATGCAGCTCCGACCTTGCGCTCGACAGCCTATGGTCTACGGATAGTCTTGAGGCGATCAGGCGATTCACCTTAATTTTCTCGACCTAACCCTGTTCAATCCTCGACCCAACCCTGTTAGGTCCTGATTCGTTCTTGCGGTTTATCCCTTTCTACGCCAAGAATTGCCTCACTATGGGCAGAGCATTTGAATATCGACGGAAGTCGAAAGAAGCGCGTTGGGACAAGATGTCGAAAATCTTTCCGAAAATCGGAAAGGCAATCACCATGGCAGTCAAGGAAGGTGGTGCCGATCCGGACTCAAATCCGAAGCTGCGTCTCCTCATTCAAAATGCGAAAGCGGCGAACATGCCGAAGGACAATGTCGATTCAGCGATCAAGCGTGCTGACGGCAAAGACGCTGCAGAGATCACCGAGATCAACTACGAGGGGAAAGGCCCAAACGGCGTTATGGTCTTCGTCGAATGTGCGACTGATAACACGAATCGCTCAGTCGCGAACATCAAGACCATTTTCAACAAGTCCGGTGGTCAAATGCTTCCGAGCGGGGCCCTCGACTTTCTTTTCGATCGCAAGACGGTGGTTGAATTTGAGATTACTGAGGAGATGGAGGTAGACGAGATCGAACTCAGCCTTATCGACTCAGGGCTTGAGGAACTCGAAGTCGATGAAGAAGGAAAAGTGGCCTATGCCTACGCCGATTTCACTGATTTCGGTCAGTTCACCTCCGCTTTCGAGTCTCTCGGAGTTGAGATCAAGAAAGCTAACCCTCAACGCATTCCGAACAATCCTCAGGATTTCTCGGAAGAGGAGATGGTCGAGATCGAAGCGCTCATCGACAAACTCGAAGATGATGAGGACGTTCAGGCAGTCTTCACCAACGTGAACTGACTCTCGTCTTCTCTCTCCCCTGTCGAAGACACAGTTAGCGCGTCCGCGCCTTCTTACAGCTTTCCCCTCTATCGCTCTCCCGCTAACCTGCGGGAATGTTGCGCTACTTTTGCATCTTTCTCTTTGCCTGCGTTCTCCTGCCACCTCTTGCGGGGTCAGAACCTGTCGTCGATCTCCTCAAGGCACCGCTGGAAGAGACTTTCACACAGTATTTAAACGAGCCGGCCTCTCTCGAAGCGGAGTTCGATCAAGTCTGGAAAAAGACAGATGAGGGTGTCCTTAGAATCACCGGCAAAGGCCTCGGTTACTTCAGATCGAAGGCTTCTTTCAACAATTATCATCTCGTCGTCGAATACCGTTGGACGGAGTACAACTTTGGAGGGCGTGAAGATCGTGCCCGCGACGGAGGCGTTCTCTTCCATATCTCAGGTGCCGATGGAGCCTTTGGCGGGACCTGGCCTTCCTGCCTCCAGGCACAGTTGATTGAGGGTGGCTCGGGGGATTTAGTCTCTCTCCCTACCGAAGAAGCTCCGGCCGGATTCATTGCCAACGCCAGCATGCAGGACCCGCCCTTGTGGGCAGAGGATGGTGCATCCTTCTCATTTCCCCGTCCCGGGAAAAAATCAGGACACCTCGGTTGGAAAGACCGCAGTGAAAACTGGAAAAACGTAAAGGGGTTCCGCGGTGAACTCGATATCGAGAACCCGGTCGGAGAGTGGAACCGCCTCGAAGTGATCGCTTCAGGCGAAACGGTCGAATTGCGGCTTAATGGCGAACTCGTGAACCGTGCGACAAAGGTATTTCCCACGAGCGGGAGCATTGGCTTTCAGACTGAATTTTCTTCCTACGAAGTCCGCAGGGCGGAAGTCTATGCACTGGGTGACTTCTCCGGAGAATGGTCCGAAGCCGCGAGGTCAACCGACATGGGATATGCCATCACCGGTGAAAGTATTCTGCCTCGCCGGTTCCCCCTCTCTCCCGAAGCAAGTGCCGCCGCCTGGGAACTTGATGGCGAATTTGAAATCGAGCTTGTCGCCGCAGAACCTCTCACCTGTGATCCAGTTGACATTGTCTGGGACGAGAAGGGGCGACTCTTTGTCGCAGAAATGGGTGACTACCCGCTCCCCCCGGAGGGCGACTCCTTCCTTTCGAGAATTCGCCTGCTCCTCGATCACAACGAGGACGGGCGAATGGACGAAGCGGTGACCTGGGCAGATGAATTGGACCACGTCCAGGGCTTGCTACCGATCAAGGGAGGTCTCCTCGCGACAACAAGAACGGCGATCCTTTTCCTGAAAGACACCGACGGCGACAATCGCGCTGACGTCCGCGAGACTCTCTTCCATAGCAATGAACCAAGACACAATCAGCTTCAGGTATCCAGTCCCCGCTACGGTCTCGACAATCACATCTACCTGAGCAACGGACTCGACGGCAAAGAGATTTACCCCGAGGGCGAGCCTGACGCCATCATCGAGTTCCCACGGTTAAACCTCCGATACAACCCCCGCAGCGGAGAGATTAAGCCGTCTACCGGCGTGGGACAATATGGTGGAACACTCGACGAATTCGGCCGCCACTTTTTCTGTAGCAATCGGAACCCGGCGATGTTTGCAGTAATGCCCCTCGCGGCAGTAAAACGCAACCCGCTCGCCGGCATCGTCCAGGGCCATGAGGATATTCAAAAACCGGGCGCCCCGCTCCACCCCCTCCTCCTCAGTCACACCACTTCATCAGCCCACGCCGGGACTCACACCGCAGCCTGTGGCATTGCGGTTTACACGGGTGACTTGATGCAGGATTTAACGGGAGATATTTTTGTCTGCGATCCAACCGCCCAGCTCGTAACGAGAAACCATCTCGTTGCCAAGGGAGCGACTTTCGTCGCCGAGCGTGTTGGCGCTGGTAGAGAATTTCTCGCCTCGTCCGACGAATGGTCCCGCCCGGTGCAGGCACGGAATGGACCAGACGGGGCACTCTATATTGTCGACATGTATCGGCGCTTTATTGATCACTCACGATTCTTCCCCGAGGACTTCGCGGAATCTCACTACATGCGGGCGGGTCTTGATCAGGGGAGAATCTGGCGGGTTGTTCCCAAGGCAACTGCAAGGAAACCAGTCAACTCTCTCCCCGAGGAAACCGGGGCTCTAGTCACCCTCCTCTCGCATCCGAATGCCTGGCATCGAAACCACGCACAGCGACTTCTCGTTGAACGCGATGACGCGGCAGCAGTTCCGCTTCTCGAAGCACTGATTACGGATAATCACTCTCCACTCACGACGACACATGCCTTTCGAACACTGGAAGGTCTCGGCCAACTAAAGCCGGAAATACTGCGATCGGCTTCTTCATCTGATCCCGGCCTCGTTGAGAACAAGCTTCAAACTATTGCCGCATTGGGATGGGAGTCGGAATTCACGGAATTCATCGCCACTTCCCAAATCGCGGAGAACGCTCGATCCCGATTTCTCGCCCTCTCCCTCTTCCCAAACGAGAAGCCTGCAGTCGCAGAATTAGAATCTCTCATCTCGGCTCAGCCGGATGAACCCTGGTTTCGAAAAGCAATTTTCAGCTCCTGCCCCGACCTTGTCCCCCCCCTTCTCGTCACCCTCCTCAAGTCAGAGAATTTCCTGAATACTTCGCCTGAGACTGCCTCTATGGCACTCACGGAGATGGCCCGCCTCACAACGTCACAAGGTTCTATGGAAGAACTTTCAGCGGTCGTGGCCTCTCTTCATGGGGAATCGAAGTGGTGGCACTTCGCAGTTGTCTCTGGAATCTCTGAGGGCATCGGGCGAAGCTCGCTCAAGACAAAGCGACTCTCTACTCTCATGGCCTCTCCACCGGACGGATTCGAGGAAGAGGCCGCCGTGTTGAGGGCGATAGTTGAAGGTGCCTCTGCAATCGCTTTGAATCCCCAACGACAGGAAGCAGATCGCATCATTGCCCTGAGCCTCGTATCGCAACTCCCGTGGGATGAGAAGACCAAAATTGTCGAACAACTCATTTCCTCAAGCGAATCTCCTACCATTCAATCAGCCGCCTGCCGGACCCTGACACGGGACAATCGTGAAATCGTCGCTGAGTTTTTCTTTGATCGCTGGAGTAATCTACCGCCTACCCCACTGCGCGAAGCTCTAGCCCTGATCACCGGGAACTCGAAATCCGGTCTTGCCTTGATGAAACGAATGAAAGCCGGTGAAATCAGCGCTTCAATCATGCCGCCCATGACTCGATGGGCCTACGGACGCTCTACCAACGATGAGATAAAAAGTCTCGCCAATGAGCTCTTCGGAGCCGCCGCAGGGAATCGCACCGAAGTCGTTAACCGTTATCGGGAAGCGCAGACAAATCACGTCGGAGATCCCGAGAACGGAAAGCTTATTTTCGAGAGAGCGACCTGTGCGATCTGCCATCAAGTGGGTGGAAAGGGAGTAGCCGTAGGGCCAGCTCTCGACGATGTGAAAATCAAACCAGCGGAGGCGCTTCTTTCTGACATTCTCGATCCGAACCGGGCAATAGAAGAACGCTGGCTTGCAGTCACCGTGAAATCGAAAGACGGGAGAATCCTGAGCGGTCTCATTTATGCCGAGGACAGTGAAAGCGTCACTTTGCGACTACCCGGCGGCATTGAAGAAACGATTACCCGCTCCGAAATCAGTGAGATGAGTTCTTCCGGACACTCCCTCATGCCGGAAGGCCTTGAAGCCGCCATAACCACCGAAGAGATGGCCGATCTTCTGGCCTTTCTGAAAGGCGGCTGAGTCTTGCGAATATTCAATATTCCCCTAAAATGGGACGGGAATCGCTATTGAAACCCGATTCCTTTCTGAATGTCTTCCGACCCTGCGCCAAATTCCGGCGCTTCATCGAAAACGAACCGTCGCAGGCTCTCGAAACGATTGAAGCGATTCTTCCTCTTTTCAGGATCGGTCACGATCAGCCTCGCCCTTTTGATTTTCATCCTCGCGGGACCCGCCTTTTCCTCGGTGAGTCGATGGGCCGGCCTGAAAGCTGCCGCGACTCAAGGCATCAGTGGGGACTTAAATGTCGAGGGAAATCTCTTCTCAGGTTTCATCATCCGTGAAGTCGAATTGACCGGGGAAGACTCTCCCCTCGTCTCGCTCTCGCTCGAGTCGGTTGAGATCAATTACGATTTACTGAAAGTGATTTCAGCTGCCAGAGAATTTAACTGGCTGAATCTTCTCAGTGTTAAAAATGCGGTGATCGAACTGAAAATCCCAATCACCAATAGTGAGAGTGACACTGCCACTAGACCCTCAGCAGAAAAGGTGTCTTCAAGCGACTTCAGCCCTCTCTGGAATCTGCTTAACTCAGAAATTGAAATCGAAAACATCTCGGTGGCAATGCAAATTGAAGAGGAGCGGTATAAACTTGGCTCCCTCAGCCTGAAGGCCTCCTCCGAGAGAGAGAGAGCACTGAAAATTGAATCCATTGTCCTCCCTCGCAAAGATCCGATTGCGCCTCTTTCAGTTCGACTCCAGCACGAAAACAGAGCTCTTAGGTTGGATCAATTTAACGGAAAAGAAATCGAGTCTCTAAAGCACCTCACCCTGAAAGAGATCACACCGGGTGAATGGGTCGTCGACGCAGGAATCACACTCGGCGGAGGGCAGATTTCTGTCTTTGCGAATTCCGCCGGCCTCGTGACTCTCGACCTCCCTGCGGCGCAAAGCATTGACCTCGCAGGCCTTCCATCGCTCGATGACGCTCCGCAGCTCGAAGGAACAATCTCGGAACTGGCGCTTCGCTTCGAGGGCGACTTTGCAACGCCGGCATCGTGGATGATAGAAGGCAAAATCTTCGCCCGCAATCTCGCGATAGATAGTATCGGCATCGATTCACTGGCGCTGCTTCTTACCGAAAATCAGATTGAACTGAATGCAATCACCCCGGGGGCAAGCGTCTCGGCACTTGTCTCCGCTCCTCTCAATTCGGCTACTTCCACAGAAGATTTGGCGACCATGCCGATCGGTTTCGCCGCCGATCTGAAAATCGAATCGCTAGAAGAACTGCTCAGCGGATGGGACATTGATATTCCAGTATCCGGCAAGATAGATGGCCGGATCGAGAACGTTCAATGGGTAGGTGGAACATCTTTGCGATCGGGCAGTGCCCTCATTGCCTCCGACACTTTGCAATGGAATGGAGAAGCGCTCACTCATTTGCAGTTTGCCGCGCAGGTGCCCGAGACTGGTGAGATCAAATTGGCCGCTGAGGCGGGACTCGATGAATCGACGAAAGCGAAATTAAATGGCTCATTTTCTCTTCCCTCAATGTCTTACACTGGAACTCTTGAAGGAGAATTTAATACGGATGGACTCCTCGGAGGTGTTCTCGAACGTCTCGCAGTCAGCGAGATCTCCGGAGCAGGAACTCTCAGATGGAACGGCGCAGGAACTTTTGAGCAGGTAGAGCATCATGGCAACGCAACCTTCGGCGCCAGGAATTTCCGCTATGGAGGAGGCCAACCCCTGGAAATTGCTCTCGACGCAAATTACAAGGACGCACGAATTCTCATCCCAACGATTAGGGTGAATTCAGACTCGGTATCTCTTTCCGGAAAAGCCGCCTGGGAGGATTCGCGGATCACGGTCGATGACCTCGCGATTTATCTAAGCGAAACACGAGCTTTGACTCTCAATGCTTCACTCCCGTTCAACTCGAAGAGTAGTGAGACATTGATCCGTCAGGACGGTGATGTGGCGATTACTCTAACGGCATCAGATCTGGCGGTCGAGGAACTCGCTCTTCTATTTCTCGATGAATCTCCTATCACCGGAAAATTAAACGGGCACCTCGGAACGAGCGGAACTTGGGATGCCATCAATACTAAGGGTCGATTTGATTTTCGCCCAACCCTCGAAGTGGTTCAAGGCGATCCAGCCCTCGACATAGAAATGAATGTGTCAGGCAGTGTCTCAAGACCTGAAAGTTGGAAGGCCGACCTTGGAGCAATCCTTTCTGGGCTCAAATGGAATGAGGTTCAGCTCGGTGATGTGAATTTCCGCGCCGCAACCCGCGAATTCGAAGGTCGCAAGGCGCTTGATGCGACGATCAACGCGGAACAGGAAGGCGCAAGCTTGACCGCTGAAGCGCGCCTCGACCTGACCGGGGCCGCAACCATTGAGGACCTTCAAGAAAGTCCACTCAATTTGAAGGCAAACTTTGAAGCGCCCAATCTCGCTCCCCTCTGGGAGCAACTCGCCCCCCCTGCCTGGCGAAACCTTCCCGTCGCAGGACAGCTCTCGCTAGATCTTTCCGACTTGCGATTCCAAAGCGGCGATGTGCTCTCGGGCAAGCTTGATGTATTCTCCGATACACTGAGAATTGATGGAGAGACTCTGGAGAAGATTGATCTCTCAGCCCGGGTTGAGAATCCCAACGGCGTAGCCACCATTTTCGCTCTCTATGCTGATTCGCTCAGTCAAATCGATGGAACGGCAAGTTATCATCTTGTTGATCAGGTCTTTGACGCCAATCTGGATCTGGATCTCGACCTGAAAAGTGAAGGTGCCTTAAAGCGACTTCTCGGAAATCGCGAAATCGCTCGTCTCCTCCCTGGTTCAGCAACTCTGGCGCTTCGGGCCGAAGGGAATGCCATTCAGAAAACAGGCTCAGGCGAATTCGATCTCGACGGAAGGAGCCTCACTCTCGCCGACGATGCGGCTACGATTGATTCTTTCAATTTTTCCGGAAACTTTTCCGATTCCAGCCTCTCCACAGTTCTGAATCTTCGCAGCGAGCCTCTCGATCTCGACGGTCAGGTTGAGTGGAACGGATCGCGTTTAGAAGTGACTGAATTGAAGGCGTCTTCTGACGGAAATCCTGTTTTTTCCGCGACGGCTTCGGCCCCGCTTTCAAAAGATAAGCTCACTGCTGCCAAATGGTTCTCTCAGGAAGGCCCCCTCAGCCTTCAATTCAGTTCAGATCCAGTCGCGCTGAAAACGCTAACGAGACTAGTAAACAATGCGCCGCCCGTGGATGGGGACCTCGACCTCGACATCCTCATCAATGGGACGCCAGCTCAGCCAGAGGTCGACCTCGCTCTCGCCGTTTCTAATATTGCCCTGCCGCAGCAGGACAATATGAAGGTCGGAGCTCTCAACCTCTCCCTGAAAACGACGAAGGGAAAAGCCATTCTGCAGGGGAAATATCAACATCCTGACATTAATCCGCTCGTCATCAATGCCTCGCTCCCCTTTTTCCCGAAGGAGTGGGCACTCAAAGAGCGGGATGTAAGCCAGGAGCAAATCAACGCTTCAGCGCGTATGGAAAAAAGCACTCTTGCCTTTCTTTCCACACAAGTCCCGGCGATCAAATCAATCGAAGGGAACGTTGCTCTCGATGCGGCCGTCACCGGGAGCATCGCTACCCCTCTGATTTCTGGAGACGGGATGCTTGACGTTTCGAGGCTTCGCCTCAATAACCGGGACGCTCCCTCATTTTATGATATCGATCTAAAAACCCGCTTTGCAGAAAACCGACTTACGATTGAGCGACTCAATGCCATTGTCGCCGGCGGCAAGGTCGATGCTAGCGGAACAATAGATTTTGCCCCCCAAAAAGAGCCAAGGTTTGACCTCAGCCTCGGCGCAGAAGAAGCACTCGTATTCAGAACCCCCGACTTAAGTCTCAGAACCGACGCAGCGCTGACTCTCACCGGTCCCTTTTCAGCCGCGACTTTAGCAGGGTCTATTGGAATCACGAACAGTCGTTTCTTTAAGAATTTTGACCTCCTTCCGCAAACACTGCCAACGAGAAACACCTCAGTTCTGCCGACGGTTGAGCGGACACCGAGAGGCGGTGGTGCCGCCTACACGGATTT
>JARGOD010000053.1 GCA_029210205.1 Verrucomicrobiales bacterium | reverse complement strand
ACAAAGAGCCCCCTCTTCACTGGCGAAGTCCTCGTCGGATTCGAGGTCACCACTTGAAAGGTGCCCTGAGACAAAAGCCCCCCTCGTTTTGAATTCTTTGGCAGCTTTACCAATCGCATTTGGCTGCCTTTAACGCCGTCGACTTGATACCATTCTGCGAGGAGTTCATTCAGAAAGGTGTAATTCGCGGTGAGAAGTTCCGTCGCAGGTTTGTTTTCTTTGAGGATATGAGCAAAGAAATACTCACTCTCTTTTCTCATCGACTCACGAAGTCGCCGACTGAAAGTCCTGCGAGCTTCACCGAGATCCCGAATATTCAAAACCCGTCGCTCATCGATATTGATCGTTTCGACATCGCGCGCCATGAGCCACTGTCCGACGAAATTCTCAACGAAGCGCAAAGATTTCTCGTCTTTCAGCATTCGATTGACCTGATTGCGAAGTTCAACGCGGAGTCTCCCTTCGCCCGCGAGACGCATTAATTCTCCATCGGGCGTGGAACTCCAGAGAAAGTAGGAAAGTCTCGACGCGAGGGCATACTCATCGATCGGAACGACTGTACCCGGATTATTCGGCTCCGGCTGAATCTCGGCGCGGAGAAGAAAACGGGGGCTCACGAGAATCGCTTTGATCGCCATCGCGATGCCATCCTCGAAACTATTGTCCGGCTGCTTATCAACCTGGCGAGCGATCCCAACGAGTCGACCCAGCGTCTGCTCATCGACGGGGCGGCGAAAAGCGCGCGTCGCGAAAGTCTTGAGAATTTTTTCGCGGTAGGGATCCCGGGCGTCTTCATCGGAGGCGGGCGGACCCTCTGAAAAAAGATAACGAACGTTTCTGGGGTAGTCCTTTTGACTCCCATCCAGTGGCCCGCGAAGACGAATCGACTCCACATCGATGCCAAGCTTATTTTCTCCCTCCTGAGGGGCATCACCGGTCTCAGTTGCCAGCCAAATCTGCTGATCGCGGCCTTTTTTCAAGATCGCTTTCGTCTTGAGCGTGAGCCGCTTTGAATTGTCCCAGCCCAGCTTGCGCGAGGTAAGCTCTTTTTTGTCGACTCCGACTTTCAAAGTCGCGCTGTGGGAGGAGGCTTCCCCCGATCCGGCGATGCGAAAATCGACCGCAATCTCATATTCCCCGTCAAAATTCACCCATGGATTGCTCTCCATTTTACGAGCATGCTCAAAGGGCATCCACTCGGTCGACCACGACTCGCTTCGCTCGTCACGAAAATCTTTCAGATCGAGCCACCATTCCACGATCTCAGGTCCGTCAGTAGGCACCGCATCTTCAACGACGAGGTCAGCCGCCTCGAGATACTTCTCGATAAGGAGGGGAGAAATGCTGAGGACGTCACCAATCGTGTCAAAGCCGTAGCCCGTATCGTCGACCGGCAGAATGTCATTCACGTTAAAATCGATCTGAAGGAGATCCTTAATCGTGTAGCGATATTCTTCACGATTCAGTCTTCGGATCGTGACGCGTCCCGGATCCGGGTTCTCATGATCGATTTGAAAAACCCGACTCTCAATGAAGGCGAGAACCTTCTGACGTTCTTCATCAGTCGGCTGGTTTTTATCTGCAGGCGGCATCAAATTGCTGCGGACGTTTTTCCACGTCTCATACCAGACGTCGAAATTCTTCAGATGCGCGACGACTGTCTCGTAGTCGTCCATCATGAAGTCCCCCTTGTCCATACCGTCGCCGTGACAGTCATAGCAAAAGGTCATGAGGATGGGCTCGACCTCGTCGAACTCCTTCTCGGCCGCAGACTTCGCGAACGCTCCGGTCGAGACCACGAGGAAACCTGCAACTATAAAGAGCAATGGAACTTTCATCATGACCTTACTTGAGAATAGACAGATTACTTACGCTTGACCGTAACGAAACGAAGCAGCTCTGCTTTGCCGATTTTGCCACTCACCTCGACCGAGATATCTGTTTGCCCTGCTTTCAGATCGAGGTTTGAAAAAACGACCTCGCTCTCACCGTCAGCCAGCTTTCCGGCGAACAACTCGTCTCCAACTTTTAGGACGACGTCGCGTGCGCCAATGGGGTTGGTCCAGGTCACCGATGCTTCATAGGCACCGGTGCTCGCCAGATTCACTTTCCATACCCCAGTCGTCCCCCAGCCGCTTGCGCCGGAGGGAACCCGCCAGTCTTGAATTGAAAGATGACTCGAGAGCTCCGCTTCATCTCCGATGAAAATACGGGGCGGCGCGTAGTTATCCGGTCGCGTCGAAGAAACATCTGCAAGCCACGCCACATAAGCCGCTTTCATTTCTTCAACCTTCTCCGGTTTCTCAGCGGCAAGATCGTTCGTTTCGCCTGGGTCTTTGCTGATATGATAGAGTTCGAAAGGCTTTGGATCTTTCACTTCCTCACTTCCGAAGCCAGTGCCCCGAACCAGCTTCCAGTCCTGCTCACGAGCTGCAAAGTGATGAAACTCGACGGGCTCATTCCCCCGGTGAGATTGAATGAAAATCGAACGGTCAGCCCAACCATTGCTGTCTCCCATGAGCAGCGGAAGAACGCTCTTACCATCAATTTTAAGATCGTCCGGTTTTTCAAACCCGGCGACATCCATCATTGTCGGCATGATATCGATGTGCGCGGCGATCCGGTCACTTTCCATGCCTGCTTCCAGTTTCTCCGGCCAGCGGGCGTAGAACATCGTACGGATGCCACCTTCGTGGACGTGCGATTTCATTCCCCGGAAAGGGCCCACATATCGCATTGTGTTAGGGCCATTATCAGTGAAAAACATGACTATCGTATTTTCGAACTGTCCACTCTCCCGAAGATAGGCATCCATCTTACCCATGTTCTGATCGATGTTCTCAACCATCGCAAAAACGCACGCCACGGTATCGATGTGTTTCTCATCTTCTTTACCGTTTAGAATCGGGCTGAGGTCAGTGGCTTGATAATGAGCGAGCAAGTCCTCCGGCACGTCATGGTAGGGACCGTGAGGCGCGTTAGGAGGCAGGTAGACAAAGAAGGGCTTTCCGGCCTTCTTTGACTCCTCCATGAAGTCAATCGCTTCATCAAAATAGATATCGGTGCAGTAACCCTCTTTCTGAACCTGCTCCCCATTTTCAAACAAGATCGGGTCGGTATAGCGCTCCTCATTTTCAATCGGCTCTGAAGGCTGAGCGAGACCGCCACCGCGATGGATCAAGACCTCATCGAACCCCTGATCCTGAGGGCGCATTGGATAATTATCTCCCAGGTGCCACTTACCGAAAATGCCGGTCGCATAGCCTGCTTCCTTCAGCATCTCTGCCATCGTGAATTCATCCGGTTCCATCATGGAACGGCCTTTGAAGGTGTCGATGCAACGGGTACGATAGTTGTAGCGCCCCGTCATGAGGCAAGCCCGCGTCGGGGAGCAAACAGGCGAAACGTAGAAATCGGTTAGCGCTGCAGACTCCGTCGCGAGACGGTCGAGGTTCGGCGTCCGAATCACCTCGTTGCCGGTTGCTCCGATATCGCCGTAGCCCATATCGTCAGGCATTACGATGATGATATTTGGCTGCGCATGCACGGAAACAGCGCAGAGGAAAGCTAAGGAGATAATGTTTCTAATCATTGAATAATTCTTTCAATCTCCAACTTCGGATAGTGACCAAAATTAACAAGAAGGCCAAGACGATGGTCAGTGGATTTAAGATAATTGTGCACCTGCGCACGATGGACGTCTCCTAACGCAGTCACGGATTTTAATTCAACAATGATTGAACCAAAACAGATCAAATCAGGTTTAAATGTAGGTTCGATATTCCGCTCCTTGTAAGAAATTCGGATCTCAGGCTGAGATTGAAACGGAACGTTTGAATCAGCGAGTTCTATTTCAAGACAAGCTTGGTATACGGATTCCAAGAACCCACATCCCTTCTCACGATAGACTTCAAAACAGGCCCCACGAATTTGATAAGTTTCCTTTTCGAATAGGAATCGATTCATAAGTTCAAAAGAACACCTATATTTCTGTGACGCAAGTTTGAAGAGGGACTTGTTGCAGCGATCTTTCAAACCACAGAAAACACGGAATACACTGAAAGGCTTCGAGGTTATTTCCTCTTGAAAGTGCTTCTTATTCTTCTCTCCTTCTGTGTATTCAGTGTTTTCCGTGGTTCAAAACCTCAATAGCCCTGATCATACATTTCGGGACAAAGCGGCTCCACTTAAGCACTCACCACAGTTGTGCGCTAATCTACTCAAGCGCCCTCACCGAGACCGTTTTGAGGCGCCATTGACCCGGGGTCTCCGAGCCAAAGTGCGGTGCGCTGCTGAGAACTACTTCCTCCCCCTTTTTGACAACACCGAGGTCACTCAACACGCCTGATTGATCCTTTTCGTCGACGTCACCATCGACACAGTAGATCGCGAGTGGAGCGTCTTCGCCAATTTGGTAGAATCCTCCACAGGTGCCGTTACCGGCAACAACCGCGCAATGCTGAAGGATCACATCGCAATTAAAAGTGACTGTCAGGGTCTCCCCGCTTTCGACCTGCTTCACCTTTCCGGTTGTCACTCCGATGCCGCGAGGATTTGTGTGAAGTTTCCCGGCCGATGGACGAATCGTCATCTCGACTCCGCCTTTGCTGGAGACAATCTCCGGAAAGATTTCTTCTTTTCCACTCAGCTCAAAGACAGCTCTCTTGCTGACCGGCATTTCCGCAAGACGGTGTCCGCCGACGTTCCGGTGAAACCTCGAGATCCGGTTCAGGTGTTCGACGAGAGGCTGTAGGTCCGGCTCACTGATCCGATTGTTCTCCTCCATCTGGTCAGAACCAAGTTCGTAAAGCTCTATCGGCACCGTTTCGCCACCACGCAGCAAAGAGGGATCATAAAAAATCTTCCATTGTCCCGCAAACTCGACCTCTCCCACGGTTGGATCGTCGAGTCTCACCGCGGCAACCGCCGGGTCCGGCTTTGATTGCTTGTGATCGTGGGCAAACATTGGAGTATCGCGGTCCTTCCTCTCGCCTTTCCAAACAGGAAGCATGCTAATGCTGTCCTCAGCCCCTTTCTCGCCCAAACTTAAATCGGGCAATGGCGCCCCAAGGATCTCTGCGAACGTCGCAAAGACATCGACGTGGCTGATGGGAGTCACATTCGTGAGTCCGGGAGAGGCGGCATCGCCATCACCGATGTCGCCTGCGGGCCACGCGATAAGAAACGGAACACGATGCCCGCCTTCATAACTCGATGACTTGTTACTGCGGAAAGGACCGGTCGCAATGTCGCTGTCTTTCTCCGCACCGTTATCGCTCGTAAAAATAACAATCGTATTTTCGATGAGCTTTGCCCCTGGATTCCTGGGATCATCACTCGTCTCTAACCAATCAATAAAACGCCCGAGAATGAGGTCATTTTCATGAATGAAATCGTGCCTCAGATCCATCGGCTCGCCGGACTTCGTTCTTGAGGCTCCGCGACTCGGTTTGCCGCCGATGTCTTCGTCGGGGGTGTAGGGAGAATGGTTCGACGGTGAGGGATAGTAGAGGAAAAAAGGATTCTCCTCATTTTTGCCTCCGGTGAGATGAGTGGAAAGATACTCCATCGACTGATCCGAATGACGGCCTCCAAGTTCAGAAAGAAGATAGGCTTTTGGCCCCTCTTTAATGAGGCGCTTCCCCTCTCCTGTTGCTCCAATCGCAACGCGGTCGTGGAGGTGCCCGGGACCAACATTTTGCTCAGGACCGCTCTTCTTCGAATCTCCCCGCGCGGCATCCGGCCCTGAAGTCGCGTGAGAACGCGAAGTGTAGCGGGCAAAATCAAAGCCATGATCCACGGGCGTGTCGTAGAGTGGCTGTGTTAGATCCGCATCCCCCCAGCCTGCGGCCGGACTTCCATCGCTGCGCCGATATCGAAGCCCGACATGCCATTTCCCTGCCATCGCCGTTCCATAGCCCGCCTCTTTGAACATCGTCGCGAGCGTCAGGCGATCACGTTCGATCATCGGGTCTCCCTGACTTCCGAAGAGCACCCAGTGCTTGAGCCGGTTCCGCCAAGGATAACGACCGGTTAAGAGGCCATACCGCGAGGGCGAACAACGCGATGAGGTCGTGTGAGCATCAGTGAAGCGCACCCCCATGGCGGCAAGGCGTTCCATTGAAGGCGTCGCGATTTGGACCTCGTCAGCGTTGCCCGTGAAATCCTGATAGGCACTGGAGTCACCCATGCCCATATCGTCCGCCATCATGAAGATCACGTTGGGGCGGTCGAGCGGGGGATCCGCGAAAAGGAGGACCGGCAGAGCTGCGACAAGAAAAAGAAATAACCGAATCATGATCAATAAGCTGGCCGCTAAACCAACCGGCTGTCGACACCGAATCTTGGCGGCACCAGACAATTTTTTGTGAAAAATGGACGGCTCAATGAGCGGATGACTCCCCCGACTGGCGCGCGTCGCGACTCATTTCCTCCTGAAATATCACGACCATACCACGGAGCTTTTTAATCAAGTCTCGCTGACGAATGGGCGTTGTTTCTCCGGGATCCGCTTCCAGGTCATAAACCGTGAGCTGTGGATTCAAATACATCTTGTGATTGCCTGAGCGAACCGCTGCAAGAGCTCCATGGCTTCCGTGATAGAAGAAGGCATTAAAATAATCCTCCTGATCAAAATACGCCGACCACTCGAGACCTTGCACCCAGCGCCGCTTCAATGGTTCGCCGGCATTGAGGGAAAGCCCCGCTTCCGGAGACGGGATTGTGTCAACCTCACCGGTAAAGAGAGGCCAGAGATCGCGACCGTCGATCACAGGATGATCGTTCGGAATTTTGATCCCGGCTGCGGTTGCCAGGGTCGGAAACCAATCGAGCGCACTCACGATGGCGTCACTTTCAACGCCCGAAGAAACCCCCAGGGAAGGGCCCCAGATAATGCCCGGGACGCGAATGCCGCATTCCCAGGTCGTTAGCTTTGTTCCTTTCATCGGCTGCTGGGGATTTCTCCCGGCACCACGACCGTTGTCCGAGGCATAGACGACGACCGTGTTTTCATCGAGCCCAAGCTCAGCCAGCTTATCGATGAAGCGGCCAACATTGTGGTCCAGTTCCTGAATCGCATCGCCATACTCGCCCCACTCCGAACTCCCCTGAAATTCAGGACTCACCCCGAGCGGATTGTGAAGCATCGTGTGTGGGAGGTAGAGAAAGAAAGGCTCGTCTTTTTTCCTTTCCACAAAAGCGATCGCCTCATCGGTGTAAAGCTTCGTCAACTCGGCAGGATCGGCAGGCTGTTTAACGATTTCCCCATTCCGCAAAATAGGCACGCCTTCCTCCCCAAAATAGACCGTCTCGACAGGGTCGAGGTTGGAATACATTCCAAGGTGATAGTCGAAGCCCTGCGCATTAGGCACAAAGGGATCTTTGTCGCCCATGTGCCATTTCCCGACGCAGGCGGTCGCATAACCGTTTGCTTTGAAGAGTTCCGCAAGCGTCACTTCATCAGCGTGTATGCCACGAGTCGAATCAGCGCGCTGCACCCAGGTTTCCATTCCGATTCTGCGAGGATAGGCACCGGTGAGGAGACCTGCTCTCGACGGGCTGCAGATTGGAGCGGCCGCGTAGTAGTCAGTGAGCCGAATTCCCTCAGCGGCGAGTTGATCAATTCTCGGCGTCTTGACCTCCGTCGCTCCGTAGCAACCCAGATCATAGTAGCCCTGGTCATCGATGAAAACGATGACGACATTCGGCTGACGATCTTCAGCTGTCAGATTTAGAAAAAATCCGAACACGAAAAGGAGCAAAACAAGGGGGCGCATACTGGATTACTCCCCATTTCTGAGAAATTGCCCAGAAAAAACAACGCTCACCCTTCAGCGGGGATACCGAAGAGAAAGACGACCGTGCAGATCGCCGCAAGGACAAGGAAAGCGAAAGCTCGTCCTTTCGATGGAAGCGTGAAGGCTACCATTGCCGCAACGAGACACTGCAGGGCGTAGAAAAGAGCAAAGGCACGCGACGCGAGCGCGATGACCGAATTCACATCGACGACCCAGGTCAGAGCCAATGTCACCACGAAAATAATCCCGTAGGCGAGCCGTTCCGGGATTCTGTTATTTGAAATATCCCGGATCAGTCCACCTGCTCCGGCGGTATCAGCAACCGCGGCGCTGAATTGACTTCCAAGAGCCGCAATCGTCAGCAGAAATGGAAGAACAATGGCGACTTGCTTCGTGAGAACCAGAATAGCCGTCACATCAGCACCCATCTCAGGAGTGAAGAGCACAGTCGCAAGCCCAACGAAGACAAGATAGATCGCCGCCGAAATAAGCTGCGCCCGCCGCATTGTCGAAATGCGCTCTTCGGGAGGATGTTTCGTGCCGAGATATCGAGAGGTTTCAAATCCCTGCACAACGATGAGGAGACCGAGAAGAACCCGCAGGTCATGCCCGTCGATAATCGAATCAACTTCCGGAGGCGTCCATTCGCCTCCAAGAGAGAGACCTGCATTGTGGACCAGGAGAGCAACGAGAAGAGACCCTATCATGCCCAGATTAAGAGCGACGGCAAAGCGCTCAACCTTTTCGAGCGAGTCCAAACCACGCCAGACGCCAATCACAGCAATGCAGGTAAGAAGCAGTGAAGTGACCACATTTGCTTCGATCTGACTTTCCTCTCCAAAAAAGTGCAGCGCAAAAGCGGCAAGGAGCTCGAGGTAGTAAACGACGGAAATGAAATAAGCGAAGACGAGAACAATTCGCGAGACAAAGGCAACCGACTGCACGGCTCCCTTCCGATGCTCAATCGGTTCAAAATGCCGGATGTTAAACCGGATCGCGGAGCCAACGAGAAAGGCGAGAACGAGGAGGAGCCCCATCGCCGCGAGCGCCCACTTACCGATTAGTCCACCAAGCAAAGGCGCACTGATAAGAAAGCCACTCCCCATGATCGACGCCAAGGGAGTGATCGTCGCCTGCCATGACGACGACTTCTTTAGCCGACGCGAAAATGCCAGCCAAACAGCCAGCAGAATCGCGATGACAGGAATGAGATAATTCATCGACCGAGCAAAGGCCCTGATCGGCGTTCACTCAATCGAAGATCGGATAGAAAGTGTTAAAGGCCGCTTCGCCGAACTCGGCGGGATCGTTAAATCGACGATCACGATTCATCTGATCGATCGTGAGCATTTCAGAATCGCTCAGCTCGAAGTCATAGATGTCGAGATTCTCTTTCAAGTGCGCCACCGTCTGTGTTTTCGGGATCGCCACGGTGCCGCGTTGAACCCCCCAGCGAAGAGCGATCTGCCCCACCGTTTTGCCATGAGCCTTGCCGATTTCCTGAATCACCGGATCATCGAAGAGAGACTCGTTTGCATCGGCCATACTTAAAGGCACATAAGAACTCGCCCCGAAAGGAGAGAAAGCCGTCACCGCGATATCGGCATCCTGACAGAAGCGATGAAGATTGTCCTGCGTGAGGTAAGGGTGCATTTCGACCTGATTCACCGCTGGTTGGATTCGGGCGTAGGACTTGAGATCACGCAGCATCGCGGTCCCGAGGTTGCAAACTCCGATTCGCTTCGTGAGCCCCGCATCGACGAGTTCTTCCATCGCTTTCCACGTCTCTGAATAGGGCACATCGATATGCTTCATCGCAGGGTTCTCTGCTTCGGGATCAAAAAACCAGCCCGGTGGGTAACGCTCCTCGAATGGCACATAAGCGAGCGTGATCGGGAAGTGAATGAGGTAAAGATCAAGCTGCTCCACTCCAAGATCCGCGAGAGACCTTTCGCAGGCGGCCCGAACATGCTGAGGTTCGTGGTAGGTATTCCAGAGCTTGGAGGTAATCCAAAGATCATCACGGGAGCAGAGTCCCTGATCGATCGCGTTCTTAATCCCCTGCCCGACTGCAGGCTCATTACCATAGTCGCAGGCACAATCAAAGTGACGGTAACCGACCTTTACCGCATCAGGAATCAATGTGGGTAGGACGTCGTCAGGAATCTTCCAGGTTCCAAGGCCAATTGTCGGAAATTGTCCACCATCTGAGGTGGCGAGGGTTTCGAGGGATTTACTCATCTGCCCATAGCCTTAGCGAAGCGGGGTCAATCAATCAAGTCACGCCTTTGCGACCCGTGAATTTCTGTCAGTTGACGATCTCAACGGAAGGAGTCTAGAGTGCTTTCGGAAAAGACTTACTTCTCAAAACATGAAATCCATTTTCTCCATCGCCCTACTTGCAATCACTCTCCCTACTTTGGCCCTTGCCAAAATGCCGTCACTGATCGCTCCGCAAGCAGCAGCAATTGCCCAAAAAGATCTCGAGGATCGCGGACTTCAGGCTCAGGTCTTTATCGCTGACATGCGCTTTAAGAAGCAATCATTCGGTGAAAAGGCTCACTGGGAGATCCTCTGGTCCGAATCCTTTCCCGCTCAGACCAAGGGCCGAAATGAAATCGGACTCAAGGTTTTCATGGACGGGAACTACACGCGGTCGGTCAGGTAAGACGCATCTCACGACCTCTAACAACGCGCCCTCCCTTCGCTGTTAACGCACAAGAATATCAATCGTGTCGCGCGATACGTTTAGAAATCGCTCGTGGAGCAGTTCGCGCTCCCTCTGATTGAGGATTCCATCGCGCTTGTAGTAAAACTCGAATCGCTCCAACTGCTCCAACTGTAGCTGAAGCCGTCCGCGTGCCCCTGGAGTTAGCCTTTCGCAGTCGTCCCCCCAGGCCACCAGTTCCCCTAGCCAAACCTGATAGCCATTCACCACCGGTGTCCGCAAGGAAGGATCTACCTCGAAAAGAGGCAGGGAATTTTCCTCCAGTTCCCTCAGGAAAAAATACAGGTTATTGACGATTTCCTCAGCGAATTTATCGTCGCGAAAACTGTTTCGGGTCCATTCATGGGTGCGGTCTAGAAGCTGACGATGCACTGAGAGGAGGTCGCGTCCATATTCTTCCGTGATCCTGTCTTCTACCATAGCGTTCACGATAGCGGAGTAGTGGATCGAAAAGGCCTCAGCAAGAGGTTGATCGAGACCTTCGCCGCGCATCACACGCTCGAATAGATAAAGCTGCTCCTGGATGGAAGAAAGCTGGCGGAGTTGACGTTCCCATGATGGCGATAAAATTGGAAGTTCTCTCACCAGATCATTGAGACTGTTTTCATTTGTTCGCGAGACTTCTTGGTAACGACCCGCCTGCAGAGAACCGACAAGGAAAACAGTGATAAATAAAAGAATGGCGAAAGTTCTCATGTCTCCAAACTGAGACTCAATTATCATAATTGCAATTACTTTCGTAACTCCTTAAATTCTCTTGGCTGCCCTCGCTTCCGAACTATCAAGGGCGCTTGAATTTTCCTAACACTTTTCAAGAGAGAGGTGATTTGCTATCGCAAAAAATCAGAGATTGCGGCAACGACTTCGCCGGGCCTTTCTTCAGGCGGGCAATGGCCACAAGCCGGGAGCATCACAAGCGAGCCCTCCGACACCTTCTCGGCAACGTCTTTGCAACTCTTCGCTGAAACAACTGCGTCCTCTTCACCTGCTATAATGAGAACGGGCTGGGCAACATCCTCGTATCGAATTGAGTCAGCGCCTTTTCCGCCAAATGCTTTAGCATAGCCGAAACAGGCTTTCTTCAATCCCTCGATTAACATCGAACGACGGTAGATTTCAGAAATCTCCTCGGTCAGGACGCCCTCGACATAGACAGCCTTGGCCGAAAGCTCTCGAAACTTCTCCGGATGCGAGAGGAGAGCCCGAATCATGAAATAGGCAGCACGAATTCCTATTCCGTTTCGAACATACCAGGGCGGCTTCTCTGCGAATTCTGAGGGAGGACTGATGAGAATCACTTTTTTCACTATCTCAGGATGCCGCACCGCAAGTACTGCACTCACCGCCGATCCGTAGGAGTGGCCTAACATCACTACTTCATTGATTCCTTTTCGCTTTAAAATCTCAACAATGAGATCAGCCTGCGCCTCGATGCGGTAGGATTTCGAACGTCGTGGCCGTTGGGTATAACCAAATCCGTTTAAATCGATCGCCAGAAGCCGGAAGTCATGCGAAAGCGGACCAAAGAGCTCACGAAAGGAGTGTGCTGTCGAGGCAAAGCCATGAAGCAAAACGATCGCCGGTCCGGCTCCCTGATCGTGAACATAAACCGACTGCCCCTGCACCTCGACAAAGCGGTCTTCAGGGATCTCACGAATCGCCTCGTCGTAAGGCACAAGGGGGGCAAGTTTCAAACGGCTCATTCACTCACAAGGGGAATCCCAATACCGCGCGCCATGAGATTCGCGAGTAGGGGCATCAGGAAAAGAAGCAACAATTCCACCCTCACACTCCAGATCAATAAGTTAGGAACGGCGACCGATTCGTCTGGATCACCCTTCTTATTCTTTCCCAGAAAAACACTGGGATAGGCGGAAACGACGCCAACGATGAGGAAGAGCGTTACTTTGACGTGAAAGATCGGATTACTCGAATAGAAGTCCGCCGGCTTTCCGACCCAGAACCACTGGGCAAAACCTGTTCCGAGGACAAGGACAACCATGATCGCATAAACAATGTCGAGCTTCTGGACCCGGGCGACTTCACGGCGTGTCATCGTCGAGCGAATCAGAAGATGCTGCCCGAGCACCGCGGCGATGAGCAGGATCAGCGAAACGAAGTGGAGGTAGCGAATAATAATATCAGCAATCATCAGAATCAGATACGTCAGCCGCGGAATCATCAGCATCGTTCAATTCAGCTTTCCGCTCACTGCATCGAAATTCAGCACAAATCGCGGCGCCAATAAAATACCCGCATGCCATGTAATAGATCCAGACAAGAAAAACCACCACCGAACTGGCGACGCCATACGCAGAAGAAATTACACTATGCGTGATGTAGCTTTGAAAGAGGACCCTCCCCAGCATAAACGCGACGAAGAGAAACGCGGCAGTCGACATCAAGGCACGCCTACGGAGCCGAAATGGCGTCACCACACAGAGCAAAATAACTCCGCCTATCATGAGGATAAGTGCATTACCCATCCCGAGAAGTGTTTTTGCCCCCACCGGCCACTCGCGCACCATGGGAGTGGCTACCGAAGAAACAACAAAGACAAGACAGACCACCAGACCGACGCAAACCGCGAAGGTGAGTGCGATCCCCCTACCAATCAGGTTCTGTCGAATGCGACGAGTTGCGGACTCGATTGCCTCTCCGAACATTGCCCGGGTCCCGACCACCAAACGCATGAAAATCAGCGACGCGGCCCAAATGAGAACGCCTCCGGAAACAACGTTGGACCACCACGGCCCATCGGCCAGCAGCTTTACGTGGATGATGGATACCAGCGTCTCAGCCGCTTCCATCGGGATCATGTCTGCAAGCCAATTCACCGCAGACTGTTTCGCCTTCTCCGGCCCGAGCGCTCGTGAAGCCACCACCACTGCAAATACCAGCAGCGGCGCCATCCCGAAGACCGCATAGAAAGAGACCGCCGCTGCTTGGCCAGGACCATCTGCCCGCATCCAGCTCCGGATCGCACGGCCGAGAAACTTCAATGACTTCATCGACCTTAGCTATCGCTCTTCATCCTGCTTCGGCAAATCAAAAACCGGCTCCAAAATTCTCACTGGAGCTTCCCGTGCAATGCGTGCCTGGAAATCTCCGAGCCCGTGCCAATAGGTGCGCTGGTTCAAGTCCACTTTCGTAGCCACAATGGAATTCCATTCCTCTGCCGTGACAAGACGCTCCCCTTCTCGGTTCCAGATCGCGCTTTTCATCCAATCGGCATCGTGATCGGTGTAGGTCGAAGTCACGAGGTGAACTCCGTTCTCAATGCAGCGTGCAGAGGCCAGTGCAGGATTTCCACCCCAGATTGGCATGGCAATAATCTCGGCCCCATTCATCGCCAGATTCCTCGCCACTTCAGGATGAAAAACATCATAGCAAATCATCAGGCCCACCCTCCCAAAACGTGTTTCAAACACCGGATACTCAGTTCCGGGCGAAATCCCTCTCGCAATCTCCTCCCGAGGCAAAGTCACTTTCCTGTATTTGCCAATGACCGAACCTTCAGGCCCTAATAATACCGCTGTATTGTAGACCAGTTTCCCCTCCCTCTCCGCCATCCCAACCACGAGGTAAAGCTCGTGCGCGCGGGACAGCTTGCCAAAAAACCGGGTCGTGTTTCCCGGAATCGTCTCTGCGGCCCCCGCATATTCATGGGTCACTCCTTTGCAGTTGAGCAATTCCGGCAGAACAATCAAGTCCGCCCCCTGCACAGCGGCTTCTTCGATCAAGGGGAGAAACTCTTCATGGTTTTCCTGCAAGCTTCGTTTTCCTCCTGCAAGAGAAGCATGGACCGCCGCCAGAACGACATTTCTCTCCGGCAACGGATCACAGACCGAGAGAGCCGGCGTCTCCCACTTGACTATTCCCCCCGGTGCCCAGCGCAAATGAAGTTGCACCACAGCGGTGGCTGCCGCGGGCGGGACAGGATAACGGTCGCTTACGGTAACCTGTCCCTCAGAAGTGGACGCATGGTCTCGCGGGAAATCAGGACGGGCGAGCGTCGTCGCGCTTCCAAAGTAGGTCGGATTCACACTCTCGGCACTGGGAACCGGCTTTCCATTGGCTCCATACCATTCAATACGGACGACACAGGAACGACGTGGATAGGAAACACCAACGGCAATTCTCTCAACACTGAACTCGACCCAACTTTTTCCCTCAACGGGAAACTCTTTTTCCCAGTAGCCTGCTGCTCCCTCTTCCTGAGGCGAGATCAATGTCAGGGTATTCTGATCCTGTCGAACACCTTCAACCGGCACTCCGGTGCTCATCGATTTCAGTGTCCAACTTCCACTTTCATTTGAAACTCCAGAGTTCCACATGAAAGAAACGAAAATGATCACGAACGGAATCCTCATTTCGCCAGCTTAGCCATTCCCTCACGACATCGCGAAGCGAAAACTTCGTCGACGATCGCAGTCACCGGATCACCGAACTCATGACCGCAGCGTTTTCAGCTCATTCTCCAACTCAGCAATCCGCTGGTGCAATGGCTCAAGCTGTTGGTCTATTTCTTCAACTGAATAACGTGGCGTGATGAATTTCGGACAGTTCCAATCGAACGACTGAACTTCGATCTGAAAAATTCGTTCTACCGTGGCTGCATGTCCCGACTCCGGCTCCAGCTCTCTGACCACTTCCTGATGCTCACTTGCGTCCAGCACAGTAGAATTACCCAGCAGCTTCAAACGCGTCCGCGTTGGATAATCCATAAGGAAGAGCGAGACGCGGGGGTTCGCATTCACACTTCCAACCGACACCATTTGCCGGTTTCCACCGTAGTCAGCGAAAGCGATCCTGTTTCCTCCGAGAGACTTCAGGAATCCTCGTGGCCCACCCCGGTGTTGGAGATATGGCCAACCATTTTCAGTCACCGTCGCGAGGTAAAAGCTGTCACGCGACTCTGCGAACTGAATTTCTTCTTCTTTGAGTAAATCAAACTCATCAGCCTCATCGAATGAGGGGTAAGTCCTGCCGTAATAGTGAACCTCGGCTTCCCGCGCCGATGGCGTCAGAACAGTTTTTAAATATCCGGACGCCATAGCGGTTGGGATAGCTTGAGAGTTAGACCGCAGCGACACCCTTAGCTTGATCGATCATCGATTCGATCGCAGCACGTGATTGCATGCCGCGCGCACCGACAACAGGCTCACCATCGTTGAACACGATGAGCGTCGGAACCGAAGTGATTTTAAAGCGCTGAGCGAGCTCCCGTGCCGAATCGATATCGACTTTGGCGACGACGGCTTCTCCGTCACGTGCCTCGGCGATCTCCTCAATCACAGGGCTCAGCATCTTGCAGGGACCGCACCAGGCGGCATGAAAATCGACGAGCACCGGCGTGGTCGCGTTCGCAAGAGTTTCGTCGAAATTGGCGGAGGTTAATTCAATGGATTTCATTTTTATTGGTTGTTACACCCTATAAGACAGATTTGTCTGTTAAAGCTTACAGAAGGAAATTGAAAAAACCTGCTTTCTCTTTGTTTGCGGGGAACGAACCTGCACGCACATGTATCCAGAGATGTTTCCATTTCACCCCTGCCGCCCTTCAAAAAACGACAAGCGGGTTACCTGGAATGTCTGGGCGCCGAAATGCAGGAATGTCGATCTGATCCTTGAGAAAGCCGGCTCATTGACGCGCCACACCATGGAGCCTACTGACGGGGACCACTTCACCCTGACGCTACCGCATTTCGAAGCGAGTCAACGCTATGGATATTCCCTCGACGGCGGACCTCCACGGCCCGATCCGGTCACTGTCTCTCAGCCTGATGGTGTACATCAACTCTCGACCGTCGTTTTCCCTGAAGCATTTGATTGGGAGCACACCACACAAGCTATTTCCCGGAATGATCTTATCCTTTACGAACTGCACATCGGCACGTTCACCACTGAAGGAACCTTTGCAGCCGCGGCCAAGCGACTCCCTGACCTCGTCGATTTGGGGATCAGCGCGGTGGAAATTCTTCCGGTGGCTCAGTTTCCCGGAAGCCGGAATTGGGGCTATGACGGAGTGCATCCGTTCGCGACTCAGCACAGCTACGGTGGCCCGAACGAATTCATGAAATTCATCGATGTCGCTCACGGCCTCGGCCTCGCTGTCATTCTCGATGTCGTTTTCAATCACCTCGGACCGGAGGGCAATTACCTGAATGAATTTGCCCCTTACTTCACTGATCTTCACCCCACCCCCTGGGGACCCGGATTCAATTTCGATGGCGATAACTCGCAACCCGTTCGCGATTGGTTCCTGGAATGCACCTGGCAGTGGATCCACGACTTCCGGCTCGATGGGCTTCGGCTCGATGCGGTCCATGCAATGGTCGACATGTCGGACAAACACATTCTAACCGAAATCAAAGAGACGGCTGACAAAGCGGCGAAAGAACGAGGCGGAACAGCGATCATTATTGCTGAGAGTCTTCGCAACGATCCCAGAATGATCACTCCAGTTGCCGAAGGTGGACTCGGGCTCGATTTGGAGTGGAATGAAGATTTCCATCATTCTGTTAGTGCCTGGATGACCGGCGAGGCGCACGGCAAATATGTCGACTACCAGGGGATCGAAACGATCAAAACAGTGATGCGGGACAACTTCCGTCTCGCGGGACAAGACTCAACCTACTACGGAGAGCCGTGGGGCAAACCCGCTCACGATATTCCGGCGGATCGCTTTGTAATTTCCCTCCAAAACCACGACCACATCGGAAACCGTGCTCGCGGGGAGCGTCTCGCATCACTCGTGACAACTCAGCAACTTCGACTCGGAGCCTGTCTCACGATCCTGGGGCCTTTCGTTCCGATGCTCTTTATGGGTGAAGAGTATGGAGAAACGAACCCCTTTCTCTTTTTCTGTTCGTTTGGCGATCCTGACGTCATTAGCGGTGTTCGACGAGGGCGGAAGCGCGACTACGGGCTTAAGGGCGCCATTCCTGATCCCCAGTCTGTTGATTCTTTTACCGATAGCATACTCTCATGGGATTGGGAAAGTGAGGCGCGAAGGTCCCTGCGAGAACTCTATCAAAGCCTTATCAACTTGAGAAAATCGACACCTTCTCTCACTGTTGGGTCAAATCTCGGCTCGATTTCGCTCGTCGGAAAGCGCGGAGAGGAAAGACTGCAAATCGACCGGGGAGAATTCACCACCTGGTTTAATCTAAGTCCGTTGACCCAGCCGTTACCTGAGGAGGAACTACTCTGGCGTTCTGAGGAAAGCACAGACGGTCTCGCCCCTTTCGAAACGATTCTAGTTCGCCGGTAAAGGCACCTGCACGGGGTGCATGAGATAAGAGATGAGATCCCTGACCTGATCCTCACCCAAAGCGAGGAGTAAACCTTCCGGCATCATCGAAATGGGGGAAGTTTCTCTTGTCTCAATCGCAGACTTCTCGAGCGTGATGTCGTCAGTTGCCTGACGCAATGTCAGGGTCTTTTCGTTCTCCGCAGAAACAACTCCGGTGAGACCCCGCCCATCTTTCAGCGTGAGGGTCGACATCTGATATTCCGAACTAACGACAGCACTGGGATCAAAGATATTCTCAAGAAGATAGCTAAGATCCGAACGTCCCGAACCAGTCAGGTCTGGCCCGATCTTTCCGCCTTCGCCGTACATTAAGTGACAGGCGCCGCAGAGACCCGCGTAGAGTTGACGCCCTAGATTCAGATCTCCTTTCTCCAACACTTCGGGAGTCAGCTTCGCCGTCCATGTTTCAATAAGCTTAGCCTTCTCTTCGGTGGAATCGCGAACTTCTCCCCAAACTTCGGCAAGGAGACTGGACAAAGATTCATCTTTAAAAGAGCCGATTTGACGTGCCTGGAAAGCAGAGAGATCGCTCCTCGGGATTCCCCCCGACTGGATCTCCTTCAAGAGCGCTTCAGCCCAGGTGGGCCGGGAAATGAGCACGCCGATCACCGCAGCACGATCTTCGGGATAGAATCGGCGATACTGCTTTGCGAGCGATTGGCCAAGCTTCGGATCATCAAAGAGAACAAGACCTTTCACCGCAACAGCGTTGACGAGTCGGTCGCTGAGAAGTGATGAGCATATCTCACGCAAGTCGTCAGGTTTCGCTTCGATCAAGGTTTCCAATGCTGACTTCCTCATCGCGTGATCGGCCTCCCGATTCCGAACTAACGCTTTGATCTCGTTGAGAGCTCTTCCGTCACCGAAGAGAACGCTGAGCTCTCTGATTTTTTCCTCGTTCTGACCGGGCTCGAAACTTGCGACAAAAGATTCCCATGCTTGAGGTTTTGGTGCTTTTGCCCAACCTTGAAGACCGTCACTGAGTCCTTCGAGAACCGACGTCTGAAGCTCAGGAGCGAATCCTTCGGCCGCACTGAGAAGGCGTTCAACTGGCTCCGGATTCTCGTCAATCCCGCCCGAGAAACTTCTGGAAATCCAACGAATCAATTGTCGCCAGTTCGTGGATTCAGCAATGCCGATCAGTGCATCCGGATCTGTCTCCACGAGCGAACTGACGCCATACCAAACCATGAAGGGCAGGTTGTGATCATTTGCATCCTCCTCACGCGCGGCGAGAGCCTTCCCCAAAGCGGCACGCTGCTCGAGCGGGAGCCGTTGCAGTCCAGAAGCAAGCGCAAGCCGGACCAGACCGGATTGATCTTCTTTCGCCATCCTGACAAACGCATTCAGAGTGTCACTACTCTGCAGTGCAGGCTCGTCCTCTTGACTGGGGCCGACAATGGTATCGATCGGCTGAGAATCCAAAATGAGGCGAACTGCCCACGTTCTTACTGACTCTTCCGGATCATCCAGAAAGGCATGCCAGACCATTGCATCCTCACCGCTCCGATGAAGCGCCCACATCGCACCGAGACGCGACAACGTGGTGTCACCCGAGTCCAAAACGGAAAGGAGATCCGCCCGATCAAATTCATCTGCTTCGCCTCGGATTGCCTGAGCGAACCAGGGCTCGTCATGGAAAAGCCATTCTTCAGCTGTCACCGGAAAAACCGGCTTCTGCGGATTTCCGTAACTGATGCGAAAAATCCGGCCACTCTTGCGGTGCACCCCGGTATGCTCATGGCATTCGCCGATATCACTCCAATCAATCACGAAAACTGAGCCGTCCGGACCGGGGCGAATGTCGAGCCCGCGAAACCACTTGTCTCCTGACAAAAATATATCCGGCTCGTGTCGACCGATGAATCCGCTGCCAACTCGCTCGAGCCGCTCAACGTTCGTTCGTCGACCGTGCATGTTGATCGTAAAGAGTCGATCGTGAAATTGCTCCGGCCAGTCCCGCCCCTGATAGATCATCATTCCGATATGAGCATGACCGCCTCCAAATTCATTCGCGGCTCCGTCCCGTGATTCGCTCCACTTTCCGGTCCGATCGTAATGGTAGTGATCGGCGTGAGTGTCGATCCGCTCATAGACAAACGGATTCGGATCCGCCCCGAAGCTCTCCGGAAAGTGAGCTCCAGCGATCCCATGCCAGAGATGCCCATTCACTGTATTGATAAAAAACAGCTCACCATTTCTATCCCAATCGTGACCCCAGGGATTTGTCGTCCCGTGCGTGATGCCTTCAAACACTTTCGTTTCAGGATGGAACCTCCACATTCCCCCTTTGGTCGGGATGCGCTTTTCGTCAGGAGTTCCCGGAACCCCAACTCTCCCCGGGCTTGAGTGGCCGCATCTTCCATAGAGCCATCCGTCCGGCCCCCAGCGAAGCCCATTTGCAAAGTTGTGATAGCTGTTCAGGGAGAGTTCGAAGCCATCGAGCATGACCTGAGGTTCTCCGTCCGGAACATCGTCACCATCTTTGTCGGGGATAAAAAGCAGCTGCGGAGGACAAAGCGCCCAGACCCCTCCCCGCCCGACTTCGACACTCGTCAAGATTTGCAGGTCATCGAAAAAGACAGTGCGGGCGTCCGCTTTTCCATCCCAATCAGTGTCTTCCAAAATGGTGATGCGATCCTTTAATGTATAATCGAATCGGACTGCTTTCTCCGCATAGGTGTAGTTCTCGGCAATCCAGAGCCGCCCGCGTCGGTCCCACGCCATCGCAACAGGATTTTGCACCTCGGGCTCGGAGGCGAAAAGGGTCGCCGAAAAACCCTCTGGAAGGTCGATTAGCTCGACAGCCTTTTTCGCAGGCGTCAGCTCAGTGTCGGCATCCTGTTCACTATTGTGGACTTTAGGAAACGCCTCCGCCTGAGCAGGAGAGTTCAATGTCAAACCTGACATGAGTATGAACCCGCAAAGGGAAATAGGTGAAACACGAGAAGACATCAGCATTCCACGATGGAGTCATTCGACTCCAGAACTGTCAAGATCGTGACGAGACGTTTATGGGTATCAGACCTTGCTCGTGAGCCCATCCATCTCGCCTTTGCTCGTCGCAAATGAATCGAAGGCAAGACCCGCCTGATGGATTGCGCTGAGATAGAGATTTGGAAGCGGATAATTGTTTTTCTGGTCAAAAGCAAGGTGCTTACCATGATCAAAACCTCCTCCCGCAAAAAGCACCGGCATGTTCTTATTGTCGTGTGAGGACGCGTTACCGAGATTGGAAGTCATGAGAACCATTGACTCGTCGAGGAGGGTTGAACCATTTTGATCAATCCCCTTGAGGTTGCGAAGGAAGTTACCCCATTCGTCAATCATCGCCTGCTCAACAATAGCTAACTGATCGAGTTTTTCCTCATCACGTCCGTGGTGGCTGAGCCCGTGATAGCTTTGCTCGACACCCTCCAGCGCTGAGACTGAATTTCCGGTGCAGTGTACTGTGACAAACCGAGTCGAGTCAGTCTGCAGAGCTAGAAAAACGACATCAAGCATCGCACGAGCGAGGTCGGCTGCATTATTGCGATCACCGGGTGTCACACTTTTTTTCACCGCTGGCTTGGGCTTATGAACCCATCTCCCGTCCGCTTCCAACCTCTGTTCCAGCTCACGAACACTCGTAAACCAGGCATCAAGCTTCGCTTTGTCACCAGAACCCACCTCGCGCTCGAGCGACTTGGCCTCAGCACCAACGATGTCCATGATCGACTTCCCGCCGCGAACAAGTTCAGCCTGAGTTTTCTTTGCTTCTTTTGAATCATCTATAAAGAGCTTTGCGAAAAGCTTCTTCGGATTCGTCATCGCCGGAATCATCGCTCCGTTTTCCGTGTAGGATGGACTGCGCTCATTGTCTGTATTCAACACCAATGAGGGAAAACGGGTTTCATGACCCAGATGTTTCGCAAGTAATTGATCCACCGAAATCGTGTTTCTCGTTGTCGCTCCACGTGCATTTGGACAGGCGGAAAAGATGCTGCCCTCCGCAGTGTGACCGCCTGTCACTCCGGGGTGAGAAGAACCTGACACGATTGTAAAGTCTTCACGCAGATCCTGAACGGATTTCAAATAGGGCGAGGGCTTGTAGCTCTTTCCTTCACCTTCCGGAATGAGGTATGGATTGTGAAGACCAAGGGAAAGGCTGATTCCAACAAAGCGCTTCGGGGCGACCGGAGCCGATGCTCCGAAAGCTGGATTCATTGCGTCAAGCCACGGCAGACCCAACGCTACTCCAGCTCCGCGAAGAACAGTGCGACGTGAGAGATGAGCTCCTGTATGGATGTGAACACTTTTCATAAGCTTACTTGGATAAAAAAATGGGGCTGGCAACACAGGCGTGGAGGATTGATCTCAGGCCGTAGTTATCGTTAGAAGTCGATTCAACAATGTCATTCAAATATGAGTAATCGCTAAAGCGCGGATAAGCACCCGTTCCATACGTCAATAAATGCTTCGCAAAGGTGTGAGCAAGCATCTCAGGTCGATCCGCATAGACTGCCTTCCACGAACGAATCCCTTTGAACGGAACCCCATCCGGCGTCACTCCGCTGGGGTCTACTTTTGCCGAATCTTTCTTAGAACCATAGGCACTTCGCCACCGACCAATCGGATCGTAGGTTTCGAGAGCGAATCCTGCGGGATCAATTTTCGCATGACAAGCTGCACAGGATTCATCGGAGCTGTGCTTCGCGAGTTGATCCCTGATACTAACGGCCCCGCGAATGTCCGGCTCCACGGCAGGGACATTCGGTGGTGGCGGCGGTGTTTTAAGTCCGAGAATCCTTTCATTCACCCAGACGCCACGAAGGATTGGCGATGTCACTGATCCATCTGCCGTCACTTTCAAAACGGAACCCTGAGTAACAAGGCCGCTGCGCGCATCTTCGGGGAGACTCACTTTTTGTATTCCTCCCCCCGGTTTTACTTTGGCTTCCTTGATTCCGTAGTGTGCCTTCAGACGCCCATTGAGCATCCCAAAGTTGGAGTCAACGAGATTTCTGGCTCCAAGATTATCATGAATCAAAGTCGAAACGAACGCCCTTGTTTCCTCGACCATCGAGACTTGCAATACCGTGTCGAAGGTGTTGAAACGACGTGGGTCTGGAGTTGTAAAATCGATCTGTTTGAGATTGAGCCACTGGTCGGTAAAATTCTCGATAAATCGCTCCGACTTTGGACTGTCGAGAAGTCGATCCACCTCGCTCGCGAGCACCTTTCGCTCCTTCAATCGCCCCTCGCTCGCCAATTTCATAAGCTGCGCATCAGGGATGCTACTCCAAAGCATAAAACTGAGTCGAGATGCCAACGCATGATCATCAAGCTTCCCGACCGGCTCAACGAAAGACAGAAAACGTGGCGAACACAAGATCGCCCGATAACCGACCCTAAGCGCCTCTTCAAACGGTTTTCCACGGTCAAGTTGCTGTCTGGCGAGCGCGAGATACGGATCTATCTGCCCATTTGCAAGCGGCCGCCGAAATGCACGCGTCGCAAAGGTTTTCAGATAGCGCTCAAGAGTTTCAGGTGACTTCTTCACTTCAAACTTATTCTCCTGAATGGAGCCTGGAAAGAGGCTTGTCCGAACCTTCCACCTTGCCCCGTTTGGATAGACGCGCTTTACCTTGATCGAGTCGAACTCGATGCCGGCAAATCCGTCCTTCTTCAGGTCACGTCCTTTGAAAGAAACATTTCCTCCCGTCGCTCCGGAAGGGGCCGCTTTATCCGTGGCGTCGCCGACTTTAAACTCCAACATGTGCCGCTCGCGGATGTAAGCCTGAAAGGTCTGAGTCGTAGGCTTTGCCGTCGCCTCGACAATGCCGACAGGATACAGGATCGGCTCGTTCGATGCACAGGCGCCGCTGCGCAAAGTTCCCCAAACAGTACCGTCTTCGCCCGGATTGATCGCTTTCAGATCCTTTATCGTCACTTCATACCATCCGGACTCGGGAACCGCCGTTTTCGGCATGCGGCCGAAAAACTGAAGCGTGAGTCGCCACGTGATCGTTTTCCCATCGCGGGAATCAGGGCCGCGGTAGTTTCCTCCGGTTCGGTGCGTTAGCTCCTTAGCTCGATAGGTTTGTTCAAAGGTCGGCTCCCGCTCCAAGGCTCTTTCAAAAGCATGATCGAGCGCCTTATTCGCCGCGCTCAGGTATTTATCGAGGTGAAAGTGACTGAGTTGCTGCTGGTCCGCTTCGGTCTCGAATCCGTGAACAACATCATCAGCCGGAAGGCCGTCTGCGAGGGGGATATCAATTCCGAGGAGATCATGAACAGAGTGCTCATATTCCACTCGCGTAAGACGTCGTCCGTGAACCCGTCCATAACTCTCAAGAAAATCACGATCTGCGGCGATGAGCGGCCCTTTCAGAGTTTTTAGAAAATCCTTTAGCTCTTCTGCTTTCGGACGCTCCTGCTTTTTCGGAGGCATCTCACCGTCCTCGACACGATGAAAGACCAACTCCCACATGCTCAGGCTTGAGGGTGACGAGGGGTCGAAATCTAGATTCGTAAGATCGAGATCGGCTTCCGACGTCAAATCATCATGGCATTCGTAGCAGTGAGTTGAGAGGAAGGCATCCATCTTCTGAATGAGATTTTCCTCCGAATAACAGTTGCCGGACAACGCGAAGAGGGCAGCACCCCAAAATACGAAAAATTGTCTATTCTTATCCACACCTCACCGTCGCTAAAAAGTTTTCACTTACAAGGCCCCAAACCCGCGTGATGGCGCACCGTTATGATGCATCCGCTTTACCGGAAATGCCTGCTCGCCCCGCTCATGCAGGAAGCGCTACCGTTGCTTCTAAAGCCTCGCCCAGCGGGCGTTGTACGAGCCCTTTTATCTCTGCGAGATCAAAGGGTTTTTCAAGAATCTCGACGTTTCCGTGCTGTTCAAAGGTGGTCAGCCTCGGCGATGACGCATCTCCCGTTATGATGACAAACTGTTCAAACTTTCCCCCTGAAACCTGCTCATAAAACTCAATTCCATCCAGACCTGGCAGATGAAAATCACTCACCACGACGTTGAAATCGTGCTCAGAGGAGAGTTCCAACGCTTCTTCTGCAGATTCAGCAACTCTGCAAAGCTCGGTGCACGGGCTCAGTAGCCGTTTCAACATCCACCGAATAGGGGCCTCATCATCGATAATAAGGAGCCGCAAATTTGCAGTCGACTTTGCTTTCTTAAGCGATTTCACAGGTAGTTTCATCCGGGATTGATTTTCGGAGAGACGGGGCACCGATAGCGTGAAAACGCATCCACCTTTCACCGGAGTCTGACACGACAATTCTCCGCCGTGAGAGAGAGCGATATCCCTGGAAATCGAAAGGCCCAGCCCGGTTCCTTTTCCTTCTTCCTTGGTCGTGAAAAATGGATCGAAGATTCGTTTAAGCGTTCCCGCCTTTAAGCCCGGTCCGTTATCGCGAACTTCAATTAATATGCAATCCCCGTTTCCTCTCGCAGCAATAGTGATTCGTCCTCTGCTGATTGAAGAGGAACTGATCGCCTGCTCGGCGTTGTTCACGAGGTTAATCAGGATCTGCTGGATTTGGATGCGGTTTACTTCGCAAACAAGTCCGACTTCTTCAGTAAACGCTTCAAAATAAATTCCCGACATTTTGATTGATGGCCTCACCATCTCATCAACTTCATTGATGAGGCGACTGATCGTAAGTGTCTCACGGTCCTCCGGGCTGCTGATTCTGGCGAAAGACAGTAGTTGCTTCACCAAATCTCCGGCCCGCTTCGCCTGACTGCAGATCACCTGCATCGAGTTTGCCGTGGCAGGATCCTCAGACTCCTGAGCCAAAAGCTCCGCGCATCCAAGTATCGCCGTCAGGGGATTGTTCACTTCGTGCGCAATTCCAGCTACCAAATGACCCATTGAAGAGTGCTTCTCCGCCTCCATGAGCGAAGCAGAGAGTTCTTTCTCCCTCTCCATCTGCAGACGAAAACCAATCGCGGAGGCAACCATCTCAGCAAGAAGCTCCATTCTTAAAACTGTGCTTTGACCATAGTGGGCCGAATGACTAGCATCGAGATTGATGATTCCCCAAACTCGTCCTCCAACAAGGACCGGTATCGCCAATTCGCTTTTCACCGATTCGATCACGGAAACATAATTGGGGTCTTTCTGAACGTCATCGCAGCAATAGGTTCTGCCAGAGTTGGCGACCCGACCAGTGATCCCGACGCCTACCTGCAAGCGCAGACAACTAGACTCGCTAGTCCACGATTGACCCGCGGTAGCAACAATTTTCAAAGCTCCACTTCTCCAATCAACCCTCACAAAAGAACCATAATCGCTCCGGGATTCCTCGACGGCGCTCTGAAGGATCTCATTCGCAATCTGCGTGAAGGGCGCGCGCGAATGTATTCGCCTAAGAATAGCGCTGGCCCTGTTGAGAAATTCGCGTTCCATTATATTATGAAAATTACAATAATTGCTTATAAGTTATTAGCAAATGCAGGCGATAGCTTCAAGGCCGCCTCGGCGATGCAGAAGATCGGTTTATTGGCCAACATTGAGTCTTATCGAGAGTTTCAGACGAGAGAACGATCTTCCCGACTTCCTTCAACTGAGTGAATTACAGAGACTCCTTCTAAATTGTGAAGTTATCGCTGGAAACGCAGTGAGCTGGCGCCCTATTCGAATTTATTTTTTGCTTAATTTTTGAAATTGGACGGCTCGCATGATCTCTGCCTGCGTCTTAGCTCATACCAAGTTGAAACCAGTGCGCTGACATGGCGCATTCTTACCCAGCGATTTATCAGGTTGCTTTCCGACTGGGATGCATCGAGTCTCTATCTTCTCAAGTCGGGTATCACGGCATTTCGCACCCCGATCCGCCCTTTCAGTTTCTTCGGTGAAAACTGTCACGGGTCTCATTTAATCTCATCGAGTCCTACCGCTGACCAGCGGCCCCTGTCCTGTTTCGGACACTCGACTCTGTGGGCGCCACTCGGCTCCTCTCGATTCGATCTTTTATCCCTCCCCCCCTTTTTATATCATGCCCATCAATTTCACCGATCTCGCCCTCAGCGAACCACTCCAGCGCGCTCTTCGTGATCGCGATTACACGACACCCTCCCCCATTCAGGAGAAAACGATCCCCTACGTTCTCGAAGACCACGATGTCATGGGTTGTGCTCAAACCGGAACCGGCAAGACGGCAGCGTTTGCGCTCCCGATTCTTGAGCATCTTTCTAACCGTCCCAAAAAACGGACTCCAAAAGCACCTCGCGTCCTCGTGATTGCCCCGACCCGCGAACTCGCGATCCAGATTCACGACAGCTTCGACGCCTACGGCACTTACCTGAATCATCAATCCACGGTGATCTTCGGCGGTGTCGGCCAAAACCCTCAGGTCCAGGCTATCCGTCGCGGCCCCGAGGTCCTCGTCGCAACACCCGGACGCCTCCTCGATCTCATCGGTCAAGGTCACATCAGCCTGCGCGAGCTTGAGTTCTTTGTTATAGACGAAGCCGACCGCATGCTTGACATGGGATTCATTCACGATGTTAAAAAGATTATCGCGGAGCTCCCGAAGAAACGACAGTCACTCTTTTTCTCCGCGACAATGCCGAAGTCGATCATTGAACTTGCAGGCTCGATCTTGAAAAGCCCCAAGCACGTCGAGGTCACTCCACCAGCAACGACGGTGGAAAAAATCCGACAGACCGTTTGCCATGTGGCCGGGGAGGACAAGCGATCTCTTCTTCTCCACAGCCTCGAACAACACCCCGAGGGACTCGCCCTCGTTTTCACCGGCATGAAACATGTCGCAAACCGTATTGCCGAACACCTCGAGAAATCAGGCATCCCTGCGGCAGCGATTCACGGGAACAAGTCTCAGTCGGCTCGTGTCAGAGCGCTTGAGGATTTCCGAAGTGGTCGAATCCGTGTCCTCGTCGCAACCGACATCGCGGCGCGCGGCATTGACGTCAAAGGCGTCGATCTCGTCATCAACTATGACCTTCCGAACGAGCCCGATTCGTATGTTCACCGAATCGGGCGAACTGCTCGTGCCGGTGCAGAGGGTCGCGCAATTTCTTTCTGTGATGAGCAGAGCAACGGCCTCCTCACTCAGATTGAAAAAAATATTCGTACGAAAGTTCCAGTCGACTCCGATCAGCCCTATCATCGTGAGCCACGCCACGAAGAACGCAACGCAACGCCCCCACGCGGAGGCCAGGGTGGCGGACGCGGAAGAAATCAGCAACGACGTTCCGGTGGAGGCGGCGGAGCTCAGGGAGGCGGCAACCGCCGTCAAAATGGTGGCGGTGGAAACCGTCGTTCCCGACCACGTCGTCGCTCAGCAAGTACTTAACCGTTTACTCTCCCTCGACCACGTGAATCTCGATCCGACGGTTTGCAGTGGTCTCGCTCCTCTTACCTTCGACAAGCGGGCGGGTACCCCCAAATCCTTCTGCTTCCATTCGATCCACCGAGATTCCCATCCCAACGAGATAATTCATCGCGGCAATTGCCCGCTGATCCGAAAGCATCTGGGCACGATCGTTTTGATACCAGGCGTGTCCCTCAATTCTAATATTCGCTTTGGGACTAAACGCCAGATACTCGACGACCTTGTCCAATTCCTCCGTCGCCGCCTGAGAAAGCACTGCAGAACCGCCTTCGAAATTGATGTCATCCATCTCAAGGAGTTCATTCACCGTGCGTGGCAGCTGGACATTCGTCGATCCGTCAAATACGCGTGCCAACTGCTGGGGCGTGAGGAGCTTCAAGGTCGTCGCAAGTTTGTAGCCGTATTCGAGATAATTCTCGCTTGGGTTCCCTGAGTCCTGAGAAATATAAGTCGCGATTGATTCCCCATTGATCTGGGCAGCAACATACTCAGGAAGGAGTCCTCCCAGCAAGACAACCACTGAAATGATGACAAGAGCCTTCATATTTGAATACATTATTTACTGTTTTTATGGTAATTAAAATAAAAAAATCATCTTTTTCTGACACCATTGGGTAACTTATTTTCATTCATGAATGATCTGGAAAAGATCTATCAAAGTCTCAGCGAACGCATTGAGACAACAGAAGAGTTCCCCTTTGGCCCGCAGGCCGCCGTCTACAAGGTCGTCGGCAAAATGTTTGCGATTCTGAGTCCGGAAGACGTGCCGCCTCAGATGAACCTGAAATGCGATCCTGACCGCGCTGTGATGCTGCGTGACGAGCACGAGGCGGTTATTCCCGGCTACCACATGAACAAAAAGCATTGGAATACGCTCATTCTCGACGGATCACTTCCCGATTCGCTTGTGGTCGGGCTGATCGATCACTCCTACGATCTGGTCGTCGCTGGTCTGAAGCGCGCCGACAAGGATCGTATCCAAAAGCAGCTGGAATCCTGACACCTACTTGAAAAGCAGGCGACTCAAATCTCTCAACTCGTCCGGCTTCAACTTCTGGACCTCGCGATCGTAGGTGATGAGCCCGTTGATCTCGCCCTCTACATCCGTCGTCTGCGTGTAAATGCCGCCGGCGATTCCCTTTTTCTTCAAGTCTACCAGCATCTCGATCGAAGTGCGGTAGCGCTCGAGCCACTCTTCCTTGTCCTTAGGAATGCCCCCATACCCCCAGTTCCGGGTCTCGTTGCTCCAGAGATGACCCTCAACCGGAAATCCGTGGCCGCCAAACTCGCCCATCACTTTCACAAAGTCACTGAAGCGCCCACCTTCATCATCCTCCCACGCGAACTCAGGGTGGGGATAAGCATGATCATCGACAATGTGTCCGATCTCAAAAAAGTTGCCCCCGCTCGCGATGTTGATCGATCGGGTTGGATCGTAGGGCACGACCCACTCACCTACTTTGATCGTGCGATGCTGACCCCATGCCTCGTTGAAGGGCACCCACTGCACGATCGAAGGATGATTGTAAAAGGTGTCGATCATCGTTTTGAGTTCAACAAGGTATTGCTCATGAGCCTCGTCCGGCCAGACGGCGTCACTTCCTCCCACCTCAAGCCGGGTCCAATCAGGACTGGTTTCCCCCTCGCCACGCTTGCGTCCCGTGCCTGAGCTGACCTGATCCTGCCATACCAACATTCCAATGCGGTCGCAGGCATGATAGTAACGACGCGGCTCGACCTTAATGTGCTTTCGGATCGTGTTGAATCCTGCGTCCTTGAGATACTGGATGTCATAGACCATCGCCTCCTCGGAAGGAGGGGTCAGCAATCCGTCCGGCCACCATCCCTGGTCGAGCGTTCCCCAGTGGAAGATCGGCTTCCCATTCAGCGTGAAGCGAAGATGTCCCTCAGCGTCCCTCTCAATCCCGGTTTCGCGGATTCCAAAATACGACTTCACTGTGTCCTCACCCACCGTGATCTCCAGATCGTAGAGCGTTGGATCATCCGGCGACCAGAGGCGCGGATTCGGAATCGACAGCTGGATGCGATCTCCGTTCGCTTTCGCACCCGCAATATCGGTTCCCCCGAGACGTACCATCGCGGCCGCATCAGCTCGCCCACCTCCTTCAATACTCAGCTGGACCTCAACACGTCCACTCGTTTTCGTCGTAATCTTGAGGTCTGATAAATACGTGTCAGGTACCGCTTCCATCCAGACCGTCTGCCAAATCCCGGAAACCGGCGTGTACCAAATACCACCCGGACTGAGGACTTGCTTGCCATGCAGTTGATGACCGGTGTCAGTTCCATCGATCACACGAACGACAAGCTCGTTCTCACCTGACTTTGCCGCGTCGGTGATGTCGATAGCGAAAGGCAAATTACCACCGGTGTTGCCACCCACCTCGACGCCGTTGACTTGAACGCGGCAGGCATAGTCCACCGCCTCGAAGTGCAGCAGGTAACGCTGACCCTCTTCTTTTTCTATTGGAAAAGTCCGCTGATACCAGAGCGCCTCCTCAGGAAGAAGGCGGCGCTCCACGCCGGAAAGCGGTGCTTCGATCGCGAAAGGCACGAGGATTTCTCCCGCCCATTTCTTCGGAGCACTCTCGCGCGTCCCCGGTGTCACAGCGTAGTTCCAGTATCCGTTGAGATTCGTCCACTCATCGCGCTCGAACTGTGGACGAGGGTATTGAGACCAAACCGATTCAGGATCGAGATCTCTTCCCCAGGAAGTGCGCATCGGCACTTTTCTCAGGTCGCTGAGAATACGGTAGTCGAGGACCTTTCCGGAGAACCGGTTTGGCACTTCATAGTTTCCCACCGCGTGGACACCATCGCCCCCGAGGAACAGTCCCAGACCCGGCTGCTCCGCAAGGAAACCATCGATTGCAGCGCTGGCCACCTTCTTCCCATTGGCTTTCATTACTAACTCGCTTTTCGAGACTCGCACCTCGAGCGTGACTTTCCCGCGTACTGCCTTGTCGCCACGCAGCTCAGTCAGCTTCGAACGATTACGCCAGGCAAACGCAGGGACGCCCTTCTCAAAATAGAGTGAGTAGCCAAAGGCATTGCCTCCTTGTGCGAGGACGACTCCGTTCGGTTTCTTCGCCTCAACCTCCGCCCGAATCCCGAACCCGGTCTTCGCGATCTCAGGCTTGAAGCGCTCCTGCTTCAGCTCACTCGTCTCAGCCGGAGCCGGACTCGAAGACGGAGGCGCCGGACTGCGAACACCGCGCGGATAGACACTGACACGGTTCGCCCAAGCCTCCCATTGGGCCGCCAGCTCATCAACCTTCTTTGAATTGGACATCGCGAGGTTATTCGTCTCGGTGCGATCCGCCTCCATGTCGTAGAGCTCCCACTGCGACTCATCCGTTCCTTCGATCGTCGATACTTCCCGCCCGACGAGCTTCCATTTCCCGTCGCGAACGAAGGCATGCCGCTCATGCTCGATAAAGATCGGCTCCTCCCGGCCGAGCCCCTCACCTTCAAACGCAGGTCGCAGCGAAATCCCATCGAGCTGCGGAACCTCAACGTCTCCGCGGGCATCTGGATACTCAGCCCCCGCCACATCGATCAACGTCGGCAGCACATCAATGAGCTGAGCCGGATCCTCAAACCAATCTTCCTGCGCCTCGATCCCGGCTGGCCAGTGCATGAAGAACGGCGTCGCCGATCCACCCTCGTGCGCAAAGTGCTTGTAGAGTCGAAACGGAGTGCTTCCGGCATTGGCCCAGGCCTCACCGTAGCTGTTGGAATCCTGACTGTTTCTCTTCCCGATGTCGTAAAACTCACCGCGCCCTAACATGCCCCCCTCTTGACATGCTCCATTGTCGGAGAGGAAAAGGATCAACGTATCTTTCAGCGTGCCGTTTTCTTTCAGTTCAGCAACGAGCTTGCCGATGTTCTGATCAACGCGATCGACCATCGCGGCATACACTGCCATCTTCAGATCCATCTCGTCCTTCTTCGCCTCGCTCAATGAATCCCACTCGGGGATTCCCGGTGTCTTCGCCGACAACTCCCATGACTCATTGATCAGCCCAAGCTCGATCTGTCGGCGATACCGTTCCTCGCGGAGCTTGTCCCACCCTCCTTTGTAGTTTCCTCGATACTTTGCAACGTCGTCTTCGAATGCCTGCAATGGCCAGTGAGGAGCGGTATAGGCGAGGTAGAGAAAATAGGGATCTTCCGCCTTCTCGCCCTCGAAATGCTCGCCGATGAATCGGATGGCATGATCCGTGAACGCATCGGTCGTGTAGAAGGCTTCCTCCGTCGTGCTCACCGGTTCGACCATTTCATTGTCGAGAAACATTCCACGAGGCTCTACCGGCGTGAAAAATCTCGTCGCTCCACTGACACACCCATAATAGCGATCAAACCCGCGCTGCAAGGGCCAATCTTCTTCCTCGTCATAGCCGAGATGCCATTTCCCCGTCATGTAGGTTGCGTAGCCGCTTGCGCCGAGCACCTCCGCCACCGTCACGCACGCGTCATTGAGATGTCCCTGGTAAGCGGGTGGTTCCTTGTCTCCCCGGGTAGAACCGGCCGGTTCCGTCATCCAGCCAATACCCGTCTCGTGGGGATGAAGCCCCGTCATCAGTGTCGCCCGCGTCGGACAACATCGTCCGGAATTGTAGAATTGAGAAAACCGAACTCCACCGTGTGCGAGCGCATCGAGATGCGGAGTCTCAATCTCGCCCCCTTGATAACCAAGGTCAGAGAATCCCATGTCATCCACCATGATGAGAATGACATT
>JARGOD010000185.1 GCA_029210205.1 Verrucomicrobiales bacterium | reverse complement strand
AAAAGTGTTACCGATGTTCCCGGTCTAAATGTTACCGAAGTTCCAGTTCATACCGTTGACAAATCTAAATCTGAAAAGGGGGTCAGTTGACAAATCTTGACATTCCCGCTGCTTCCTCCACTCTCACCACCATGCCACGCGCACCCCGAATCGAATACGAAGGCGCGATCTACCACCTCATGGCGCGAGGCGATCGCCGGGAACCCATCGTTTACAACGACGGAGATCGTGAAGTTTTCGTGAAAACTCTCGCCCAGGCCTGCGAGCGGGCCGGGTGGGAGGTGTTTGCCTGGGTGCTGCTCGACAACCACTATCACCTCGCACTACGCACGCCCGAGCCGAATCTCGTCGACGGCATGCGCTGGTTTCAGAATGCTTTCACCCGCCGGATCAACACGAGAAACCGTCTCTGGGGGCACCTCTTCGGAGGCCGCTACAAATCGGTGCTGGTGGAATCGGATCGAGACTCCGGCGAAGAATGGGAGAGCGACTATCTCACCGCGTTGGTCGACTACATCCATCTCAATCCTGCGCGAGCCGGGAACGTGGACGGGAAGGAGCAAAGCCTGCGCGACTACCCGTGGAGCAGCGTGGCACGGGGATACAGCCTGGCGCCCTCGAAACGTGCCCTCTGGCTGGCAATCCGGGAAGGCCTCGATCTGTTTGGAGAAAAGGACACGGTGGCGGGACGAAAACATTTTGTGGATCGACTCGACGAGTGGTCGGCGAGCGAGAACGCGAAGAAGGCCGGCCTCGTGGAAAGGGAAGGACAATCCCTGCAAAGCACCCTTCGGCGGGGCTGGTATTGGGGATCCGAGTCGTTTCGGGAAAAGCTCGTTCAGTTGCAGGGGAGCGAGATTGATCGGAACGGGGACCGGGAGTTGCGTAGCAGCGGGCTCTTCAAGCGTCACGACGAGAAAGGAGCGGAGCAGATTCAGTCGGAGGCGGAGAAACACTTCGGGGAAACAATGGAGTCGATGCGGAAACCGAAATACGGCGATCTGCGCAAAGTGGCCATTGCCTGGGCGCTGGCGAAACAGACGACGATCCGGCAATCCGAGATCGCTCACCTCACCGGATTACGCAGCGCCGCGAACGTGAGCCAGAGAATTCGGCGATTCGCGGGCATGGAAGAGAGAGAATTGGATCGAGAAATTCGAGAATGGAGGAGAAAATATTCAAGATTTGTCAACTGACCGCTTTTCTCAATCCTCTCCAGGCGAAGGTTCTGATTGGAACTCTTCGAACCCAAAATCGTCACCCACCTACGCCGACTCTTGATCCAGAATCAGCTCAATTTGATCCATGATGGATTCCATCCGACGAATGAGGGCGCGATACGGAGCTTCCTGCGTCATATCCAATCCGGATTCTTCGAGGAGAATTTCGTGCGGATCGTCAGACCCTCCGGCTTTCAGGACATTGAGATACTTCTCGAGGGCAGGTTCGCCATTCTTCTTGATCTCCTCGGTGTAATACGCGGCGGCGGAAATGGAGGTCGCGTATTGGAACACGTAGAAGTCGTAGTAGAAGTGAGGGATGTAGGCCCATTCGACGCAATAGGCATCATCGATCGTGAGCACGCCTTCGTCATGCCCGTGGTAGCGCTTTAAGAGGTCGCCATACAGTTGCGTGAGACGGTCTCCGGTCAGGGGGGCGCCTTTTTCGACCTCTTCATGAATCGCGAGCTCGAATTCAGCGAACATGGTCTGACGAAAGAAGGTTCCTCTCAATTGCTCGAGGGCGGTGCCGAGGTAGAAGAGGCGTTCCTGATCGTCTTTGGCATTTTCGAGCGCGTAGTCCTGCAGCATGAGCTCGTTCACAATCGCCGCCGTCTCGGCAATGAAGGTGGAGTAGCCGGACTTTTCATAAGGCTGATGTTCTTTTGTCAGGATCGTATGAAGGGCATGCCCAACTTCGTGAGCGTAGGTGCTCATCGAGTTGTAGTCGTCATTGTGATTCAACAACATGTAAGGGTCCGTGTCGTAGGCCGACCCTGACATGTAGGCTCCCGAGCGTTTTCCCTTCTGCGGGAAAACATGAGTGTGGTCGATCTGAACGTAGGATTTCAGCAAATCACCATACTCCTCACCGAGCCCTGCCACGCCGAGGACGGTCGTTTCAATCGATCGATCAATCGTGAAGACTTCGTCGCTCTCTACTAAATCGGGGTAGACATCGTAGTAGCGAATATCGTCGATGCCGAGCATCCGCTCGCGCAGTTTGAAATATCGATGCAGGGTCGGCAGGCTCTCGTTGGTGACCTTGACGAGGGAGCGATAGACTTCCTCAGGGAGATTGTCTCCGGAGAGGGTCCAGTCGAGGATGTTGTCGTAGTCACGCATCTCCGATTGGAAGACATTGGCCTCCACCTCTGACAAGAGCACCTGCCCCATCGTGCTTTGGTATGCTCCGAGCTTTCCCCAAAAGGCATCAAACACCGCTTTGCGATCGTCGCGGTTGTCCACCGCGCGGTATTTGCTGTAGCCGGCTTGATTCAGGTAGACCTCTTCGCCGGTGGACAGGGTGATCGTGGGCCACGGAAGGTCAGCATTCGCGAAGACACTGTAGATCTGTGAGGGTTGCCGGGTGAGTTTTCCCGCCGCCGCGAGGACGCGCTCCACCTCCGGAGTCAGCGTGTGAGGCGCATGGCGCAGGGTGCTTCGCAAGCCATGATCAAAAGGCGCGAGTCCGGGGGCTTCGGCAATGAATGCCTCAATCTTCTCCGGGCCCACCGCGATGATTTCGGGAGACATCCACGAGCTGCTTTGCCAGAGTTCGGAAGAGACCGAGGACACGCGTTGCTTGCGAGCCCGCGGCTCGGGTTCGCCCAGGTCTTCGTCGGCCTTAAGAGAGGCATAGACACGGACCCGACCAAGCTTTCGTGATAGGTCAGATCGCTCCTTCAGCGCCGCTTCGAGCAGGGCAGCACTTTCGCCCAGCTTCCCCTGATAGCTTTCCAGCACCGGGATGCCATCGGACACTTCATTCAGTGCGGTCTCCCAGTCCTCGACGGAAGGGAAAAGGTCTGTCAGGTCCCAGACCGTGGGAGCTTTGGTCTCAGGTGTTTCTGACTCTTGAGCCAGTGTCAGGATTGGGAAGAGCAGGCTTAGTAGCAAGAGGCGTTTCATGGGCATGGGTTTGTTTCAAACTCAGGGGGAGATTCCAAAGGTCAACGGATTTGATTGGGTAGCGGAAGATACTGGA
>JARGOD010000184.1 GCA_029210205.1 Verrucomicrobiales bacterium | reverse complement strand
ACATCGGCATCAAGAAGCAGATGAACCTCGCCCTGGCGCACTACTCCAAGGCGGACAGCGGCAACATCGAAGAGATCGAGGCCTCCATCGTCGTGGTGCGCGATCACCTCGACCTGCTCGGGCGGATTTTCCACCAGTTCGATACCACGCCCTACTTCAGCGGATCGCCCGTCGAGCAACTGCACTGCCTGAACCTGGCCGCCGAGTTCGTCCAGCTCACCGACAAGATCGAGAAGCGCTTCATGGCTCTAGTGAAGCGCCTCAAAGCCGCCTACGACATCTGCAGCGGCAGCGATGTCTTCACCGAGAACGAACGCGACCACATCCACTTCTACCTCGCGGTGCGCTCCATCGTCGCCAAGCTGACCAAGGGAGAAGCCCCCGACAGCGCGCAGATGAATGCCCGGGTGCGCGAGATGATATCCGAGGCACTGCAGGCCGATGGGGTGGAAGAGATTTTCAAGCTCGGCGACGACAAGGCAAAGGAGATCGACATCTTCGACGACGACTACCTCGCCAAGATCGAGAAGATCAAATTGCCTCACACCAAGATCAAGTTGCTCCAGCAACTGCTGAAAAGAGCGATCGATGACTTTCAGAAGGTCAACAAAGTGAAAGGCGTGGATTTCACCAAGCAGTTCCAGACCTTGGTCAACAAGTACAACGAACGCGACGAGACCAACGCGTGGTCGACTGAAGGCCTTGGAGAACTAACGGACGAGTTTTTTGCCCTGATTGACGCGCTTCACAGCGAGAAGGATTCTTTTGGCGAAATGGGCATCGATCTCGAAGAGAAGTCTTTCTACGACATCCTCAAAACGCTCGCAGCTAAATACGAATTCGAGTATCCCGAGGACAAGCTGATCATCCTCGCCAAAGCAGTGAAGGAAGTGGTCGATGACAAGGCACGATTTCCTGCCTGGAATCAACGTGTCGATATCAAAGCTGAACTCAAGGTTGGTCTCATCCTGCTCTTGGCCGAACACGGCTACCCACCGGTTGATCGGGACGAGGTCTACAAAGAGATCTTCGAGCAGGCGGAGAATTTTAAGAAGTATCAGAGTGCGTGAGAAAGAATCCTAACGCCCCAAACCTCATTTGCCATGATCCTACCCAGCCCACCGCTCTCCGCTCCCATGAACCACGTATTCGTCGATTTTGAAAACGTGCATGAGGTCGACCTGAACTTGATTGGCGCGAAAGCAGTGAGTTTTACGCTGATGGTGGGGCCGAAGCAAACAAAGTTGAATACCGATCTGGTGGAGAGGTTGATGGAACACTCGGCTTGCGTGCAATTGGTGCGGCTGAAAACGCCCGGGAAGAACGCATTGGATTTCGCGCTTGCCGATTATCTGGGCCGCGCCGTGCTTGCTGATCCTTCAGCTTATTTTCACCTCATTGCCAGAGACACCGGCTATGACCCGTTGATTGAGCACCTGCGCGAACGCCATATCAATGTGCGCCGTTATCCGAGTTGTGCAGAGCTTACCTTCAACAGGCCGGGAAAAACGACGCCGACAAGCGAGCCGGCGGCAATGAAAATCGTGGCGAAGAAAGCGACGAAAAAGGCAGTGGCAAAGAAAGGCACCAAAAAGGCGGTCGGGAAAAAGGTGAGTTCTGTTGAAGAAGGGACGGAACGGGTTGTGAAAAATTTCAGGGATCATCCGAAGGCCAGGCCTGTGAAACGGAAGACACTGCTGACGAAGGTGGGAGATTTGATCGGTGAGGCCCCCGGCGGCGATCAAGTTCTGGCGGTGATCGAACGAATGACAGAAGCGGGGTATTTGACTTTCAACGAAAAGGATGTCCCGAAATATAATCTCTAGCCCGCACGCATTAGGGTGCCAAAGCGAATTGGCGAAAGTTCAATTGCACTAAGCGACACCCCGCCCTTCTCAAATTCAACGACGCCGAAGGCTTGCAAAGAATCACCGCCACTAAGGGACAGACCTCCTATTCCCGAACCGATGATCTCATCTCCTCACCGAAACGTAGACTGATCAAACCAATGATGAAAACACTGCTCACCACTCTCGCCCTTGCTATGACCGTATCATTTTCCACGGCTGACGACGTCAAAGAGTCGATTCACGACTACACGGTCAAGGACATCGAAGGCAACGAAGTCGACCTCTCCGAATACAAAGGGAAAGTCCTTCTCATCGTGAACGTCGCTTCAAAATGCGGGGCGACGCCTCAGTATGCGCCGCTTCAGGCCTTGAATCTGAAATACGGGAAAGACGGCTTTGCCGTGATCGGTTTTCCCGCGAACAACTACGGCGGACAGGAGCCGGGCAGCAATGAGGAGATCGCGGAATTCTGCTCCCTGAACTACGAGGTGACCTTTCCGATGATGTCCAAGGTTTCGGTCAAAGGGGACGACCAGGCACCGCTCTTTCAGTATCTCACGAGCGCAGAGAACCCCGACAAGGAAGGCGACATTGGTTGGAACTTTGAAAAATTTCTCATCGGAAAAGACGGCAAACTGCTCCGTCGTTTCGCGACCGGGGTCCAGACGGATGATTCGTCAGTGACGGAAGCGATTGAGAAAGCGATCAAAGGATAATATTTCCCTCCGGGAACTGAGGGACAGACCTCCCAGTCCCCCTCCGGAAATTCGATTCCCGTAAAACCTGCGGATCAGAAAGGCGGTGACGCCATTTCCTCCCGGTCCTCCCTGGTCAACTCCCGGACGCGGAGGTATTGGCCGTCGAAGTAGGCGCGGGCACCATGGAAGTATGAGGTGTTTTCTCCGATGAGACGGAGACGGCCGTCGTTTTCCTGCACGAAGGTGAGCCAGGTTTCTTTCTCTTCCCCCTCAGGCCGGGTCGAGAAGCGGGCCGTGATTTCGTTGGCGGTAGCGATCCCGTCGATGTTGCCGAGATGATAACTGGCACCGCGGACGGCGTTGCAGGTAAAGGATAGCGTTCCGTCCTCCCGTTCGTCGATCATGAGAAGGCCTCCATAGCCGTCGATCCAGACGCCCTCCCAGGTCTTTGCAAACTCCCCGGTCCGGGTCCAGGCATCGAGGATCTCGATGCGGGTTTCGGTGAGGTAGGTAAGGGCGATCCAGTATTCCGGACTCGCCTTCTCTTTTCCATTCTCCGCTCTGCCCTCGAGGATGGCGGCATGTTCGGCGCGACGGTCCCGGTATTCGATCCACTCCCGTTGCTATTCCTTAACCTGCTCGAACTGCACCAGCGGCAACCTGGTCGCGACTT
>JARGOD010000183.1 GCA_029210205.1 Verrucomicrobiales bacterium | reverse complement strand
CCAAAGCCATCTGTGGCCGTCTTGATTGCCTGCGCTCGAACTTCGGGATCTTTATCAGAAAACAAACTGACCAGAGTCGAACGATCTATCTCCTCAGCGCGAAATAACTGGCCCAGCCCCCAGAGAGCATGCAGGCGAGCCAATTGATCCGATTTTTGATCGCTGGCAACCTTCGACAAAGTCTCCTCCTCGCCGCGGCCGGCGATTTCCCACTGCGCTTTGAGCCGGATTCGCTGATCCTCGTGAGCCAGCAACTCGACAAGCGCGTTCGTATTCTTCTCAGAAAAATCAGCTGCGACCAACTTTTCCGTCGCCTCACGTCCAGGATGCGCTTTCTCCAGCGGTACATCAATTTTCCAAACGGCACCACTTTCATTCAGTGGATATCCTCCACCCCAATCGACGCCATAGAGCGCCCCGTCAGGAGCGAAGTTGAGTCCGACGAGCGCAACCCCTTCGCCGATTTTGTGATCGTTCACCATCTCAAAGGCATCGCCACTGGGCTTCACTTGAAATGCCCACTGTTCACCTCTTGGCGCGCTTGTTAGGAAGAAGTAGTCTTGATAGTCCGGACCAAGAGCCGTTCCGGGATTATATTTAAAACCGGCTGGTCCGTTTTCGTAGTTGCTTAGGGGCGGCGTAAACCAGCGAGGCTGTTCCTCATGATAGGGTACATGCATGAGGTCATCGTTCCACGGATTGTAGCCTTCCCGTAGATACTGCCAGTTCGAACGCCACCCGCAGTCCATGTATTGCTCGATGTAGACGAGGCGCTCCCGCTCTCCTTCAAAGTCGGCATCATTATCAACGCCGAAAAAGTTCCCGTATTGGTCAAAGGAGACCTCCTGAATGTTGCGCTGACCGTGCGCGAAAATTTCAAAATTCGAGCCATCGAGCTCGCAGCGCATGAGCCCACCCTGACTGGGGAATCGATAATCGAAACCGTCCGCCGTTTTGACCCGGATGCCTTTGTCACCAATCGACCAGTAGACACGTCCATCAGGCCCCATGAACAGTCCATGCATGTCGTGACCGGCATAAGCGAGGTGCACGCCGAATCCCGAGGCGATCACTTCCCTTGTGTCCGCTTTGTCGTCCCCGTTTGTGTCACGAAATTTAAAGACTTCAGGCACGGGGCTGACATAGACATCGCCCTCGTGGAAGAGCACTCCACCGGCGACGCCACCGATGAGATGATCGAGTTCCTCCGCGTAGAGATAAATATTGTCGGCGAAGCCGTCCCCATCTTCATCAGCAATGAGATGAATCCGCTCGGAAAGGGCGGTGAGGTCCTCGAGGTCATGGATCCCGTCACCGTTGAAGTCTTTCACCCGCTTCGCGTTCGCCGCACTGTTTTCAGGAGTGAATTGCTCGCGGTAAAAATTCTCTTTGTCCTCCGTTGAGGTGAAGCTCAAGTCATTCGGAATCCATTCAGCATTCAGACGAATATCGAGATCATTCGCCTTGCGGCGCTGCGTCTGAGTGACGTAAGCGCGGCCCTGAGGATCAAAGGAGATCGCGACAGGATCAGGAACCGGAAAGTCCGGCGTCCACTTCGTAAACTTAAGCTGCTTGGGATCTGGATGCTCGGCCTGAAGGAGTGAAGTCAGAACAGCAAAGCTCAGGAGGAGCAGGGGGAGTTTTCGCATGCCCCTATCTTCTCACATTTCCTGACATGAATCCAGCTTCCCAACGGCCCGCGAACCTCTGCGCAAACGGGTAATAGAAACCACTAATGGACACTCATTTCCACTTATCCAATCCTCCGCAGAAGCCCTGATTAGTGTCTCATTAGTGTCGATAAGTGGTTCTCCCCGCGAAAGCCCTGATCAGCGCGGTTCACCCCTCTAACAACACCCGCTATCTTCGCCAGTCGGCGAACAACAGTCACTCGCTTCGGTCGTCGCGTCGTAGTCGGCGCCTTTCGTTTCCCGTGGATCACGGATTGCGGTTTTCGAACAGTCAAACAGAGCAGCTTCTTCGAGAGGAATATCATTCTGCGGCTCGACGAACTCAAACATATCGGCGTAGCAGTCGCTCTTGTAGATGTTGAAGATCTTATCGCAAACGGCGTAGCGCTTTCCACGCTCCATGGCATGACCATCATCGTCTAACACCTTCTTAAACGGGCCTTTGTAGATAACCGCCTGATTGCGCTCGAGGCAGATACCCTCTTTTCCTTTGTAGGCTTCAATCGTCATGCTGCGGAACTCGATACCCTTCACGGTCTGCCAGGGTTCTTTGTCGAATTTCAGCATCCGGACGCCATAGAATCCGGCGTCTTCGAAGGCCTGAAGAAACTCGTCTTCAAGGAACGCCCCGGAGATACAACCGCTCCAAAGCTCGGCGTCGTCCTGCAGATCCTGCGGCACTTCCTCGTCGCAAACGATATCAGAAATGACGGCGCGTCCTCCGCGCTTGAGGACACGGTGAATCTCCGCGAACATCTGACGGCGATTCTTTTTCGAAACGAGATTGAGGACGCAATTGGAAACGACGACATCGACAGAGTCGTTCTCAACGAGTGGTTGTTTCACTTTCAGCTCCTCAGCCAGCTCTTCGGCTTCGAGATATCCGTTGGCGTCGCTCACTGGATTCTCCTTGAGCCGTGCTTCGAGCACTTCGAGATCGAGCGCGAGATCCTGAATGCGACCTTTGCGAAACTCCACATTGTCGTAACCGACCCGCTCGGCGACGGTCGGCTGATTGCGTCGAGCCACTTCAAGCATATCATCGGTCATGTCGACTCCGATGACCTTGCCGCTTTCACCGACGACCTGACTCGCGATAAAGCAAATCTTCCCGGTGCCGCTGCCGAGGTCGAGAACGGTCTCACCTTCCTTCACATACTGGCTCGGGTCGCCGCAGCCATAGTCCCGTTCGATCACTTCACTCGGAATGATTTCGAGATACTTGGCGTCATATTCGACAGGACAGCAAAGCGCTTCCTCACGGGCGTTTGCGCCGTCGGCGTAGCGATCTTTAACGATGGATTCGGTCTTCATAGGTTCAGAGGATGTGTTGGGCGCCAGAGAAAGAGGCACCGAGTCGTAGCTGAGTTTAATTTTTTTCTCCATGGAATATCAGGAAAGGGATCCGCCGCAGGAGCTTCCACTGCCGGCGGTGCATCCGAAGCAATGGTTCCCGGTGCGGATCGGTTGTTTTGAAAAGGTGTCGAGCTCGACGTCCCAGACTTTCATCGACTTCTCGCCGGTGGCGGGATTATCGAGCGG
>JARGOD010000052.1:21616-34594 GCA_029210205.1 Verrucomicrobiales bacterium | reverse complement strand
CGACGATCGGGACACAAACCCACCAGTAATTCCAGATCTCCGGGGCAATCGGTGAACCGCCTCCGCCGAAACTGCGCCAGGTGAAGCCCACGAGACTGTTCGCCGCCATGAGGATGACCGAGGTCGGCGTCGCCACGGTTTCGCAAAGTCGGAATCCGAGGACGAGCAGAGCAAAGACAAGAATATCAAGTCCACTTCCGAGGAGACCTGAGATGACGCCACCGAGAAGCCCGGAAAGGGCGAGGAAAAGCATCGCCCGGAGCGATTTGTCACTGAGTTCGCGGCGGCGAATCTTGCCACTGACACGATTTATTCTCCAAAGCGCGAATCCAAACGCCAACCACAGCGAGACAAAAAATACTTTTGTAGGATTGGGGGCGAACCATTTCTGTACGTACTCCAGTCCGATGATCACGCCAACCGCCCCCGCGATGCCAGCGACCCAGAGCGCTGTCTTTTCCACTGGAATCCGCCGCCAGAAAATCGCGACTGAGGCCGAGGTCATACCGATGGATTGGATCATCATCGAAAAGTCCCGGGCGCCTTTCGGCGCGATATCAAAACCCAGAGTCATCACCGGAAATGCGACTGCCCCTCCTCCCTGACTCGTGGATCCTGCGATGAATGACCCAATCGCCATCGTCACCGACATGAACCAATTCTCTTCGAAGAGAATCCAACGCCCACCTATTGACATCGCGCCGGTCCAGAGGATCCAGATGAGGGCGATAAAATAGAAATCGAGAGGACGGCGAGACATAGAAATCGCAATGGTGAAAGATCGATGGGTAAGGATACGTTTCCCGTCTGTGAAAAGCAGAGGCTGTCTCCCCTCTCGGGAGGTGCCAGCATTTTACGGGCGCCAGGAAACGATGGGCGCCCGTGGATCGGTCGTAACTCCGTGCCGCTCCTCCGCATTATTCACCGCATGCTGCCAGGGACTCTTACCGCGAAGCATTCCTTTGGTGCGAGTGGGAAAATCCACATTGATTCCGGCAACTTCGCCCGCCTTGATCGCACGCTGAAACGCACTCATCTGGGACTGCTGATTCTTTCCGGAGAGACTGAAGGTCACCCAGAGAGGAACTGGTCGGGAGCGATCCCAGTCCGGCCCCGTGACTGGAATCACGTATTTCCAGTCTTTTGGTTTTGCCTGCTTCAATTTTCCCTGCCCAGTCGTTGGCCCGTTCCAGTTGTAACTTCCGCTCAGTTGAAGGTGAGCGATTCCCCGAAAAGCGAGCCTCCGTTCCGAGACAAACTCCGGAGCCTGCTCAATATTTGGGATCACGACTGCCTTCGAACGTTGAAAACAGCTCGTAAGGAAGATGAGCGGGATGATGGCGGAAACAGCAATCTTTAGTTTCATGCAAAAAATTGCCGGGCCATCGGCTGGACCGTGACTGAGGACCTCAGGACGATGCATGCCTGCCCGAAAGCAGGGTGGCGACGTTCAGCTTGAGAATAAACTAGTCTGGCTCAATGACCCGGCGCGGGAATATGGCGCGCCTTCAACACTTCTCCACTGATTCCTTTTCCCGCGTCGACGTTTATTTAGCCGAATCATCATCGGACTCAACCGTCCCGAGTCTTTCCATGAGCCAGACGGAAAGAAAACCAAGGACCATAATACCCAGCGCGAGGAATGTCTCTCCCGACATTTCAGGCAGATACCACTGATAGCCTATCACCTTTTCCTTCATCCGCCCCGCTGCTTCAAAAACTTCAATTTGAGCTGTTTTCCACGGCCAAATGATCAAGAGAGAGCCTGCGACAAATCCTGTCAGGAGCGCGACGGCAAGATCGTGATAGCGGTCAAAAATCCACGCAAGGAGCCGGCTCAAGGCGATAACGCCCACGATCGCTCCGATCCCCACAGGTATGAGGATGCGAAAGGCATCAACTTCGAGCGTTTTCAATCCCGCAACGGACTCGATCATGATGAGTTGATAGTTTCCAAGGAGGAGGAGAACAAATGACCCCGACAAACCCGGAATGATCATGCTTGCCATTGCAACAACCCCGCAAATCAACAGATACCAAATGCTGTCATTCTCTGATGCAGGCTTGAGAAGCGCCACGCCAATCGCAATACCCGCCCCGAGGAGAAACCCGATGGCAGCACCGGCAGACCAATGCTTCACCTTCTTTCCGACAAAATAGACGGAAGCCAGAATCAGCCCGAAGAAAAAGGCCCATACGAAGACTTCGTGGTTGGCGAAAAGAAATTTCAAGACACTCGCGAGGGTGAGAATACTCACGACGATGCCTGCCCCAAGTGCAGCGAGGAACGAAAAATCTATCCGCTTCGCAAAATCAGCGAACTTCCCTGAGAGGAGAAGCTTAAGAGCGGTCGCATCGACAGATTTTACGGCGTGGATGAGACGCTCATAAATACCAGTGATGAAGGCCACAGTTCCCCCCGAAACGCCGGGAATGACATTTGCAGCGCCCATCGCGGCACCTTTAAAAAACACACCAATTCCTTCTTTCATCAGATAAGCTACGTAGCCGCTAGCCGAATTCTTGCTGCATTTCCTTGAGCTGACGCTTGATCGCCATTTTGCGGGCGCTCGACATTCGATCAATGAACAGTTTTCCGAAGAGGTGATCAGTCTCGTGTTGGATCGCACGAGCGAAGAGGCCGTCAGTTTCGATGACGAGCTTCTCTCCGTCGAGAGTGTAGAGAGTCGCGATCACTTCAAAGGGGCGGGTGATGTCTCCCCGTAGATCCGGGAATGAAAGGCAACCTTCCATGTCGGTATCCTTTTCTCCAATGAGTTTGAGCTCCGGATTGATGAACGTCAGTGGGCAGATGTCCTTGAGCGTCATCTCCTCCCCGTTGACACGCACATAGCTGACACACTCTTCGTCATGGGAAACATCGACAATGGCCAACTGGAGCGAAACTCCAACCTGGGGCGCAGCAAGCCCGACTCCGCTTGCGTCGTACATCGTCTCGACCATGTCAGCAGCCAACTCACGAATCTCTGGAGTAACCTCTTCAACACGAGCACCCACTTTTCGGAGAACGGGATCAGGATAAAAAACAATGGGGCGGATCATGGGCGGAAAAAGACAGTTTAGCCGTAACTCTCAAGGGACACAAATCACTCCTCAAGGAGAATCCTCAACGGTAATTCCCCAATATCGATACCGGCCTTTGTTGCCGCATCCCAGACTTCGATCATGAGGCCCAAGGGAGCTCCTTCATCTGCCTTCAACTCCAGTTTGGCTTCAGGTTGACCTTCTTTGTAATCCTTTAACACCGCAGCAAGTCTTTCCATCGGTATAACCTGCTCTCCCAGTGAAACCTGCCCGTCCTTTCCCAGGGCAAGGGCAGTACGCTGTGTTGATTCTCCACTAGCTGCCATCTCCGATGAGCGGGGAAGGTTTACCTTCACGAGCGACTCCTTTGTCTTGAAGGTCGTTGTCACAATAAAGAAAATCAGCAATATCGCGAGAATGTCGATCAAGGTAATGATCGGCACTGTCGGCTTCTGTCGGCGTTTTGCGTAAATCTTCACAGGAGAAAGTCGCTTCGTTTGGCTTCGGCACCACTGTGTTCAATCGCTTCAACCAATTCCGCATCAGGTTCAAGTTGAGCTCCTGCCACCTCACCTTCAGCCGGATAAAGAGTTTGCCCTCCGTGCTTGTAAAACTCATTCACAAGGTGACCTGATATCACCTCGAGACGAACTGCGATCCGCTCAAGGCGGCGCGTAAAATAAGAGTGCAGAATCACGGTGATCACAGCGACGACGAGGCCGGCAATCGTGGTGTTTAAGGCGACAGCAATTCCGGCGGCAATTAAAGTCGGGTCTGGGTCACCAGACTGTGCCCCAAGAGTCGCAAAGACGCTGACAAGTCCACTCACAGTCCCTAACAAACCGAGAAGTGGTGCAATCGAGATAACGACCTCGAGAACGCCCATCCCGTTTTCAAGTCGCACCATCTGCTCACGCGCCGTTGCCTCGGCCGCTTCGGAAGCGGATTCTCTTGTCTTGTATTCGGGCGAAACAGCAATACGGCCGATTCGACCCACCGCACTGTCGCTTCGCTTCAATCTAGCGAGAAGGGCGGAAGCCTCACCTTTCGCAAACAAATCCCCACAACGATGAAGATCACTTCGAAGTTCGACAGGGATGATCGATTTCCATTTCAGCGTTAGCGCCCGATGGATGCTCACGGCAATCGCAACGAAAGAGCAAATCGCAATGAAGGCCATAAAGATCCCGCCTGAGAGCAGGAAATCCCAAACTTTTTCGTTCACAGTCGTGTCCAACATAAGAGATCAATAAAGAATAAAATCGTAGTCCATCGTCATTCCTAAAGGGCCGACCTCGTTAATGACTTCCTCCGGCATAGGTGGAATTTCAGCATCCATGATAGCTCTGAGTGTGAAGTCGACCACGATAGAGTTAGCTTCATCCAGCGTCACCTTCGCGTCACTAATTTTGCCACTGTGACTGACACGGAAGTTCACTCGAAGGTGCGACTCATAGACGAAGTCACCATTCTCCTCCACACTTCGGTGCCAGAGACGCCCAATCAGCTGCTTAACTTTCTTTTTGTAGGCGCCAGCGGCAGTTCCTTCGGCATCCACCGCATTCTGCCCAAGTTTCGACTGAGTGCCATTTGTCTGGTTTTGGAGTTGGTTTGGGCTGTAACCCTCCGCGAACAATCCCTCATCAGCAGGATTAACCGCTTCCTCCCCCACTGCTTCGGTCATCTCTTCCGGATTTGAGTTCTCAAAATCAACCCCGGTCCCTCCAACTCGCATCTCCTGTTCTTGAACGGGATCTAACATGTCACCTACTTCTGCCTCCGGTTCGGGCTCAGGAATGGAGGCAGCGAACTGATCTTTCTCTCCCGCTTCACCGAAAGCCGGAGTTAGGGCACTGGAATTCGGATCATTGAAAGAACTCACCATGGTAGACTTCTCGGCTTCGCCGTCGGTGACACTTTCTTCCGGCCGGGTCAGCGTCTCTCCGGTATCGTTTGCTGGCGGAGCATCAACCCCGTCAACAAATTCCTCACTCTCGCCCTGACCTGTATCTTCACCTGGAGCCGCATCCGTCACTGCTGATTCAGGCTTCGGCGGGAGCAATACTCCTGCCGGTGTCGCCGATTCGTTCGCGGCCCCATTGGAGGCTGGAGGCAGATCAAACTCACCATCCGTGTATTCCCGGTTCTGGAGATCAAAAAAGGGTAAAGGAGACTCTCCCCGTGTTGTTGGGAGATCGACTTGAGCAAGGTTCGGATCGGGAGCGATTTCGCTTGCCGCAGAAGTATTTCGATCCGACTCAAATTTTGCATTCTCAGGAGCCACAGCCTCTGGAGCGTTAAGGTCGGTATCCATGAATGGCCTTGACTGAGCAATCGGCTCAGGCTCTTCCAATTCAATTTGCTCCATGAGATCACTCATGAGGATGACAACCTCCTGAGGCTGCGAAACAGGTGGTTCAGGCGGTTCGCGCAAAGACGAACCGATGCTCCGTGTGCTCAATAGTACGAAGACCATGATCAAGAGCACGAGGTGGGCGACAAACGCTCCCGAGAGGCTGGCAAAGACTTTTTGTTGCTCCGACATCGTTGAATCCCGCAATTAAAGGGTTTTCCGCGCGAAATGAAAGAGGTATTGCTGGGCATAACCTGCATTGCATCCGAAGTGGCGCTCCGCCCAGGCCTGGAGCTTCGCACCCTTCAGTCTCTTACGGTAGTGCTCGCGAAGGATGCGTTCAATCCAAACATCAATCGGGAATGCGCCCCACTGACCGCAGGAGAACAGAAGCGCACAGTTAGCGATTTTTTCCCCTACCCCATGAAGTTCCATCAGCGCGGATCTTGCCGCGGAAGGATCTTCACTTTTTTCGATCGCCTCCAAATCGACGAGTCCGGAAGCTACTGCTGCACCTGCGAGAGCGAGAGATTTCGCTCGATATCCAAGCGCGCACTTTCTTAGATTCTCTTCTCCTGCAGCGGAAAATGCTGCGGGATCCGGGTAAGCGTAAAAACTGCGCCCCGCCAACTCATGCTTCTCACCGTAGCGTTGCCGCAGAGTCATCGTAATCGCTCTGATATGCATGACCTGCTTCAACGATGAAGTAATAAAGGTCGCAAGACATTCCCACACCGGTTGGCGGGCAACGCGGATTCCGGGACAATAAGCAATCGCGGCCTTCAGGACGGGGTCATTGTCAGGAAAAGTGCCGTGAATTTCCCTTAGTGATTGATCGAGACCGAAGTATCGGCTCACCGTCTGCTCTTGTCCGGAAAGTCCCAAGACTCGACCAGCAGTAGGTTGAGCGATCCAACAGGGTCCGATATCGGCGATGCATCCTGCATAGCCGGGAACGCCGTCCAGGGTGAGTTCCTCCCAATGGAAAAGCTGACCCGATTTTAAGGTATCAGTAAGACTGAAAGGAGACTCGAAAGGAAGCTCCACGATGGGGGGAATTCCGCTCAAGTCGTGAAAAAACCGATGCTGCCGAGCTCGGCAGCGAGGTCGACGTGATTGACCATGACTTCGTCCGGCACATTGAGGACGGCCGGAGAAAAGTTGAGGATTGCTTCAACACCCGAAGCGACAAGAGTGTCGGCAACGCTCTGACCCGCTGACTCGGGCACCGCAATGATCGCCATTTTCACGTCATGCTCTAGAACATAACGCCCCAGTTCTTGAGAGCGAATCACAGGAACTCCCATTTCCTCAGTCGTTGATTTGACATGATCTGTATCGGCATCAAAAGCTGCGATGATCTCGAAGCCTTCGCGACGAAAACCCGAATAGCGTAGCAGCGCCGAGCCGAGATTACCCACCCCGACGAGGACGACCGGCTGAAGAACGGAGAGGCCGAGGATACCGGACAAAGCTTCGGAGAGCGTCACCACCCCATACCCTAATCCGCGAGTTCCGAATTGACCAACGTGGCCCAAATCTTTGCGAAGCTGAGTCGATTTGACACCAGCGGCAGTGGCAAGCTCCTCCGAAGAAACCGTGGTGAGACCCTTTTCACGGAACTTTTGAAGGCATCGCTGGTAGAGCGATAGCCTGTAAACGGTGCGCCGGGGAATATCGATTTTTTCCACTTTCTTGGGGGCTGATACTAGAGGGATGGTCGCTATCGCGACTGTGTCTCAATATATGACGTTCCGACCGCAAAAACGTTGGAGAAAAATCATAATTTTCCAGCTCTCGATGACGATAACGTGCTGCAAGGCGGTAGAATACAAACTTGAAGTCTAAATGTCGAGATTCTCTAAATGACCATCTGCGACCTGCCCGCCCCTTACAACGACTCGATTGAGCCGGCTGCCGGACAAAACCGTTGCTCCTGCCCAAATCGAAGATTCGTGAATTTCGACCTCCTCACCGATCACTGCTCCAGCCCCGACACTGCTCACCCCATCGATCAATGCTGAACGATGAACCGTTGCCTCCGGGGATACCCTTGCCTCACCATTTTCGCCACTCAGCAGCGTCAGCGCATCAAGATAGGATTCCCTCTCGCCAAGATCACTCCAAGCTCCATCGTCAGCTAGAAACCCACCGACGGATTCTCCTGCTTCAATCGCAGCTAGAAACGAAAGCACAACGGACTCGATTTTTCCCGGCCTGATATACTGCAGGAATTTGGGAGAGACGAAGTAGATCCCGGTGAACTGAAAGCGCTCTTTCCAATCAGGACGGAGAGCCCCCCGGAGGTCGACGACTTTTCCGCTGCCTTGATCGAATCCAACCCGCAATTCATCGCCATCGGAACGAAGCAACAGGGTTACCAGATTTCCGGAATTGAGATGATGGTCCTTTGCTTTCGTGAGCGATGAATCCGTGAGAATGTCACCGTTGTAGACAACAAAAGATTCATCATCAGGAAGCCAGTCGCGAATATTGTCAATGCCCCCTGCAGTGTCGAGCAGAACGGGTTCATGGCGAAACTCGATAGAAGCATCCCGGTATCTCCCGTCTGGAAAAGCTAAGCCGTAGGCATCAGGACAGTGGTGGGTGTTCACCATAAACTCGGAGACTCCCAATTCATCGATGAGGTGATCCAACGCATAGGAAATGAGCGGACGGTTCAAGACTGGAACTAACGGCTTCGGCAAACTCTCAGTTAAGGGTCGCAATCGAGTACCCAAACCTGCGCCGAGAATAAATGCTTTGATCTTGTCTCCCATTTTCTCGCCAAGGTTCCCGCTTTTCAGCATGATTCAACCCTGTTGAGTCCCGCACCTTAACCTGTTTAGCAGCGCCTACGTGAGAGGAAGCAACACCGCTCCCAAAGTCACGACGGCGAGGCCAACGAGCGACATGACAATCATCATGACACTGACCGTCTTAAATGTCTCCAAGGGGGTCATCCCGGACATCCGACCGATTACCCAGAAACCACTATCATTCGCCCACGAAACAGGCTTCGATCCACAGCCTATCGCCAGAGCCAGATAGAGTGCCGAATAGGCCAAGTCTGTTTCTGAAGCGAGCGGTGCGATAATTCCTCCAGCGGTAATCATCGCTACCGTCGCAGAACCCTGTGCGGTTCTGACCATTGCGGTCACTGCGTACGCAAGTGGAATCAAAACCAGACTCCCCTCACTCTTAAACAGCTCCCCAATCGATGCGGCGATTCCGGTTTCCTTTAAAGTAGCTCCGAAAGCACTACCCGCTGCTGTCACGAGGATAATGACTCCACCACTCGCGAGGGCTTCCTGAACAGCATCACGAAGCGGCTGCCTTTCGGCGCGGAACCGTGATCTCGCCAGCAACACAAGCGCAAGCGCAGCAGAAAGGATTAACGCAATATTCTTATCGCCCAAAAATTTGAGCCAGGCAGATTCAATACTTAGAGAGAGGGAAATCGTCTGCCCGCCAATGAGAATTACCGGCAAGAGAATTGGGGCAAGCGAAAACCCGAGTGAAGGAAGTCTGTCACTCGAATCGTTAATCGTTTCGTCGATCTCCACTTCATTTCTGAGAGGAATTTCCCATCGCCGATTCGCCCAGTAGGCAAAAGCAATACCGGACGATACTGTAAATATTCCCACGCAAAGTCCGCCGAGCATCATGCTACCAATACTCACTTCGTCTCCGAAAAAACCGGCCACTGTGAGTGGTCCTGGAGTTGGGGGCACGAGGGAGTGGGCCATCGTTGCTCCGGCAACAATCGTAAGAATATAGAGTAAATAATCTTTTCCGGTCTTCCGTCGAAGCGCTTTTCCTAAAGGCATCAAAAGGTAGAAAACAGTGTCAAAGAAAACAGGAATACCGAGAGTGAATGAACTTGCCGCGAATGCCAGAGGAGTCCGCTTTAGCCCCACCGCCGCCATCATCGCCGAAACAATACGGCGGGCGCCCCCCGAATCGAGGAGACACTTTCCGATGATTGCAGCCATCGCGATAACAAGCGCAATGCCTCCGCAAGCCTTGCCAAGCGCTCCAGTCACCCGGGACACAAACCAACTCTTCGACAGCGCTTCTGCAGCTAAATGCTCCTGCAAGATCTCCGGCGTTGCAGATTCGAGAGCCTCTTCCTGCCCGATGAGCAACTCCCGCGCATCCCTACTGAGTGAAGCCTCATACAAAAACGCTTCCGGAGTGAGAAAACTGACCGCCAGAGCCGCGACTATAAGCGCAACAAACGGATGCCACTTGAACCCGATGATGCCGATCACCACGATCAGCATTCCAAGGATTAGGAGACTAAACGGACTCATATGAGCCCGAGATATAGAATTGCCCGATGAAAGACAACGAAGAAATACGCGCGTTGGCGGCGCTGTGCATCACTTCATCGACGCGAAACGAGAACCGATAAGATCAGCGGTCGAAGCATCTCCGACCTTTTCTTTCGAAGAATCGATCCACTGCTGTTCGAGCTGGTTCTTCGTCGGACGATCTGTTTCGTAGAAGACGCCAAACTTTCCGGGGTACTGAAGCGTTGCGAGCTGATAGGCCGCATTTTCGTCTCCAACGTCATGGCGGTCTTTGTCTTCCTCGGAGTCATCCCAACGTTTTTCATCGATGAGTTCAAAATCACCACCCTTCCGGGGATTTCCATCATCGAAAATGCCGGGGTAAAAGACAACACACTCTGAGAGAACCTCGACAACACTGAAGCCCGGATGAAGGATGGCGCGCTCAAAAACGGCCATCATGTGCTTCACTTGAGCCGCATGAGTACGAGCGACAAAAGACGCTCCCCCGTAGACTAGCTTTTTCATCGGATTAATCGGCTGATCAATCGCACCGGTCGGGTCGGTCTTCGACTTGAACCCCTTGGGACTGGTCGGCGAAGTTTGTTTTTTGGTCAGGCCATAAACAAAGTTGTCCATCACGATGTAGGTGAGATTCACATTCTTACGGGCGGCGTGGTCGAGATGATTGCCACCGATGGAATAGCCATCACCATCGCCGCCAAACGCGAAAACGTGAAGATCCGGACGGGAAAGACTCACTCCCGTGGCGAGCGGAAGCGCTCGACCGTGAATGAAGTGGACGCCGTGGCTGTTGACAAAATAAGGGAATCTCGAGGAGCACCCGATCCCCGCAATCGTGCAGATTTTTTCGTGAGGAAACTGAAGTTTTTCGAGGACCTTGTAGAAAGCGGCGAGGACAGCAAAATCGCCACAACCGGGACACCATGTTGGATGATCCGCAGTGAGATCTTTTTTGGTGAGCTTTTTGGGTTCAGCAGGAGCAGACATGACAAGTAAGAGTATGAATTTTAAATCTGAAGATCAACCGGTGATGGCGTTGAGGCGCTCGATGATTTCGCGGACTTTATAAGTCAGGCCATCAGTTTTGCAGATTGATACGATCTTGGGATCGCAGTATCGGGAACGCAGGAGAGTCGCCAGCTGACCAACGCCGTAAAGTCCCTCGTCATTCATTTCGACAACGACGACGTGCTTGTAGCGGGCAAAAACGTCTTCAAGTCCGTTGGGAAGAGGATTGAGATGGCGGAGATGGAAGGTGCCGACTTCACGACCGGACTCGCGCAGTCGATTAACCGACTCTCGAATCGGACCCCAGGTCGATCCCCACCCAATGAGGAGAACCTCGCCGGATTCGTCTCCGTAGATTTCAGGAAGGGACAACTCCTCTCCGAGCGCTTTGATTTTATCGCGGCGCTTCGCATTCATCCTCGCGTGAGTGACAGGACTTCCACTCGGGTGTCCCCATTCATCATGTTCAAGACCGGTCACAACAGGATATTTTCCACCTTCCATGTGAGTTCCGGGTGGCGAATGCTTTGTCAAACCTTCGAGAGGATAAGGTTTAAATTCTTCGCCGCGGGCATCCTGGTCAAGAACCGCTTCGCAAATGACGCTGGAAAGATCCGGTTCAACGAAGGCCTCAATCCGGGTCGCCAGTGCCTGATCCGACAAAACGATTACCGGGCAGCTGTACTTTCGTGCCAATTCACAGGCTTCGACGCCGACATAAAAACAGTCTTCGACATTCTTCGGTGCGAGAACAATGCGGGGACAGTCTCCGTGACTCCCGTAAATCGCCTGCATGAGATCGCTCTGCTCGACGCTGGTCGGGAGCCCGGTGCTGGGTCCCCCACGCTGGACGTTGATCACGACAATTGGGAGCTCGGCCATAGTCGCATAGCTAAGCGCCTCCATTTTCAGGGAAAGACCCGGGCCGGAACTCCCCGTCACTGAAGTGTGTCCGGCATAGGCAAATCCAAGAGCCATCGACACTGCCGCAAGTTCGTCTTCGCACTGGACGAAGAGACCTCCATATTTGGGAAGCTCGGAGCGGAGTTGCTCCATGATCGTTGACCACGGCGTAATCGGGTAACCCGCTCCATAACGGACACCGCCAGCGAGAAGTCCGAGCGTCAGCGCCGTATTTCCGTCAGTGGTGACTTTATCACCTTTACCCTGTTCTCCTTCGCGAAGGTCAAAGCCTTCGCCCAGCAAATCACCAATCGGGTAAGCAAAGCCGGAATCAAACGCGAGCATTGCATTCCTCAGAACACCTTCGCCTTTCCGTCCGAGCTGCTTGTCGATGAGGGAGGTCAGCTTCTCTTTATTCAGGCTGAAAAGCTGTGTCACCAACCCAAGGACAAAGATATTTTTTCCACGGTCGCGAGCGCTTCCTCCGATTGCTTCCACCGTCGTACTGGTAATGGGAATCCCAACGTGACGGATCCCATCGATTTCCTGCAGCTCTTCGACATGGTCACTGTCGTAGATACAGATTCCACCCTGTTTGAGAGAATCGATGTGGTTGTTGTAACTGTCCTGATAGAAGGCAACGAGGAAATCAGCTTCATCGCCGGCGGAGAGAACTTCGCCAGATCCAAGATGCACCTGAAAAATCGAAGCGCCTCCGGAAATAGTCGAAGGAATTGTCATGTAAGTCATGACCTCCCGTGCACTTCGACCTGCTAGCCTGGCAAGAAAACCTCCGATTGTCTGAATACCATCCTGGGAATTACCCGCGAATCGAATGACAGCGTTTTGGAGTTCAGTGATCCCGTCCGAACTGGCAGACGGGCTTTCGCTGGTTTCGGGATTTCCCGAAGTCGCGGATGCGCTCATTGATTTGTCTAAAAGAGGGGTTCTTTAGAAGAGCGAAAGTAAATCAGGATGCATCCTCTATTGCAAAGAAAATGTCGCAGTAATTCACTTTCCGTGAAGTTTTTCCCCGGGTTTTCCAAAATTATGGACATCGAGACACTTTCTGCGAAGCGATCGCGGGGTTTATGGAGTCTCGAGGCTCGTATACTCGGTGTTCGCATTGATAGGATTACCCCCTGGATCGAGGAGATTCACCGTGAGAAACAACAGCAAAGCCTGCTTATCTCCATCTACTACCGTGGAACGGAATGCTCTTCCCACGACCGGAAGATCGCCAATGCCGGGAACTTTGTCTTCGGCGTCAGTCCTCGATTCCCCGTGCAATCCTCCGATGGCAATAGTCTGACCGTCCCAGACGTTGACATTTGTAGTCTCCCTCACCAC
>JARGOD010000052.1:5273-21516 GCA_029210205.1 Verrucomicrobiales bacterium | reverse complement strand
AAAATCGAGCTCAACTCCCAGAGCATCTGGAATTTCAGGTGGATCATACTCGGTCGGATAAATAAACTCACGAACTTGTTTGATATTGGCGATCTGTCCCGAGCGGGTGACGACACTTGTTGTGAACATCGCATCCGTTCCCTTCTTCTGATTCAGGGCACGAATCACCGTCTGAAATACAGGTTCAGTTAAAAGGCCGGCTACCGAAAAGACACCCGGTGCTCTTCCCTGCCCCGCAGGGGTAGCGCCAAGGAGAAGATCATCAATTGTCACGCCGGAAAGATTTCCCGATCTCAGGCCGGATGTTACCGGCAACATCTGAACCGGAGTGAATGAAAAGTCTGCAAGAACCGGCGGATTAGCCACGTTCCCTATCGTTCCCGGGCCGTAGAAGACACCTTGGTTTCCTACGCTACCGGCTCCCAGAAGCCAATCGAATCCAAGCTCTTTGAGGACGCTTTCACCGATCGAAATCCGCTTAACCGTAATATTCACTAAAACACCCCCACCCTCTCTCGCGGCTTGGACCATGGCATCGACCGTCAGCATCTGCTCCGGAGTATTTCTGACAATTAGAGTGCTCGTTTGGGCAACAAACTTAGCCGATGCGCCTTCTCCGAAAACGACTCCGTTTTGCTCAAGGTAATCCTTGGCTGTGATCCGGCTTACAAGTATCCCATCATCCTCGACAGGATCGGCAAACGGGTCAGCAACTGCTGCACCTCCACCCGAAGGCGCTCCTCCCGAATTTACAAATCCGGGAGGCACTGCATAGGATTTTGTAATCAGCTCACCTTCATCAGCGGCACTCGCTGGCACAACAATGACAGCTACCGTATCCACTCGAAATTTAAGGTCGGCCAAACTGGTCACGTATTTTATGGCATCTCTCAACGGGATGCTCTGCAAACGAACCGTCACTAACCTTTCCCTGATCGCCTCGGTTTCCGAACCTGCGTCGATCACGATGCTGACTCCCCGTTTCGCAGGATCCGGTTCGTTGAGGTCCAACTCTTGAGATTTTCCTGACAGAATTTCAAGCACATCAGCAATCCTCGCCCCGCTGAATTCCAATGTCGGAATGATGATTTGATCGAGTTTTCGTTCTATATTGACGTTGCCACTCAACAGAGACTCGGAAGGAAGAAGGGTAGCATCCGAATCATTGATGATTTTGGGATAAGGGGTTTCCCAACCCGCACTGACTTCGCGCATCATCGAAGCTCGCGTTTGATCACGCGCCACATCGTAGTAGTCGAGGCGATGCCTCTCCACGTTCTCCAATCCACGCCGGGCCGCAACATTGTAAGGATCGACGGAGAGAACTTCGTGATAGGAGCGTTCAGCACGATCATAATCGCCCAATTCAAGATGCCCCTTCCCCAGGATGAGCTTGCTACGAACAATCTCAACCTTCTCCTGATGGGCGGGAGATTCGGCCATATTGAAACGGTCATCCCGATTCTTGAGATCGCGAAGAGTTTGGCGCAAGGTCGGGTCGATCAATGTTGAGGGCACACTGTTACGCTGAGCTGTTCCTAACACATCTTCAAGAACGGTAATGGCCTCCTGCCATCTCGCTTCGTCGATCTTGAGGCTAGCGAAAAGCAGAGCCGAAGTCTGATAACGCTTGAAAAACACTGTTCTCTGATCAGCCACAGCGGGAACAGACGGAACCGCTTCGAAAGCAGCTTTGAAGTTGTCCATCGCTTCTCCGTAAGACTTGTCGGCGAGAGCCCTCGAACCGGCAGTAAAAAGAGTCTGAGCTGACTGAACCAGATTCTGGCGCCGTTCAACTTCACGACCGGCAATGCCCGGAATACTGGAGGGGGCGTTCTGTTCCTGACCACGAAGAGAATGTTCGCCGCCAAGACATAGAATCACCACAGTCCAGAGGACCAACGTGTTAACAAGCGTTCTGTATGTTTCAGCTCTCACCTCTTAAAATCAATGACTTGAACAGACTCTGTATCGTAGCAGACGAGCGGCCTGCTTCGCAAGCGTCTAAGTGAGTTCACAAACCTGGATCTTTTCCTCGTTATTTCCAACAATTAAGCTGTCTTTCTCACACCCCATTACAACTCTTGAGAAACCCGTTCGAACGGAATTCAAATGTCCCCGGGATACTTCTCTCAGGATGAGGCATTCCAGGGATTAAATTCTCCGCCGCAAGAGGAACAGATTTGACACAAAAGTCCAGCAATATCCACGGAAACTCCGGACTTAATCTTTTCGCAATCCGTTGATCTTCGAGGCCTTAATACCGGACATGACTAACGCTACCCACCACGATTTCAGCAGGTAAAGCAGTTCCTAATCTCGAGAGCCCGGCGTTAACTTAAGACTGATTTCCTCCTCGTCTCTCTGGACGACAATTTCTGTTTCCTCTCCAACTTTCAAAGCTGCCATGGCATCAGTGTAGTCATAGATGTTCAGAATTTTCCGTCCACCAAGCCCAACAATAATATCGCCGCCCTTCACCCCAGCGACACCGGCAGGTCCGCTTTCAGACACTCCACTGAGCATCACTCCTTTGACCTCGCCCTGACTGTAATCAGGGATTGTCCCGAGATAAACGCGAAAGCCGCGAGCACCTCGATTCTTCGGAGGGTCCACTTTCAAATACTTAGGAGCTTCTGAGTCGATTGCCAGCCCGCGGGTGATTAACCCCATCAGCTTCACGATGTCTGTTGTCCCGTCATAGTTGATTTTATCCACCGTGTCACGTGGTGTGTGGTAGTCCTTGTGAGCCCCGGTGAAAGCACTGAGAATCGGGATTTTCCTCAGATAAAAGCTGGTCGCATCGGTTGGCAAAAATGTGTCCGGCTGAATCGTGATCGGCAACCCGATCGGTGCATTCCTCTGCTCGATAGCTTTCTCCCAGTAATCGCTGGAACCTGTTCCCTGGAGGACCAAATTGCCGTCGAGACGACCAATCATGTCCATGTTGAGGTAAGATGACAAAATAAGCCCGAGCGGAGCACTCTCCTCACCAAGATAGTCTTTCGCCAGCTTTCGCACGAAATGGGATGAACCGAGGAGGCCGATTTCCTCGCCTGACCAACCAGCGAAGACAACATCCCGCTTCATGTCGAGCTTACCCTGCTTTCGCAAGTCCGCGAGATACTCGGCGATCTCCATCAGGCCAGCGACACCGGAGGCATTGTCATCTGCTCCGAAATGAATCTGATTCCGCTCCTCTTCCTTCGCGAGTGATCCGGGACCGGCCTTCGTTCCGAGGTGGTCAATATGAGCCCCAACCACCACCGCTGGATTCGGATGAGCCGCGGTTTGCCCGGCAGAGAGAACGCCAATGACATTTCGACCTTGCCGCTTTTCCTGATCAACGTCGATCGATGCCTTAAGACGTGCCCCGGGCACCTCGAAGCCTTGAACCATCTCGCCGGTGTTCAAGGTTTTCTGGACCTCTGAAAAATCCTTTCCAGCCGAAGCAATTAACCTGGCCGCCATTTCGTTACTCATGCTGATCGCCGGAATACCCGAATCGGCCAGCGAAGCGTCGAACTGCATCGGCACCAGCTCTTCGTTCACTTCTGCTTCCGGTCCACTCACAAAAATGATTCCGGCAGCGAACTTCCGTCGCGCCAGTGCCGCCTTGTGACGGAGCCGTGAATAGCGCTGCATTTGCTGACGGGTTTCATCATCCACTTCATCGGGAACGAAGCGGAAAACCATGACCCACTTCCCTTTTACATCGAGGTGGAAGTAGCTTGTGTAGGATTCTCCCCCCTTGCCGTCAGGAACTTCAAGTCCGTAACCGGCGAAGACAATACCGGCCTCGTTTACATCACCCGTCTTGGAGAAGGAAACCGGACGCCAATCTTTATCTACCTCTGGACTCAGTGTCTCGTCCCCAACTTTGATTGAAAGATTATTGTCCTCTCCGACGGCTACTCCAGCGGTGAACTCGAATGATTGATAGTATGAACCATCATCACCTCCCGGTTCGAGCCCCCACTCTTTAAATGCCTCTGCAACATGCTCAGTCGCAAGTTGCTCTCCTTTCGTCCCCGTGAGACGGCCTTCCAGTTCAGGGGAAGCGAGATAGGCGATATGATTTCGGATATCCTCCTTAGAAATCGAAGGAACCGTATCAAAATTGGCGCCTTCCAGTTCATTCTCATCCGGAGCCTCAGTCAGTGTCACTCCGCCAGCAGATTCGCTTCCGGAAAGCAAATTCAACGCTTCCTCGTGATTCCACTTCGCAAGAAATATCTGCGACTCCTTGGAAGGCGTCCGATTCGTCGTCCACGAAATCGTTTCACCATCCGGCGAAAATGTAGGAAGCCCGTCGAAGCCCTTGGTATAAGTCACGCGGACTGGGTCCTTCTCTCCGGCGGCATCAACGAGGTAGAGCTCAAAATTGTCGAAACCGTGCTTGTTCGTTCCAAATATCAGATACTCACCGCTGGGATGAAAAAAGGGCGCCCAGGACATCGCACCGAGATGGGTAAGCTGACGTTCTTCCGTGCCATCGATATTCATCGTGAAAATCTCGGCAGTGAGTCCTTTTCGATCAAAACGGCGCCAGCAGATTTTCTTACTGTCGGCGCTGAAAAACGGGCCGCCATCGTAGCCGTCCGTCTCGGTGAGTCGCTTCACATTCGAACCATCCGCATCCGAGATGTAGATCTCCATTGGGAACTTCTTGTCGAGTTTGAAAAACTTTTGATCCGCCTCACTCATAGAGCCGTCATAAGCCTGCCGGTTGGAGGCAAAAATAATGTGCTTTCCATCACCCGAATAAGCGCCCTCGGCATCGTAGCCTTTCACGTTCGTGAGATTGCGATACTCGCCGGACTCGAGATCATACTCATAAATTTCAAACTCCGCATCGTAGTCCCAGGAATACTTTCGTGCCGTAGCAGACTCGCGTTCTTCATACTCCGCTTTCTGCAGATCTTCCGAGGCCGGGTCTGAGTGAGTCGAGGCAAACATCACCTTCGTCCCGTCCGGATGAATCCACGCACATGTCGTTTTTCCCATCCCCGGCGAAATTCGCTCTGTGTCTCCTGTTTCCAGATCGAGCAGGTAGATCTGATAAAACGGATTTCCCTCCTCCCGTTCGCTTTGGAACACCATTTTCGTTCCATCTGCCGAGAAGTATCCCTCCCCCGCACGCTTACCTTCAAAAGTCAGTTGCCGTATTCCGGACATCAAAACCGCTTCACGAGTCTCAGGAGTTTCCTCAGCAAAAACGGGCGAAGCCAGCCCCAGAAGGAGAATGAGGATAACCCTCAGACTTTCCCGCCACGCGAAGCACGAACCCTCGTGAATACGCGACCTGACCCTGTTGAATCGAATTGAGAAGAAAGACTGACTCATTGCCATAACCATACGCATGCATCACAGATTGCGAACCCTCAGCTTTTGTTCAATCATCCCGTAATGACGGAACCCGTAACGGTGACAAGATTTGCCCCGAGCCCGACCGGGCACCTGCACAAAGGACATGCCTTTGCCGCGTGGCAGGCATTCAATTTCGCGAGGGAACAGAATGGTCGCTTTCTCCTCCGGATCGAAGACATCGATTTCAACCGATGCGATCCTGCCAATACGCAACAGATTCTCGAAGATCTCGCCTGGCTCGGTCTCGAATGGGAAGAGCCTGTTCGCATCCAGAGCGAGCATCTCGACGACTATCAAAAAGCCGCCGAAACCCTGAAGGATCGTGGTTTTATTTACCCCTGCTTTTGCACGCGCAAAGATATCGAACGCGAGATCGAAGCTGCCGGCCACGCCCCCCACGGAAGCGAGGGCCCAGTCTATCCGGGAATCTGTCGTGCCCTCTCTATCGATGAAAGGGAGACGAAGATCGCTTCAGGGGAATCTTATTCTCTACGACTCGATCTGGAAAAAGCGCTCGAGGCGACGGCACGTCAGCTCACTTGGTCCGACTCCGGGGCTGGAGAGCAGTGCGCTCACCCCGAGCGACTGGGAGATGCGGTTATCGTGCGCAAAGACATCGGAACCAGCTATCATCTCGCCGTCGTCGTGGATGACGGCCTTCAGGGAGTCACGGACATCGTCCGGGGCATCGATCTATTTGAATCAACCCATCTGCATGTCGTCTTGCAGGAGCTTCTCGGAATTCCAACACCTAATTACCACCATCACCCCCTCCTCACCGACGAAACCGGGGCCCGTCTCGCGAAGCGAAATCAATCCATCACTCTGAAGGCACTGCGAGAGAGCGGTATGACGGTCGAGGAATTACGAACACTTCTTCATCCTGGGCCATGAACCAGGTCTTCAGGCCAGCTCGAAGTGACCGACTGACACCGCTGAACACATCAATCCCAAATTCAATGCAAAAGCCCATCTATCATCGACTAGCGAATTCTACTGAACTGGAAGAAGGAAAAGGCCGTCCCTACGAACTCGAAGGCCATCGCATTGCGCTCGTCAGGCACGAAGGAACCGTCTACGCAATTGACGACCTCTGCCCCCACGCTGACGCCTCTCTCGCCTTTGGTCCCGTGGAGAATGGCTGCATTGCCTGTCCCTGGCACTACGCAGAATTTCGTCTTTCAACCGGCGAAGCCCTGAGCGGCCCCACTCCGCGAGGAATTCGAACCTACGCCGTCGAGGAGTCGGACGGGCAGGTCTCAATCTGCCTTGAAATGACCGCCTCCGGAGAGAAAGCAGAAACTTCTTCTGAAGACTAAGGAAATCCTTGACGGAAAAGCCCTTCGCTGGCACTTTTCCCGCCCTCGAAAGAGCCTCGGCTCCGTAGGGCAAAGATCAAATTTTAGGTTCGATGGCTGAGTGGTCGAAAGCGCTTCTTTGCTAAAGAAGTGAACCGGAAACGGTTCCGTGGGTTCGAATCCCACTCGGACCGCCACTTTTAAAGGCCACCTGTCTCAGCGAAGCGAGGCGGGTGGCCTTTAACATTTGGCGAGTGGGGTTCGAAGCGCAGTTCGACTCGGAGCACAGCGCAGAGAGCCGACAAAGCGAAGCGACTCGGATAATCCCACTCGGACCGCCACTTTTAAAGGCCACCTGTCTCAGCGAAGCGAGGCGGGTGGCCTTTAACATTTGGCGAGTGGGGTTCGAAGCGCAGTTCGACTCATGCGCTGCTCTTTGGAAGAGGAGTGCCTTGTCAGATTCGAGCTCGGGATTCTTCAGGACTTATCATCGGCGGGATTTGAACCTCCACCGCCGAATTGGACTCCTGGATCGACACTGCGAAGATGGAGATCCATTTGAGGAAAAGCAATTTCAATGCCCTCAGCACCAAAGCGCTCGTGAATCTCGTGGTGCAAATCGTTAGTGACTCCGAGCCGGTTTTCCATCGACGCGAGATAAGTTCGGACCGTGAAGTTGAGTGTACTGTCACCGAACGCATCAAAAACTACGTTGGTGGCGGGATCCTTCAGGACGTCAGGATGAGCATTGCAGATCTCAAGGAGTAGTTCTCTGGCTCGACGGGTATCTGATCCATACGCCACTCCAACTACTATCACAACCCGGTTGAGCGTCGTCGAAAGTGTCCAGTTCAAGATGCTACCGGTGATAAACTCTTTATTAGGAACGATGAACTCTTTCTGGTCCCGGTCGAGAATCGTGGTGGCACGAATCCGAATCTTCGACACCACTCCCGTCGTGTTGGAGACAGTCACAACATCGCCCACCCGGATCGGGCGCTCAAACAGGAGGATGATACCACAGACAAAATTGGCAACGATTTCCTGAAGACCAAAACCGAGGCCCACGCTTAATGCGGCAGCGATCCAACCCAGCTTCGACCAGTCCATTCCAACGACAGCCACCGTCATCGCAATGCCGATCGCGACAACGATGTACTGGCACAGTGAAGTGATGGCGTAGCGAAGTCCGGCATCAATCGGAAGGTGACGCAGCACTCCGATCTCAAGAAGACCGGGAAGATTCTTTGCCCCGATCGTCGTCACGATAATGACGAAAATCGCGGGAATGATGGCACCCAGGCTGATTCCACCCGCAATCTTGATCGAGTCCAGCCCGCGCAATGCGGGCACAACATCAGTCCACCCGAACCAAATCGCGAGTCCTACCCCGGCCCCCACAACGAAACGCAGTAGGCGCCGGGTTTGCTCTCCGACGGCTTCAAAATCAATCGACTCTTCATCGAGGTCTGAGAGCCCGCCTTCTTCGGTCATGACATCCTCACCGCCTTTTGCCTCCCTCGCCTCAGCTTCGAGGCGCTCCTTTCTCTCGCGAATGCGCTGTTCCAGGCTCAATTTGCGCTCACGTAAACTGAACCAACGAAGGATCATTGCGTAGACGATCATTCCGATTCCGATGAATTCGATCGTGAGTCGAAACTGTCTGGTCAACGAGAATCCCGTCAATGTGTATCCAGCAATGGCGAGAATTGCCAGGATCAGTGGAAACGAAACCAAGAGAAACACCCAGAACTTCTGGAAGCGCGCAACGAAATGCTGAGGGTGGTCCTGAATGATCAATGCTGTCACTCCCGATTTTTCATCGAACATCCTCCGGATAAAGAACGCGACCAAGAGCATCATCAGGATAAAACTCAATCTGCCAAGGCTTGAGAGATGCACCGCCCCACTTTCTCTCAAGGTCATCCGGGCGACGATCGCGAAAGAGATGTAGAAAACCGAAATCCACGTCACGTTTTTCCTGACACTGTCTAAAGGTTGTCTCCGCCAGCGGAAGTGCTGCTCTGCCAGTCCACCACCCCGGCAAATCGCGCGAAAGAAAAGCACGACAAAGAGAAGATAGCCGGACATCAGAAGTCCCTCTCCCAATCCATGCAACCAGTCTGAAATATCGGGAACCTTTACCAATCCCCAGCCGAATAAGGCGAGCACGATCGGAAACGGCAGTGCGAGAAGGACAGTTAGAAGAAAAGCTTTAAAAGTGAACTTATATTCGTCCGTGGAGATTTTTTGAACCTTGTGCCCCAAGTTCGTGATCTTCTTTTTGCATCCTGACTGGGTCAGGAGCATGATAAAGACCAGCGCTAGGAGAAAGACGACCAGGGCAGCCGATCGCTTCCAAAGAGCTGAAAGTGCCCCAAGCACTTCCGGCAAACGATCGGGGTCGAAAAGCCAGGCGAAGCCCCCGGGAAGTTCCTTGAACGTGCTGATGTTGATCGGATCTGAGCTGCGAACCCAGATCAGCTTTTCACTGAGAAATTCATCGACCTCGGCAGTCAGGGTGGAAAGCTCACGTAAGGATCCATCGTAATCGCCGTCTTCGGCGAGGAGACGCCGATACTGTCCGCCCAGCTCTTCCAGAAGCTCGTTCCGCTTCTCAATCAAGGGGACGAGTTCTTCCATCACTGCTTCCGCCACTTCACCGGCGGGTGGATCTTCCAACTCCTGAAGAAGCTCAGTCGCGGCAGTCGCGGGAGACTTCTGCTGCTCCTCCTGAATCTGATAAAGCTCCAGCCGAGTTTCGGCAATCGACTGCCTGATGTCGTTTAAGTCTGAGTCAACGATCCTTTGATTAGGGACCAGCCGTCTCTGATCGAGGAGAATTTCTCCCTGAGCTTCACGCAGGCCACCAATCTCAAGTTGGGTCTTAAGCTGATCAAATTGCCGACGCAAATCACTGAGGCGGGTTTTCGTTTTGGTCGCAGCATCTGAACTGACCGCAATCCTTTCATCAATGACTTCGAGTTGATCTGCCAGCTCACTGATGTGTTCGGCGATTTTTCGGATGGCTTCAGGCCGATTCTCTGTCTCTGCTTTCGTCTTCTCTGCTAACAAGGCTGCATCATTGACGGAATCCTTGAGACGCTGATCGGCAAAACGCTGAACAGCGCCAGTTTCTTCTTCGGCAATCGCTGCGAGAAAGCTTGCCACATCACGTTGTGCATCCGTTAGTGCCAATCTCGCCTCGTAGCTGAATTGCTCCTGTTCGAGAGCCGCTAACTCAACCTGGAGCGCTTTAATCTGGACAAGAGCTTTGAGTTGAGTTGCTTCGTTGACTTGTGCAACACCGGAACTACCTCCAAGCTTCGCGGTCATTGCCTCCGCTTCAGCCAGCTCCTCCTGAATTTCGGAAATTCGATCTCTGATTTTTCCTGGGCGGGCCTGCTCAACGCTGAACTTCTCCTCCAAGATTTCCAGCTCCTTCTTCGCGGCCGCCTCGTCGGCGCGCTCCTCCGTGAGCCGGTCATTAATTTCGTCGACACTGGCATCGATCGCTAAACCGGACGGAGCAAGATTCTCAGACTCTTTATCCGCTGAGGTCTGAGAAATCGATTTGAGGTTCGCGATGGCGTGCTTCGTCAACTCCGGTGCCGTCGTGAGTGAGTCGACATATGATTTGAGGAGAGACTCCTGTTCCGCAATGCTCTCGAACAGCGTTAGCGCTTCTTCGTATAGTTCTACGATTTTATCGGAATCGGGATCGTCAGGGCTTGCGGCGGATGTCGCAGCCGCGAGACGGGCTTCTATGTCCGCTCGCGCCGGCAACGAAGCTTCGTCGCCTCTATCGGCGACCACACCATCACTCTCTGCGACAGGACTATTGGCGGGGTTACCCAAAGAAACCGTTTCCTCAGTCAATTCGCCGGCAGGGTCAGCCGATTCGGGAGCTGACTCCTGAGCCACGATTGAGAAAACTGCCCCCAGAAAGACCAGCCCTATCGTGAGGAAAGTGCCCCTGACTTGGGGCCCATGAAATTTCGATTTACGCATGAATTGTCAGCGAGGAAAGCATGAATTAGACCGTTGCCCGAGAACAATCTGAGCTCAAAACGAAATACTCACCGCTTATCCGCTGGCGTCCCACTTTCATCGCGCTTCCAGTTGCCTCCTCCTGTCCACTTTTTCGGATGAGGTAGCTATCAAGAGTTAGGACTACACGACTTTCATCAATACCAGAGGCGCGCATGTTCCCTCTACGACGGGAAAGCTCGAAGCTTAGCGAAAACTTGTCATTTTCTCAAATCAGCCTAGCAAAAGGAAGGCTCACTCACTACCAATCCGAGTTGTATGACAAAAATTTCGATCATAACCGCCTGCTTCAACGCGGAGGAGACAATCGCCGATTGTTTGAAATCAGTAAACTCTCAAACGCATCCTGACATCGAACACCTAATTATTGACGGTGCTTCGACAGATTCCACGATGCAAGTCATCAGGAAGCACTGTGGTGAATCGAGCAACATTGTTTCGGAACCAGATGAAGGTATCTATCATGCTCTCAACAAAGGAATATCAATGGCGACGGGCGATGTCATCGGCTTTCTTCATGCTGATGACGTCTTTGGCGATGATTCTGTCCTGCAGTCAGTGGCAACTACTCTCGAAACAGATTCCACTGCAGCCTGCTACGCTGATTTGGTCTATGTGAAGCGAGACCAGATCGACGTAGTCGTGAGGGAATGGAAATCATCTCCGTACGTAAAAGGAAATTTCCGCCGTGGTTGGATGCCTCCCCATCCCACTTTTTATGCGAAGCGATCCGCATACACTTCCTTCGGATCGTTTGATACTTCTCTAAAAATAGGGGCGGACTGGGATCTGCTGGTTCGGTTTTTGGAAATCCACAACATATCCGCCTCATATGTTCCAGAAGTTTGGGTTCGCATGCGACTGGGTGGCACTTCCAATCGGAGCATCAGGAATATCGTGAAAAACAACTACGAAACCTGGAATCGATTTAGAGAATATTTCGGTTTTCTGCCAAGCTTGCTCTTCCCTCCACTGAAGTGGATCCATCGGCTAAAACAGTTTCGAAGCCTTAAAACTTGAGCTCATCTTGCAAGACGTTTCCTTCAAATCAGATGCTTGAAAATCGCTTTCAATCTTCCTCAATGTGCCGAGATAGTCACACCAGTTTTTAGCGAAGGTGATGACGTCGGGTTAATAATTTTTAGAGACATTTACGGTGTCTTCTCTAACTCTATCCCATGGCGCCCGCTCTACTCACTGCGTTTATTCTGGGACTAGTCAGCGCGCTGTCCCTTCCTCTTGGTGCCCTCACTTCGAGGTTCTGGCGTCCTGGTGATCGCACGATTGCATTCCTCATGGCCTTCGGTGGGGGTGCCCTGCTGGCCGCCCTAACAATTGACCTCGCGGGTCCAGCCCTCTCCAAAGGACATTTTTATTGGCTTGCCGGTGGTTGCATTATTGGAGGCATGCTTTTTGTAGTCCTCGACCAGATAGTTAATCAGCACGGAGGTTTCCTTCGAAAAGCATCCACGACTGTGTTTCACCTACGCCACCGTGAAGCAAGTCGCTTTCGCCGGATCCGCCTGCGCATGCAAAGGCTAAACATCTTTTCTGATCTGCCAACCGAGGTGGTGAACAGACTTGGCAAGGCTACAACTCAGTATCGCTTTAAGAAAGGTGGAACCCTTTTCCACGACGGAGATCAGAGCGACTGCCTCTATTTTGTAGAAGAAGGCTCGGTAGACCTTCTCGATCCTATGGATGAGATGAAACCGCTCGCCCGAGTTCATCGGGGCGAATCCCTTGGTCACAACGCGTTCCTGACAAACTCAGTTCACGCTGCCGTCGCCAAGGCGACCGCAGACGGAAGTGTCCTTGTGCTACCGCGGACTGCCTTTGAAACGATTATGACCGAGTCAGACTCCCTTCAGCAATCGATTGCTGATTTCCTGAGTGGACCCGGTGTGCTCGACTACCTTAGCGACCGCCAGCGGATGGATGGACCTTCAATTGAAGAATGGATTCCACGGGCAATTGAGGCAACCCGGGCAGGTTCGCCGATCCCTCCAACAGTTCCCGCTGCTGCTGCAGGTCCTGACTTCAGGGAGACTTTGGAAAAAGTAAGTCGGATTCCTATTTTTCAAGAGCTACCCGATGAAGATATCGAGTTTCTAGCCAAAGCCTGTTTTACAAAGACCCATGAGAGAGGACACACTTTTTTCCATGCCGGCGAACCCGCGGATCGTCTCCGTATCGTCGAGGCGGGACAAATCGTTCTCATCGATCCAAAGAAGGACCAAAGGCATCCAGTCCGAATCGATGCTTGCGATGAATTTGGAGCGCTCTCTTTTTTAACCGGCACCCGACATAGCGTTACCGCGGTCGCCTCGTCTGATGTCACCGTTCGAGTTCTTCTTCGACGTCATTTCGACACTCTTCTTAGTCAGTCTCCTGCCTTTGCCGCAGCCGTAGAGACGTTCATCAAACAGGAGACACTCTCTGAGTATCTGCAGGAAAAACATCACTTCGATACAGACAAAACCGCCCGATGGGTTTCGCAGGCAATCGGAAAACGAAGCGCCGGAAAATTCCTTCCTTCAGCGGCAGACATGACGCGCGAACTTCAGCAACATCAGGGAGCGCCGATCGCAATCTGGCTCGGCATCATGCTGGACGGCATTCCGGAATCTCTCGTCATCGGCGCTAGTGTCGGAAGCACCGGCCTCGTCAGCATTTCGCTTCTCGCAGGGCTCTTCCTCTCAAACTACCCTGAAGCGCTTTCCAGTTCCGTCGGCATGAAACAGCAGGGAATGAAGTTCAGCCGAATCCTCATGATGTGGACCTCCTTGATGATTCTCACCGGGATCGGAGCCGCTCTTGGGGTCCTGTTCTTTTCAGGAGCTCCCCCGGTTGCCTACTCTTTAGTTCAAGGGATCGCTGCCGGAGCGATGCTCACCATGATCGCACAAACGATGCTTCCGGAAGCCTACTTCAAGGGCGGTTCGATCACGGGTTTTGCAACTTTGTTAGGATTCCTCGCCGCAATTTTCTTCAAGACGCTGGATCCCGGCGGCGGTCACTAAACCCCTATTCCGGATTTAAGACCGAAAAGCCGGCTTCGGAGCGGGTCTCGCTTGTCGACTTATCCCGTGTCACGAGCATCAAACTTCCCGGCTTCATGAGATCGTAGACATCCCGTGCGAAGCCGGGGTGAACCCGAATCCTCGATCGCAGAATGTTAATCGGGAACTCTTTCACGGCTTCATCGCTATCGATCGTAAGGACGGACCAGGCTCGCATAGGACGGCCCGGAACGACGGGATTCTCGCCGGGAACAACGCCATCGAGCATTATCGAAAGACCGCCCGGAATCGGTGGTCCGGAAGCAATTCCGACAGGTGCCTGACCGATCAAGACACCGTTACGATACACATAAAGTGTTTCATCACCGATACTCAAGAGTAACGACACCGGCCCTGAAGGGCTTTTGTTAGGATTCCAGAATGGACGGCGATCCGGAATCGGAATCGAATTTTGATCAACGTTTGTAGAAAGAAGAATCGAGACGGGCTTCTCAGATTGAGAGGGGTAACGACTGCGCTGCGTGATCGCAACGGTTGCACCGAGAGCAGTCTCGGCGAACAGCAATTCGGAAAATTTCAAAGGAAGACGAATACATCCTGCCGAGGCCGGATAGCCTGGAAGATCGCCCGCGTGGATGGCAATGCCGGTCCAGGTAAGGCGCTGCATATTTGGCATCTGCGCTCCTTTGTAAATACTCGACTCATGCTCCTTTCTCTTCTCAAGAATGGTAAATACGCCAGTAGGTGTCTCTTTGCCGGGACGCCCCGTGCTCACGGTCGAACGTCCAATCTCAGTTCCGTTTCGATAAACATAAGCCACTTGATCATCAATACTCACGACAATAAGAAGAGGTCCCGTCGGGGCATTTTGCGGCTGCCATTCATATTGACCCGGTTGAAGTGGCTCTCGCGTTGGGACTGCCTCTGCAATCTGTTTCTCTTGCTGCTTCTTCTTTTTCTTGAAAAGCTGGGCATGGGCCTCGGTCGATGATAAGACCAGAGCGGTGATGATAAAGAGACTCCAGAGAGCCAAACGCGATGGTGAGTTCATTGGTTTATTAGGGGGGGGCAAAAATTAAATCAAGCCTTCTTGAACTGTAGCCCTGGATCTCCCGGAGGGCCGCCGGCGAGGACAAAGTTCAGATTACCTTCGGCGTCGATCACAATGGTTCCGGCCATCTGTGAGTCATCTGCGTCCAGCGTGAGAACATTGGCTTGTCCGAGGTTAAAATCACCGCTCAGCTCGAAGGGATCTCCCTCGGTCCCCTTATAGGTCCAGGTGAAGCCTCCGGCATCGGTCAAAGAGAGGGTGACCACTCCATTCTCGCCATTATCAGATTCCCAGGAGCCGAGAATTTGCTCCAGTTCAACTGCTGTTGGAGTTTCTGGACCAGCCACTTCCTCCCCGGTTCCGGCGGTCTCCGTTTCATCTCCGGAAGTCGTCGATGAAGCTGCCAGCGCTGCCATTTCCGCCGCGACAGTATCAGCCGGCATCAGTTCGGCCGCTTTCGAGAAAGCTTCCTCTGCTTCATCAAGATAGGTGCCAATCATATAGTGGTATCCGAGCAGAAACTGGGGCGGGGCGGAATCATCATTCGCCTTCGCATAGTCCTCAAGCTTCCGGAGCTGATTGGTGTAGTCGTCGGCATTGCCATAGAGCTGAATCATCGTGCTCCAATCCCAGCCGGGGCTCGATGCAAGTAGCGGGTGGAGGACTCCTGCGGCTTCGCCATACTGGGCCGTCGCAAAAAGAATAAGAGCGCGATATTCATGAAACGCTCCGTCTCCGGGAGATTCCGCGATCGCCTGATTAACCGCTTCCAGTGCGGGCAGATAGTCACCCTCTTTGAAACTCGCGAGCGACTCGTTCATCGCCAACTCCGCCTTCGTCGCCTGAACGGCAGCCACCTCTTCGCTCGAAGGTGCAGTTTCCGCCGCCACCACTGTGATAGGCTCCGAATAGGTCACTGGTTGCCCTGAGGAAACTACGATCGGCAGAACGGGATAAGGGTTGTGGTAGTGACTGTAGCCGCAGTCAAAAATTAGATTTCCAAGCCCCCAACCGACAAGGCCCCAGGCGATCACTTCACCGGCACTCGGACCGCCATACCCAGGCCAGCGCGGAGGGTAGTAGAGTGGCGGGCGAAGCCATCCACAGTTCCACGAGCCCCCGTACCACGGGTAATGAGCCGGTCGATTCCACCAGGGATTGTAACCCCAGTTGTTCCGGTTCGTCGACCAGTTGATGCTCTTCTGAAAGTTGTTGTTGATGTTAATATTCACATCACCTCGACCCGGTCGATTGGGGCGATTATCATCCCACCAATTGTTGCCACCTCCGGGGCGATCTCCAATACCCGGCCGGCTGTCGCCGCCGGGGCGATTGCCGAAGTCTGGACGGCCGGGAAGAACTCCGGGGCGATTGCCGGGGCGGTCAACAATGCCACCTTTTCCAATATCCGGACGGGAAGGAAGCGTCGTTGGACGATCCCCTCCACCGGG
>JARGOD010000052.1:0-5173 GCA_029210205.1 Verrucomicrobiales bacterium | reverse complement strand
ACTGAGGGCCGTGTCGTCGGGACTGAGGGCCGTGTCGTCGGGACTGAGGGCCGTGTCGTTGGAACTGAGGGCCGTGTCGTCGGAACTGAGGGACGTGTCGTTGGAACTGAAGGACGTGTCGTTGGAACAGATGGGCGCGAGGATGGCCGGGAACTGGTGATTGGACTTCGATTGATCGAAGGACGACTCGATGGCCGCGAGATACCTCCAGAAGGCCTCGAAAAGCCTCCACCACCTGACCTGATACCACCGCCTCCAAGACCGCGGGCAAACATCTCGGGAAACGGCATTCCAAAAACTAACAAAACAGCTACTCCAACAAAGAAATTCTTTTTCATACTAGTGACAGTTTAAAAACTAAAATGGACTACTCTGCTCCGACAACGGCACTATCCGGTTTTGGCGGGCGCTTCACAGCCTGAACAGTTCGATCAGCGAGAACCTCGCCGCCGAGCACTTGATCTCTCTTCGACCACGAAAAAACGTTACCCTTGTTACTCAGTTTCAGAACCTGCGTGACGACATTTTTTTCCCCCGATGCGGTTACCCCCATGGTCTTAAGGAGAAATTCGTTTGGTCCTGACTCCACCCAATCCGACTCGTTGAACCCGCCTTCACCATCGAAGCCCCAGGACTTGAAAGCCTCCTCGGCTTCGTTCCAGCCGATTCTCATTGTCGCCGAAGTTGCCGGAGCCTGAGGCGATTCTGACATTGCTTTCGCGTCGATATAAGGGCCGTCCTCACTCCAGAAAAACGAGATCCAAGTGTCACCCCCGCGTGTTTGCATGACCCAGTCGCCGATGAGCCACTTAAGAGCTCCGAGCTTTTCTGCGGGCATCGACTGATCCCCTTCGACATCGCGGACGCTCGCAAGCTTCCAGCTTCCGTCCTCTTGCTTCGCATGAACAGCCTGATAGAAAAAAGAAGAAACTCCACCGTCCGGAGCGGTAAGATGCACGGTCCCGTCTTCCATTGCCATTCCACTCGTTAACAATCGCACTGAGCCGACCTCAAGGGCAGCCTGCGAACGTTCCGGGTCAGAAAATACCGAAGTGTAATGCTCTAGCAGATTCGCCTTACCGATCACGATCTTACCTGAAGACAGGACCAACTCACCATCTTCGACAAAGAGATTGCTCACGGCTTCGGCATCTCCCGCATTAAAGGCTTCAATCAAGGAAGCGGCCGACTCTTCAAGTTTCGATAAATCATCGTCAGCGTGAATCGAAGGCGCAAACAGGATGAGCGCGGCTAGAGCAGGGAATAATAACGGTATCATGGGTGTAAAGTTAGAGTGTTTGGTTCACATTCACGGCCTCGTGTCTCTCATGATGCCACCGGCCTACCTTATGGGATATTTTGAAATTCAGGAAGATTGGAGTCCTTATTTTTTCAAAGGCGCTTCACTTTGGAAAGAGTAAAACGATACCTGCCCGAATCCCCCATTCCGGACCTCCTTGAGGCGCCTCAGCATAGTAACGACCTCCAACAAAAGCCTGGGCGGGCTGCGACCCCATCGTGAAGAGTTGCGAGACAATCACGTTAATCGGAATCGTCCATTGGCTCTGGTCCCAGTTGTAGGAATTCTCGAGGTTCAGTGTGTAGGTGGTCTTTGCAGGAGTAATGTAAGAGATAAAAGGCTGGATGAAGGTTCCATTCACTTCATTCCTCGCGTCATCACCGGCGAATGACCAAAGGTGATTCACAAGGGCGCCGTAGGTCCACGCCCCTTCCTGTCGGAGCGCGACTGCGGTAGGTCCCGCCCCCCACTTCTCTGATCCGAGAATACTATTAGTCGCCGTGGGAAGCGAAAGCACCGGGCCGGCACCTACGATCCACCCGCTGACGGGATCGACGGGCGAGAAAAAGAAACTCTGAACGGTGTCACCCAGACCGGAAGCGGCCGGAGTTCCTGGAGCCGGGGATTCGGCATCAATCACCGGAAGAATCGTTCGCGAAATCAGATTCCAGTCGTCATTGATGGATACGGGAATGACAGGCTGAATATTCAGCAGAAAACGCGCGGAGTCATTCAGTCCAATCCCAAAGTCCCAGTTCGCCTGAAACGGAACCGAAACGAGACTCGAAACCGGGTTGGCAAGCTGCTGCGCAAGATCATCTCCGTCAGTTGCCAGTGCTGCGGTATCGACCTCAATCGGAACAGACTGATCTTCGGATCGAAGCCCCATGAGAGCGACACTCGAAAAAAGCAAGATCGCGCAGAGACTGCGAGACACCCGGGGAATAAACAGGGAAGAGAGTCGCATCTTCATTTGGTATTGATAGCAGGATTATTGAGAGGCGGAAGACTGGAATTTAACAAATTCGCTGAAATTTCATTCCTGGAGGAGGTGTAACTTTTGAAAGCAGCTGAGAGTTTCGCTCCATCCCACCTCTCCTGGACCTCACGGCCGAAGTTCACCCGTTGCATCTCGACGATCGCAGACTTCAGTTCCGAATCGATCTCGACGTCGCGACCGATTGCAGTGAGCCATTGACTCCAGGCCGCCTGAGCAGCCATCGCATCCGACCGGCGACAGGCCGCGCGAAGCTTCCTCGCCGCCACCTTCCGGGGTGGATTCAGAAAAAGGCGAAAGCGATTAAGAGCCGCTGCAATCCGCACGCGCTGCCACAGGCCCAATGCAACCAACCCTGCCAGTAGCAACACAGGCCACCACCAGCGAGATGTCCCGGCAGATCCACCCGGTAAAACGACCGCCGCCGGAGCGACGTCGATCGTGACCGCAGGCAGCGTCTTTGACTTTAACGCCTCTGATTCCGGATCCCACCACGCATAGGTCAGCTCGGGCAATATCACCGTCCCGTCTTTCTGGAGAAGGTAGGTCAAAGTCTCGCGGCGCTCTCCATCAAAGGCACCCCTCTCGGTGTTGTCTTTCGTCTCGACCTGAGGCGGATAGACACGGACTCCTTCGGGGGCATCGATCGAGGTTGGAAGCAAAGCCATTCCCGTCAACTCCTCCGCTCGCTGCACGACAGTCCGGCGAAAAACATCCCCGACCTTCGCTTTTTCTCCCGGAACCGGATCCCAGGTCTCTTCGACGGTATACGCACTCGTCGTCACGAGAAACGGAACCGCCTCGCTTCCGGGAGGTCGTTTGATTTCGAAGGAAACCTCCTTCGTCTTCGCGGTGATGTCCTGCACCGGTCCAGTAAAGTCATCGCGGGCCTGAAAACGAACGGGAAAAGATGGGATCGTCAGGGTTCCCGCCTTCTGGGAAAAGAGAGAAAAACCATGCGTCTGGACGAACCAACTTTCGCCTTCGATCTCTTTTGATCCCACGACCGGGTTGCCCACTTTCATTAACAGTGCACCGGGGATTTCCGGCAAGTCGAAGCTCGCACTCCCGGAGAAACTTCCGCGCGCCCGCAGTTCGATCGTTACTGAAACCCGTTCACCCGTCCACGCATCCGCTTTCGCCACGGAAAGGCTGACCGGCTCTACCTCAGCCGACGCATTGCCAACAAAGCTCAAAAGAACTCCGAGAATGGAAATGAGCAGCCTCATGGTTCTGCTCCTTCCTGCTTCATCGCGTTTTGATAGGAAAACTTCGATCTCAGAAAGTCCGCTGGATCGGTTTGAACCCGCCTCAGCCAGAGTGCCTGCACATTCGAATCAGAAGCAGCCTGTTCGCTATCCATCTCCGTTTCCTGCCCATCGCTCCCCTTCTTCTTATCAAAGACGATCTTGTCCGCCCCAAGCGTCTGATCCCCCATGTCCCCGCCCTCCTGCTTGGTGAGTGCCCCCCGGGCGGCCGCGAGATCCCGATTCTCTTTCGCCTCGGTCCAGTTGGGACGGGTCGCAAGAGCCTTTTCAAAGGAAGCGACTGCGGCATCATATTTGCCATTCATGACCCAGGCATTGCCCTCGTTAAAGTGGGCCTCAGGAGTATCACGTCGAGCAAAAGCGCCGGCTGCCTTTTCAAACTCACCCGCCCGGAAGAACGCCATCCCCTTCCAGAGCGGATCCTGAAAATCGTCAGCCGCCTCCAGATATTCTCCGCGGTCATAATGCCGCTGCCCCTGTTGATTCGGAGTGAACCAAAGACCGGCCCAGGTCATGGCTGCCAAAAAGAGGAATGATTTCATGCCGTGACCTCCTCTGTTTGAGTTTTACGAAAGGACGCAAGCAACAGCAATCCTAACAAAGGTAAAACCCAATACCCCGATTCCTCCCAACGCTCGCCCTCGCCCCCACTCGTCGCAATCGGGGCACGGCTCGCACGCCGCATGACGGAGGCCACGTCAGAATCGTCGACACGCAGCGGCTCCACGGTTGCTTTCAGAATTCTCGCTGCGGCCGGAAGTGAATCATCCTCCGGTGAGTCAGCTGACTGGATCTGCAGAAACTGAATCGGATACGAAACTTCCTTTCGAACTTCTCCCAGTGCAGCCGGATCGGTATCGACGACATCGCTCAGGATGAGAATACTGCCTCCGTTTCCTCCGCGCTTGAGAACGCGGGCGGCTTCCTGCAGGGCGAGGTCAAGCCGGTCACCGGGCACCGGCATAATGTCCGCACTCACTTCTGCCGCCATCTCCGCGACCACTGCCGTATCGCGGGTCGGTGGCAGAACGAGATGCGCCGAACCCGCGTAGGCGATGAGACCAAGAGGCTGTCCCTTACGAAGTTCGGCGAGATCTGCAATTTTCAAATGAGACCGCTCGATTCGAGATGGAGCAGGGTCGGGCGTATCCATCGAAACATCCGCTTTCAACAGAATCATGAGTGGAGTGGCGTCATCAGCAAACGGGCTTGGTTCAAGTCTCCAGGTTGGACCTGCTACTAGCACAACTGCGAGAAGCCAGCCGGCGAGGAGCCATCGCGCGGGACTCTTGAGCGAGGACTCCTGCCCGACGATGAGGGCCTTCAACAAGTCTGCATCAATCTGCTGACGCCAACCGCGAAGCGGGTCGGATCGCCTCTGCCAAAACCACCAAACCGCAATCACGACCGGAACAAGAAGAAACGCAGCGGGACGAAGGAAGTGAAAGTTCTCGAGAAATGAATTCATTCGACCACCTCCATTTTTCCAGTGAGTGGGTGGACACGAACGGTGCCACGCTTCGAGACGGGAGCAGAACTCCGGATCTGTCGAAAAATGAGGGCACTCTTTTCAAGCAATGAAAGAAGCAGTGCCGCAAGAAGAGGCCA
>JARGOD010000182.1 GCA_029210205.1 Verrucomicrobiales bacterium | reverse complement strand
CAACGGACGATCAGAAACTCAACTTTCTCGAAGAGGAGTAATTCGACAAACTCTCGGATATCTTTCTGCAACTCCATTGTTTGGGTAGAATAACCGTCCTCTCTTCAAGAGTTCAGAAAAGATGCGCATGGCCTCCTCTGTGTCATACAGAGGGGCTTCCGTCTCGTCCTTGAGATTGAGCTTTTTGACGACTTTTTCCACTGCGCAATCTACTCCAAATTCACGATAAGTGGATCTCAGGCTGGATGGTATGGGCGTCCAACACTACGTCTCCCCCGAGAAATCTGAGCCCCACGAGCCGCTATTGCGGCGACCTCCGTTGCTTCTCCGCTTCGTGTGCAGAGAGAATCTCTCTCCGCGCGGATGGCGAGAGCTTTTCCAAGGCATATGATACCTTCGAACGGTTGGGCATCACAAAAACGGCTATGCCGTCTTCAACGGACAATACTGCCGCCACCATGTGATCGCCTTTGAGATTGGTCCACTGCTTGAAGGGAACGAGAAAAGTCAACGCTTCCTCATTTGCATCCGTGTTAAGTGAGGAGGAAAGGAGCTCCGGTTCGTTTGTCAGTTTTTTACTGAGACCCGCGGCTGCAAGATCGATGTTATCCTTCAATTCCTTGTAGCTGATGTAGTGAATGCTCTGCGTCAGATCTGGAGAAACGACCAGAGCATAGGGCCAGGAAAGCGATCCCTTCGGACGCAGAGATCTGGCGGTTTTGGGTAGCGCTTTGTATTGGGAACGATCGGTAAGATCCACAAAGACGACGCTCGCTGAAGACTTCCACCTTTCGAAGGCCGCCAGACTGGCGGTCACGCACGGTCTTCACATCGACCAGTCTTTTCCTGCCAGAAAGATCACTGGCTGTTTCTGCTCGATCGCCTGACGACGAGCCTCATCGATTCGTTCGATCGTAAAAACATGCTTGGGAATGTCGATGAATCCCTGGGCAAAAATCACCGGCTGAAACGAGCACAGGAAAACGTAGGGTAATAATCGCCACTTCGCAGAAGCGGACCTAAAACCGATTGCATCACCTCTCATTTCATCCTGAATCTGAAAACACCTTACCAGTTGGCATTCGATTGAAGAAGGATAAACCATCCGGTAAAAGGGATCGCGGGAGTCGCGACCGTAACCTGGTTGCGCCCTTCAAACCCGGAACGATATGCGGCGATGGGACGACAGGGTTAGTTTGGTGAGGTATTTGACTTTACTGCGCTCTGTCCTTCTCCGCTACGCTCCGAATCTGTTCGGTCACGAAAGTGAAGAAGTGGAGTCACAGTTGCCGATTTGCGCTCCCTTTTGCAAAACACAACAAGGACATAAATTGAAAAATGTTGCCTGACCCCTGTTATCCAATATTGAAGGCCGGTCCGTGATGCCGGATCTCGCTACCGGGCTCGGCGCCGAACAGGTTGCATCCTTCATCGCCTATCTCAGATCTGTCGACGGGAAAAAGGTTTCCCCTAAGTAGCGACCATCTGCATCATTCGAATATTTATCCAATTTCCATGAACTCAAAATTAGCTCTCTTCTCGATCAGCTTCCTCGTGGCACTCGTCAGCCTCGCTGCCGGGGCCGAAAAGCCGCGAGCCGTCATCGTCGTTGGCACCCATCATTATTCCCCGCAGAAAACGATGCCGCAGTTTGCGGCAGAGCTGGAACGTCTGGGGTTCGAAACCACGGTGGTCAATCCCGATTGGGATCCGGAAAAGGACAAACGTGGGTTGCCTGGCTTGGAAGTTTTGGAGCAGGCCGATGTCGGTGTGTTCTTTACGCGATTCCTGAAATTGGAAGACGGGCAACTGCAGCACATCACAAAGTTCCTGGCGTCAGGTAAGCCGGTCGTTGGCTTCCGGACGAGTACGCACGGTTTCAATTATCTCAAAGATGACCCTAGAGCGAAATGGAATGACGATTTCGGAAAGGATGCCCTCGGCACTCCGTATCTGATCCATCTGACCGGGAAGACGCAAATCAAGCTTGCTGATGGTGGTTCGAAGCACCCGATCTTGACCGGTGTCGACCTGAAAAGTTGGGAGTCGCCGGGAACTCTTTATCTCACTAAAACCGAGCCGGGTATTGAACCGCTTCTCGAGGGCACGGGGAATTCGAAGCGAGAAGGAAAGGTGACGAATCAGTTCGGCACTCACGAATTGCAAAAAACGATGACCGACACGGTCGCCTGGACTTGGGAGAACAAGTGGGGTGGACGAACCTTTTCCACTTCACTCGGACATGCGGGGGATTTTGCGGTTCCGGAATCGATGCGAGTCATGGTGAACGGTGTCTTCTGGGCAGCCGGAGAAAAAGTGCCTGATGCAAAAACTGAGATTCGGACATTTGGCGCCCGGGCATCAGCGAAGCCCGGACGAAAGCAAGCGCCACCAGAAAAGGCAAGCGTCGAGCCGAAGGTTGAGCCGGCGGAAAAGGTCACTCTGTTTTACGGAGCGTCGATGATCGAACGACTTCTCGAAGACGGGGAAATGGAAGCGCGGCTTCAAATTGCTCAACCTGATGAACAGCTGAAAATTCGGAGCCTCGCCTGGACGGGAGACGAAGTCGGTAATCGACTGCGACTCGAGGGCTACGTGAAGCACATGAAGAATCTTCTCGAAAAGTGGTCGGCAGAAACGGTCGTGCTCGGCTACGGGTTGAATGAATCCTTTGCCGGAAAAGAGGGCCTCGCAGATTTTGAGAGGCACTATCGCCAGCATCTCAAACAGCTCTCGTTGACGCACCCTGATGCGCGTTTTGTGTTCCTTTCGCCGATCGCGATTGAAGGCGGGACGGAAGAGCAGAATGAAAACGTAAAACTTTACAGCGATGCGATCGCGAAACTGGCTGCGGAGAACAAAGCAGATTTCGTGGATTTGTTTTCACCGACCCGGAAGGCGTATGAAGACTCGGAAGCGCAGCTGACCACGCAGGGGATTCATTTGAATGCGGCCGGAAATGAAGTCATCGCGAAGATGGTTGCGGAAGTCCTCGGAGGCACTTCGGAACCGAACGCGGCGCACCTGCGCGAAGTCACGCTTGCCGCCGCTGCGAAACATCACCGGGTCGCCGAATTGATTCGACCGAAGAACGGGGTTGTCTACTTCGGCGTGCGGGCGCGTCCTCAGGAGTATGCGGACGAAATGCCGCGTTACTACGAGATGATCCGCCAGGCTGAGGCGATTGTTCACGATCTCGCGAAACATCCCAGAGCCAAATTCGCTGAACGCGAAACGCCTTCCCTTCCTCCGATGGAAGAAAAGCCGAGCCGGGATGATGGCCCGCGAACGGGGATCATCAAAAGCGTCGCGGA
>JARGOD010000051.1:25358-35318 GCA_029210205.1 Verrucomicrobiales bacterium | reverse complement strand
TCATGGTTGATCGCCTCGGTCCACATCGAGTGAATGCAGGTGATATCATCCGACATCGACCCCGTCTTTGGCAGGAGCTCGCTCACCCATCGTCCGTTGTCGCCATGTTGGTTAAAGTTGAAAACACTGGGCGCAATCGGAAAGCGTGCCTGGGAGGCTGTCATTGCCGTGAGCCGCTGCTCACCACGGACGGAGTCTGGAAGATCGACGTCAAACTTCTCACGAAGTCCCGGCTTATAGTCGAAGGTATCGAGCTGCGAAGGAGCCCCTGACATGAACAGATAAATGACCCGCTTTGCTTTGGGCGCGAAATGGAGTGCCGATCCGGGCTTGGTGCTACCCCCTGCGCCACTCGCAAAGTCGCGACCAAGCATGGAAGTCAAGGCAACCGCACCGAGGCCCTTGGCTGATTTGCCGAAAAACTGACGACGCGTTTCGAGGTTGATCCACGAGTCAATGGGGTCAGAGGAATGTGGGGTATTCATGTCTGGATGAGGTTGGGGAAGAGTTTGAAATTTCGAATGTCGAACAGGGAATGACGAATATCGAAGGTTCTGAAGGGTAGTCTTTCTTGATTCGGAGTTCCTTGTTCGAGATTCTTGATTCAGCAGAGGGCTAGCTCTGATTAATCACATCGTCGCGGTTCATCAGCGTATTAATCAAAAGAGTCCAGCTCGCAGCTTCGACTGAATCGATCGACTCATCGTGAGGGAGATCACCGGTCGCGTGCAGTTTTTCGGCAGCTTCCTCATTACTCCCATATTGATTGCGAGCCATGTCTAGCAAAGCAGACAGATCGATCCGGTCGGCCTCTGCAGCAGGGTGACCGACCACCCTCAGAAACGCCTCATCCATGATCGCCGCATCGTCGCGCGTTTCCGGAGTCGTCCCTTCGAGCAGCGACTCGGCCAGAACCCGCGCCGCCTCGACGTGCTGAACGTCGTTCAAGAGAACGAGCGCCTGGAGCGGCGTGTTCGTCCGCTCTCTGACCACAGAGCACTCTTCCCGATTTGGTGCGTTAAAAGCCGACAGCGCAGGGTGATGCGCGGTCCTCTTCCAAAAGGTATAAACCGAACGACGATGGATTTTCTCCACCGGATCCTGTTCGAACTCACGGGTATTACTGCCCGCAAAAGCGACGGGCTTCCACACGCCAAGCGGTTGGTAAGGCTTCACACTCTCACCGCCGATCGTGCGATCAAGCACGCCGGAAACCGCGAGAGCCTGATCACGAATAACTTCAGCATCGAGGCGTCGCCGTGGACCTGCGGAAAAAAAACGGTTCTCCGGGTCGAGGGCGAGCAACTCGCCGGATCGTTCCGCCGACTGCTGGTAGGTCGCCGACGTGACCATGAGACGAATCATTGCTTTTAGGTCCCATCCGCTCTCCACAAAACGAACCGCGAGAAAATCGAGCAGCTCAGGATGAGTCGGCTTCTCCCCGAGAATTCCAAAGTCGCCGGCTGTCTTCACAATACCGGTGCCGAAGAAACTCTGCCAGACACGATTCATCGTGACGCGCGCCGTCATGGGATGATCCGGCTGAAAGAGCCACTGTGCGAGGTCGAGGCGGTCAGGCGTGCCGTCACTCTTCAGCTCAGGAAACACCGCTGGTGTGCCGGCCATGACCTGTTCACCGAGGTTGTCATATTCGCCACGGATCCGGACGTTGGCCATCGCCGGGCCGTCAAGCTCCTTCATCACCTGGGTCGTGGGATTGCGGGCATAGAGATAGTCGTGACGCTTGAGTGTGGCCATGTAGGCAAGGTTCGCCGCAATCCCTTTCTCGTCGAAACGCAGACGGTAGAGGTCAGCAACGAGCGCTTGCTGCTCACCGGACAACTGATCATATGCAGGACGTTTCTTTGCTAACTCCCGTAGTTGGAAGTCATTCGCGAGAAGGTGGATTTCATCGACAGAGAGTGCGCGAGAGAAGATCCGAAGATCACTGAGGCCTCCGGTGACGGCGCTGCGCCCAATCGTGAGTTCCTTCGGTAGATGCTCCGCGAACTCCGTGCCTGTCATTTTACTGTCTCTCCTTCGCTCGTAACGACGTTCACCATCGACGTAGAAAGTGATCGAGGAGTTGTCCCTACCGCCTGAGTAACGAATCGCGACATGCTGCCACGAGCGGGGCTTGAGAGGAGTCTCGCCCGGCATGAGACTGTTGACCGTGACGCCCTCAGCATCTGTGATCGAGAAAGTGAAGCCTCCGCCACCGCTGTTGCCTGAAATAGCATAGCCGGTAGCTTTCAACTTTTTCTCTTTGTTTTCGGGCGCGTTCTGACGAATCAAATCCTGGGCAATGACCTTGTCAGGACTCCGAACCCAGTAGCTGAAGGTGACTTCGGAATCCGGATCGAAGGTCGGCGAAAATGGCAGGGTGAATCCTCCGCGCTCCGGAAAGCGAACGCCACGGGTGCCGTTTGGATTCGCCTCGGCGGGAACGGCATTCCCAATCGACACTTCGCCTGGCTTTCCATTCACGATGGCCGTTGCTTTGCCATCCTTGATGTCATCGAGAAGCAGGTCGAGAGCGAGCGCTTCATCTGCAACGGGGTGGCGAAACTGGATCGAACCCGGCTTCGCCTGATTCCACCAGGCTTTCACTTTGGATTCATCGGCAGCAGACTCAGCGGCAGCCAGCAGTTGCTCGCGCTTGTCCAAAAGCGCCTCCCATTCCCCGGCATGTTCCGGCTTGGGCACGACGACGGTCGGGTGGTGGTCGCGCATGTTACCATCCATCGCCGGAGTCTCGTTGTTCGCGAAGAAGGCGGTGAGGGAATAATATTCCTTCTGGGAAATGGGGTCGTATTTGTGGTCATGGCAGGCCGCACATCCGGCGGTCAGCCCCATGAAGACCGTCGACATGGTATCGGCGCGGTCAGACATGTAGCGGACTTCCAATTCAGCCGGGATCGCTCCCCCTTCTGCTGTGGTGATGTTATTCCGGTTGAACCCGGTCGCGATGAGCTGATCGCGTGTCGGATTTTTCAGCAAGTCACCCGCCAGCTGCTCGATCGAGAATTCATCGAACGACTTGTTTTCGTTGAATGCGTTGATGACCCAGTCTCGATACGGCCACATCTCGCGAAAATTGTCGAGGTGCATGCCATGGGTGTCCGCAAAACGGGAAGCATCGAGCCAGAATCGCGCGCGGTGCTCGCCGTAGTGAGATGACTCGAGCAACCGATCCACGTAATCCTCGTAAGCGGTTGCGGACTCGTCCTTGAGAAAAGTCTCGAGCTCTTCCGGAGTCGGCGGCAGTCCGATGATGTCGAGCGCAGCGCGACGGGCGAGCGCATAGCGATCGGCTTCCGGATTTGGAGTGAGGCCCATTTCATCCATCTTCGCGAGGATGAAGGCATCGATCTCATTGTGTCCCCACCCGGTCTCAGGAACCTCCGGGTCTGCGACTGGCTCGAAGGACCAGTGACCAGCCCACTCAGCACCACCCTCGATCCACGCAATGATCTTGGCCTTGTCCTCATCGCTCATTACCTTGTGAAACTCCGGTGGCGGCATGATCGAGTCGGGATCCTCGTCAAAAATCCGGATGACTGCCTCGCTCGCTTCGGCATCGCCGGGCTTAACCGCAAAGTAGCCTCCGAGATCGGCAAACGCTCCCTCGGCCGTGTCGAGTCTGAGATCGGCTTTGCGCGAATTCTCATCCGGCCCGTGACAGTGGAAACAGTTGTCGGCAAGAATCGGACGGATGTCGTTGTTGAAATCGACCACGAGATCCGGGTCGAAGGAAGCATTCTCGATCGGTGTCGGAGGACGCTCTTTAGACCCACCGGCCGGGAGGGTCGCGATGATACGGTTGTATTTTTCCTGTGGCTCCTCCTCGACCGCAAGGTCGGCAACTGGTGGCGCAGGTCTCGTGTCGGCTACCGCCAATTCGAGACCTTCGTCCGACGTCCCGGATTGAGTGAAAAGAAAAAGCAGTCCGATCGCAGCGGCGGCGACGCAGGCGGCAGCGGCCCATTTGATCCAGACACTCGACTGGCCTGCTGTTCCCGTTCCGGCGGTAGGTAGTGAAGTCACGTTTGATGGAGAGACGGAAATCCCATGATCAACGGCTTCCTCTTCGCCCAGGCTTTCGAGAAGACCGATCATGCGGCACTCCTGCTTCCAACGCACCACCCGGTCGGGCGACTCTTTCAGCAGGGTCCAAAGCCGATCGTGTTCCCACGAGGTCAGCTCCCGCTCGCTGAAGGCAGCAAGCAGATTGTCAAATTCGCGATCATCTCCTGAGGTGGATTTCATGATTCTTTAAGTCGGGATTCGATACAGTCCGCGAGGCGATTGCGGATACGGAATAGTTTCTGGGCGAGTGCGTTCGGTAGAATTTCCTGCTCGACCGCCAATTCGGACACCTTGCGGCCGTGCACGTAGCGCGCCGTAATAAGTTCCTGGTGAGCCGGCCGAAGTTGTTCGAGGCAGGAGAGAAGGGCGGCCCTCTCTTTTTCAAACGCATCCTCTTGTTCTGGCTCTTCTGAGATCGACTTCAGCAGATCGTCGTCGACAATTTCAAAACCGCGCTTTCGGCTCTGATTACGATGGAATGATTTGGCTTGAAGCGACGCAATCTTGAAGAGCCAGGCTTTCAGGTTTGAACCCTTCTCAAACTCCCCCGCTTTTTCTATAGCGATCCGGTTGGCGTTCTGGATCACTTCTTCCGCATCGTGCATCGATCCGGTCAACGAAAGCGCAAAATAGCGAAGCTGCGGCTGCAAGCCGGCGAGCTCCGACTCAAAATCGGAGGGAAGGGAATCGCTGGTTCTCAAAACATGCATGGAATGTGAATACATGCTCTTAGCGCGCAAATGTTACGAAAACTGCCTTTCCGCGATTGCGGGATATGGGCGAAAGTGTTTACTAATCTGCCGTGTGACGATTTCTCCTCTTTGACGAAAGCACAATGCATCGAACCTGATCAATGCCCATGCCAAATACCCCGCACACGCTCGAAGACTTCGAGCTGGAGCTCCAAAGCATCCGGGGGGCAGTCCTATCTATGGCTTCTCTGGCGCAGGAAATGGTCGATGCAGTCGGAAGGCTGCTCAGCCACGACAAGAAACCGAGCGCTTCCAAAGCAAAACAGCACGAGAAAAATCTCGATCAGCTCGAGGCCGAAGTCGACCAACAGGCTCGTATCATCATCACACGATATCAGCCTGTTGCGACCGACCTCCGCGAAGTGACTGGTGGAGTTCGCATGGCGACTGACTTTGAGCAGATCGGGGACGATGCTCGGCGCATTCTCCTCCACGCCAAGGAGCTCAAGGCATGGATTGCCTACGATGCCAAAGGCGTTCTTGAGGCCCAGTGGAAGCTCAGCACCAAGCTGCTTTCCGATGCCTGCGAAGCATTCAATTCACACGACGCCGAACAGGGCACAGCGATCGGAGACTCGAAGTCCAAAGTGCGGAAACTCGCGAGTGACTCGCGCGACATAATTTCGAAATCAGTCGAGCAAAATCACTCTCTTGCGCCAGCTTTTGTCGAAGCAGTCAACGCCATCCACGCCCTCGAAAATATCGGCCTCCACGCTTGCAGCCTGGGTGAAGCCGTCGTTTTTATTGAGACCTCGACGGATCGTCGTGATCGTCGGAGTCGCGAGGAGTAGGATTGAAGTTCATTTCCTTGAGCGTTTCCGCCCCCACCTGAATCGCAAGGTTCACAAAAATGGGGAGGGCTTGTTTCATCCCACTGGTTTTCGCGAACCCTCTTCGCGGCAGGAAAAACCTTTACCCAGCGCTTTCCTGAAATTCAGACTCAGATTGAGATGATTCAACTTTCCCGCCATCAATACCTCACTACCCTTGCCATTTTCTTCCTTTATCCCACGATCGGGTGGACGCAAATCAAAGCCGGTCTCTCCGCTATCGAGGTGACCCCGCCGGAATGGCCCGTGACGCTGCGAGGCTCTTTCAATCCAAAGAAAGCTGAGTCAGCGCACGATCCCCTCCACGCCCGCTCCTTCGCCATGCAAAATGGCGAAGGGCGCGCTGTGATTACGATTGTCGATATCCTTTTCATCGCTCAGGACACCGTCGACGAAATCAAAGAGGAAGCTGCAAAGCGTACGGGATGGAAGACGACCGAAATGCTAATCGCCGGGACCCACACTCACTCGGCTCCTTCGGCAACGGGTAGTTCAAACGAGCCCCCTGAAGTGGCTTTTCGGGAGCATTTTTTTGAAGGCGTCGTTACTTCAATCGAAGAGGCAATTGGAAGCCTCGAACCAGCCCGCCTTGGGTTTGGCTCTGGAGAGGAGCCCTCAGAAGTTTTTAATCGACGATGGTTTCTCAAAGAAGGAACGATGCCTCCCAACCCCTTCGGCGGAATTGATCAGGTGAAAATGAATCCACCGCGTGATCTCATCGACAGGCCTGCCGGCCCAACTGATCCTGAAGTAGCCGTGATATCTATCCAGCGAGCAAATGGCAAGCCGATGGGGCTATTTGCCAACTACGCACTGCACTACGTCGGCTCCATCCCCGGGGGTCAGGTCTCTGCGGACTACTTTGGTGAGTTCGCACGACTCATCCCCTACCGGATGGCCGGTCGGACTCCGCCCGAAAACTTCGTCGCGATGATGTCCAACGGAGCCAGCGGCGACATCAACAACATCGATTTTGCCGGGAACCGCGCCCCGCGAGCGCCCTTCGAGCAGATTCAACAAGTCGCGACCAAGGCGGCCGACGCGGCTTATCGGGCGACTCGTGAGCTGGACTACAAAACAGATCTGACGGTCGGGATGAAAGAGCGACGCGTCACCCTCAAGAACCGGAAACCGGATCCCGAGCTCATTGAAGAATCAAAACGTATTCTCGAAATGACCGGCGAGGAATTGAAGGCGGAACCGCGCCTCGCCTCCCACTATGCCCTCCGGATTCTGAACCTTGCGGAAGTGCCGGAAACGACCGAAGTCGCGATTCAGGCAATCCGCATCGGCGATCAGGCTATCGTCGCGCTGCCCTTTGAAGTGCTCGTCGAGATAGGCCTCGAGTTGAAAAAGCGAAGCCCGTTTCCACGAACACTCATCGTGGAGATAGCGAACGGTGCCTTCGGGTATTTACCCCCGCCTCATCAGCACGAACTTGGCGGCTATGAGACCTGGCTTGGGACCAGTAAAATGGAAAAGGAGGCGTCCGTTATTTTAACGGAGCACCTTCTTGAGATGTTGGAGGAGTTGCAGCAATGAGTCTGTCGTTCACGCTGCTTCACCTCCGGACCGAACGCAGTCGGAAGATTTAGCAATCTTCCGCTTCGCTCCGAAATCGCCTACGACTGCGTCTCTTCAGGAGTCGCTTCGCCTTCGCCGCCATCGGATTCCACAGATGCCGCAGGAACTTCCGCTTCCGGCTCGGGAGCCGCTTCCGTCGCCGGTGCGGGCGATGCACTGCCTGCAGCCTCTTTTACGCTGAGTTGATGTCCCATGAAGAATTTCATGTCGATCACTTCAACGGCTTTTTGAGCTGCGGATACTTCAGAAAACTCGACAACAAGCTCACCCGTCGCCGAGTCGCCATTCACCGAGATCGGCGAGGTCGATGTCACTTCACCGATCCCATCGAAGAGATCCGTGACGTCCACGTCCGACGCCTCCTTGTTTAAATTAGTGACGCTGAGCTTAGTGCCCGTGACCACTGGGATCTCCGCCGGCTGGACCTGGCGTGTCGGCTTTTCGATTCGCTCCTCTGAGGAACGACCACCACGACCGCCTCCACGACGCTCACGATCCCCGCCGGACCTTCCATCACGGCGCGGGGGGCGATCTCCGCCTTCGCGGCTGCGACGCTCATGGCCGCCACCTTCGCGGCCTTCGCCACGCGGAGGACGGCTTTCACGGTCGCGACGTGGCTTCTCCGCCTTCGCTCCGGAAACGAGCATCTGTCGACCTTTGAGATCAGTGTCGTTCAATTTTGAAACCGCTGCTTTCGCATCCTCAAGGCTCGTCATTTCGACAAAGCCAAATCCCTTGGAACGTCCGGAGTCACCGTGACGAACGACGGCGGCGCTGACGACTTTACCTAATGGCGCAAAAGCCGCTTCCAGTTCTTCATCGGTGAGATCATAATTCAAGTTACCGATGTAAAGGCGAGGCGTCGTTGGCTCCTCGATAATACGCCTGCGCTGCGGCTTTTTGCCGGACGACTTGCGACCTCTCCCCTTCTTTTTTGTAGGATCGACGAGACCAAAAGTTATCGCCTTGATAAATTTCTGGAATCCGGTTGGCTTCGGCTCAGGGCGGCGGCGGCCTCCCTGACGATTTCTGCCTCCCCCGGAGCGGTTGCGATGTTGAGATGAGCCGGAACGCGGCTTGCGATTCCTGTCAGAAGATGATGGTTCCATACGATTTAGGTGTTCGATCTATTGAAAAGGCTTCCTCCACAGTGACGGAAGCCGAATGGCAGCAGGCGAACGGTAAGTTCAACCCGAGCCAATGAGAGTCGCCATCCTAGTTCAGCGACTCAGTTGAGCAAGTCATTTACCTGCAACAAAATGGGGACTTTCCCGACCGTTATGACGACGGTCTAAAACGGAATGTCGTCGTCAGACTCTTTTCCGTAATCGGCCGGTGGCTCGCTAAGATGAGCAGGAGGACCTTCGTTACTGAAACCTCCATCTGCCGGAGGCGCAGATGCTCCCCCGGCTTTCTCAACCTTCCAGGCATTGAGATTCACGTAATATTTCCCGTTATACTCGTTCCCGCGGATGTCGAAATTGACCTTCACCGAATCGCCTGTTGAAAGGCCATCGGTAAGAGAAGTCTTCTCTTTGACGCATTCAAATTTGATCGACTGTGGGTATTTTCCATCTTCGACTTCGACAACGAACTCGCGCTTCGAAAATCCACTCGCGAACGTTTGCACTTCACTGATGACCTTGACGGTCCCTTCTATCTCAAAACTCTTTGCCATATCGTGGTGATTTTACGAAGTTTGATCGTCCCAAATCCGAATGAACGAAAGGGGAAAATGAGATTTCTACCCTTCAATGAGACGATCTGCTTTTTGCCCGGCACGATCCCGACCAGCCGCGTTGCGCTCACTGATCTGGGTGTTGAGCGTGCAGAAGTCGTAGACCCAGCCCACGCCGACGAGTCCAGCCGTGCAGAGATACAGGATTCCGGTGAGCCATTTGCCCATGTACATGCGGTGAACCCCGAGGTATCCGATGAAGGTCTGAAGAATCCAGGCCACAGAATAATCCGTATCACCCGTCTTGTATCGAAGCTCCGCCTTGCGCTCCATTCCCGGGATGAGAAAAAGGTCAATGATCCAACCGACTCCGAGAAGTCCGAGCGTGAAAAACCAAATCGCGCCAGTGATCGGCTTGCCAAAGTAAAAACGGTGAGCTCCCGTAAATCCAAAGATCCAAAGGATGTATCCAATTGTTTTGCTGTGTGTAGGTTCCATTTCGATACAACCATCGCTGGCGGAAAGGCGAATACCAATTATAAAATTGTGACGCCTTTAGACCGATGCCCACTTTCGTTTACGCCCTCATCGCCGCCTTTGTCCTGGCGGACGTCATCATTTTCGGTGGCCTCTGGTTTATCGCTTCACACTCAAAAGCAAATCGCCCCGACAACGTCGGCCACGGTCACCTTGCAGAAGGCTCTGCAAAACCGAACTGGGTATCCAGCGTAACCCGCGATGAGTCAAAACTCATTGAGCCACTGATTTTCACCGGGGATCCCGCGATCGCCTGGGAAGCCGCCAAAGAAGCCGTCGCCGAGCTGCCAAAGACGAAACTCGTGACCACCGAAAGCGAGTATTTACATGCCGAATGCAGCAGCCCGATCTTCGGATTCGTCGATGACCTCGAGTTGCTCCTACGCCCGAATTCAGAGTGCATCGATATTCGCTCTGCATCGCGCGTCGGGCATTCCGACCTCGGAGCGAACGCGCAGCGAGTCGAAAAATTGCGGACCATGTTTGAGGC
>JARGOD010000051.1:0-25258 GCA_029210205.1 Verrucomicrobiales bacterium | reverse complement strand
CCCCTATATCAACTCCGAGACGGGGCCAATTCCATTCCAGAGCAGCACCACTTCATCCTGCTCGTCAGACGCCTTCAAATCGACGTCGACTCGGATCGACCAGTCGTTGAGTTCCTCCTGATCAACCAACCCCTGCTCAACTTGCCACCGCAGAGGATCGTTGCCTTCTTTGATCCGGCAATGTTTTCGATTTCGGGCTTCCGGGTCGAGCCGGATCAGTCCGTGCTCTGTAAAATAGCCTTCCATGAGCGCGGCCAACTCCGGCGGTTTCATCGCGCTGTCGGATTCCTCCGGAATCGAGAGGGCTTCCTCCCACTGGCGATGTGATAGACCCTTCACAAGATCAAAGACCTTCGCCCTGACCAGACGCTCAAAGGCATCGCGATTTCTTGTGATGGGAACCTTTTTGACGGGCTCATGAGCAAGCGGATCACTCGTTTCAAGATCGGGATCCCGCAGCTTTTCCCACTCATCGACGAGGCTCGAATCGATCCCGTGAAGCATCGCCCCGAGCCAGGACTCAGCTTCCAACACTTCTTCCGTCTTCGCCGCCGGGGGCACCGTTTGCACTAGAACCTTAAACACCTCCGACAAGTGCCGCAAGAGCACCGCCTCACTGCGCTCCAGCCCGTAAATTTTCACGTAATCCTCAAAGGACTGCCATTTCTCGAACATCTCGCGGGCAATCGACTTCGGACGCACTGAAGCCTCCTTTGCCCATGGATGCGTGAGCACGAACTCGTTGTAAGTCGCATAAATAAAATCTTTCCCGGGCTTTGGATGCTCTACTTCATCGAGCCTCTCGATTCGCTCATCGTATTCGATGCCCTCCGCTTTCATCTCCGCCATGAGTTCACCCTTCACTTTATCGACCTGCTTTCGAATCACCGCGGCCGGGTCTTCGAGAATAGATTCGATCAAAGAGAAAACCTGAAGTGGATATGAGAGATCCTCACGATCCAGTTTTACGAGCGCCTCGAGCAGATAAAGCCCCAGAGCCTGGTTCATTGAGAATTCCTCCTGCAGATCAATGCTCAAAGCTACTTTGTACGCCCCGCCGCGATCTGATTTCGGAATGATCTTGAGGACATTCCCTTCAACAAGACCACGAAAAAGCGAAAAGGCACGGCGACGGAGATTCTTCTTCCCCACCTCCGTCTCGTGACAAGTTCGAATGATACCTCGAAGCGCCTCGCATCCATCCTCGTGAGTCCGGCTGAGCACATTGAGAAGCATGCTATGATTCACGACAAAGCTGGAGCTCAGCTTTTCGGATCGCGATTCCCGGAGCTTGATGAAAGTCCCCTCGTCCCAGTTCACGAACCCTTTCTCAGGCGGCTTCTTTTTCACCGCCTTGCTCTTCTTCCCCTTGTCTGCCGCCTTCTGTTCCGCCTTGATGTTCGCGATGACATGCTCGGGCGCCTGTGCCACGACGTAGCCGACCGAGTCAAATCCCCGACGCCCCGCCCGACCGCTGATCTGTTTAAAATCTCGTACTGCGAGGGTCTTCGTTTTCTGGCCGCCATACTTAAAAAGCTGCGTGAATAGCACCGTCCGGATCGGAACATTAACCCCGACCCCGAGCGTGTCGGTTCCACAAATCACCTTGAGCAAGCCCTGCTGCGCAAGCTTTTCGACGAGGACACGATACTTAGGGAGCAGACCAGCGTGATGGATCCCGAGACCATGACGCAGGAGCTTCTTCATTTCTTTGCCGTAGGGACTCCGGAAATCAGCATCGACGAGCTGCGCTGCGATGTGATCCTTTTCCTCCTTTGTGCAAAAATTCCGACTCATCAGATTCTGCGCCGTCTTCGCACAGGACAGTTGGGTGAAGTGAACCAGATAAATTGGAGCACGATCCGCCTCGACGAGTTCCTCGATTTTTTCCTCCAGCATTGTTGTGCTGTATTCGTACTCGAGCGGGACAGGGCGGTCCTCCGATTTCACGAGGACAGTCGGGAAGCCATTCAGCGCGGTGAGTCCCTCTTCAAAAAATCCGGTAACGCCCAGCGTCGCCGACATGAGAAGGAAGCGCGCCTGCGGCAAGGTGAGTAACGGAACCTGCCACGCGACGCCTCGCTCGTGATCCGAGTAATAATGAAACTCGTCCATGATCACTTCATCGACCTTCGCTGTGTCGCCTTCACGCAGCGCGAGGTTAGATAAAATTTCCGCAGTGCAACAGATCACGGGAGCATCAGGATTGACGGTCGCATCTCCCGTGATCATCCCGACATTCTCCGGCCCGAATACCTGACAAAGCGACAAGAACTTCTCATTCGCAAGCGCCTTGACCGGCACCGTGTAGAGGGAGCGGCGACCAAGGCAGATCGAACGATATTGCAACGCCTGCGCGACGAGAGATTTTCCCGAACCCGTCGGCGTGTTGAGAATCACATTATTTCCTGCGAAGAGCTCGAGGATCGCCTCTTCCTGATGATCATACGGCTCGACCCCCTCCTCTCCAAGATAGCCGAGAAAGGCGTCGAGAATTTCGTCGTTTGAAAGTGAGGAAGAGCCCGGTTCGGGCAGCGGCAAAGGCATCAGGCTACCCATAAGGCCAATCCACCCGGATAGAAAGCGACGAGCCAATCAGTCTGCGATCGTGACGCACTTCACCCAGTTCGGTCCTTTCCCTGTCTCAATCTCTTCAATCAAGGACAATTCACCGGTCTCATCATTGAGGCGATAAGCCGCAAGCTTACCCGCCGTTTGGCCCGCGACATAGACATATTCACCGGCGCGATCAATCGCGAAGGAACGCGGCACCTGAGGGCAAGGGGTATGACCGATCATCTCGAGCATGAAAGTCTCAGGATCCACTTTGAAACCGACAATCGAACTATCCCCCGTGACGGCTTTCCGATCCGTGAGGTCACGATTCGAGACGTAGAGAAACTTCGCATCCGGCGTGAGATGGAGATCCGCCGTCGTGATCACACCTTCCCAGTTCTCAGGAAAGGTGATGATGTTTTGCAACAATTCTAACTGCCCGGAAGACTCATCCCATTTCCAAACGCCGACTCCGGGCGACTCCCGCTCCAGGGTCGTGTAGGCAATTTCTCCATTCGGATGAAAAATAATATGCCGCGGCTGCTGCGCTGTCCCCTCGCCTGTGGGGCCTGAAACCGCAGGGAGATCGTTCGCTGAGACCTCTCCGGACTTCGCGTCAAACTTGAGCTGAAAAACTTTATTCGGCGTCGTCGCCGGCACGAGAAGGAACTCGTTGCCCGGCGAAAAGAGCGAGGAGTGCGCCGCTTTTTCCAAAGCCATCGTCGCGACCGGCTCACCGATTCCAATCTTGTCCTCTCCGATCTCCCAGACCGTGACGCTGCCGCCACCGTAGTTGCTTCCAGCCATGAAACGACCAGTCGCGTCGAGCGCGAGATAGCCGCTCTTTTCCGAAGTCTTGTTTTTGCCGATAGACTTCAGCTTCCCATTTTTCTGAATGCGGTAGCTCTCGATCTCCCCTCCCCCGATGCGGTAGAGAAATTTCTGATCACTGGAAATCGCAGTCAGTCCCATCCCGTCGTTATTCTGAATCTCGGTCAACTTCCCCGTCCCTGGATCAACCGCGTAGACCGTCACGGCCCCGCCTGCCGAGGAGTAGACAAAACGCTTCTCCGCCTGCGCAGATTGAGTCGCGAAACCGAGAAGCGTGGCGAGAAGGATCAATGATGATTTCATAAAAGGATTGGATAAGTTCATTGAAACGATAGGATAGAAATCACACGCTTCATATAGCGTAAATCCACCTGATCTCGATGCCGAAAAAGCGCAAACTCTCCGATGACGAGCTATCCGGCCCCGCGCTCGTGAAAGAGACCGCCCGCCGCATCCGTCTCGCGCGGACCCACTGGGATGCCCACAAAAACGGAGCCTGCCGCATGGAGCGCGGGCGAGCGCTGAAGCTGTATGAGCGCCTCACGAAAGCGGAGAGAGAGCAGATCCCTCAGGTCCTGAGAGTCTGGCTCCGCTACCGAAGCGAGAAATACTTCGGCGAGCATCGCACCCCGCCCGGGACCGGAAGGAAGAAGAATGGATCAAAGTAATCCATCCGCAAAGAAGAGAAGGAGGATGATCAAGAACCCGATCAAAATCGCAACGAACGCACAAACACTCATCCACTTCGGCAGAGACTGTCGCCGGACCACTACGACCAACCAAAACGAGCAAAGAATGACAGTCATGGACAGTGCCACCAGACAAATAGTCCAGGCCCAAGACAAATAAAACCCGAACCACCATAAGCTAACTAAAGTGATGGCCAGAACCATCGTCGCTGAGGCAAAGCTGAAGCAGACCCGCAACCGTCGGTGGCCCGAGAAAAAAACTAAAATCGAGACAATAATCAGGAGAACGACAACGATCAGAATCCACCAGCTTGAGCGATCCGGCTTTGCTATCGTGCTGATCGCCCCGACCGCATCGATATCCGCCCCAACTGTTTCCCCTGATGTCATTCCCTCGTTCGCATCATCCGTTAGCCTGACAAAACGAAAATGATCAGCTTCCGAAAAACCAAAAGCGTCAATATCGATGGACGAAATTGAACCGGTGACTTTTCCAACCGGATGCCATTTTCGACCTTCTCGACTAATCTCAACAAAAGTGTCTTCGACATCAGTGCCGACTTCAAAGATGTGTAGATCAGGTTTTTCGCTTCCGCTGCCGGTTAAAACATTATCGGTAAATTTCAGCGTCACCCTTCCACCGGACCCAAGCGAAACACTCCCCGGCTGGCGGTCCTGCCCAATCGGGTAATCAGGAATCGAGAGACTTTTTTCCGGATCGAAGAAATCCTCATGAGTAGGGACAGCTCCCTGAGCAAAATCAGGCTCGTATGAAACCACCGAGTCGGCAAAGCTGATCGCACCGGCAGGAAAATCGATTCCGTGGTATTCCTCAGCATTCAAGAATGAGGCAACCAAAGCGATCAGGGCAGTAAAAACAAAGCGATTCATAGCTGGCTTGACGAACGAGGGTAACTCTCATGCGCCCTCAATACCAAGACACATTTCACGGGTATATCTGAAATTGCGGCGGCATGACACCGCTTTCGCAAAGCCCATTCGCTGGAATCGGCCCCAAAGCGCACCAACCCTGTTAAATCGATGACACAACCCTGTTAGGTCATCGAACTCAGAGCCTCAGTCTGCCAACGCATCCAACACGGGAATCGGAAACGTCTCCGACGGAACGCGTTCCGATTTCATGAGACCTTCGATCTTCTTGAGCACTTCCGGGTATTCGGCGGCAACGTCGATGCTCTCAGATGGGTCTGCTTTGAGATCGAACAATTGAACCTCGAGCGGGTTCTCATTTCCCTTCTTCAGCAAATCCCGACGAATCCCCTTCCATTGATTCCCTAACCAAACCGCTTGCTGCCCTCCGTATCCGGTAAATTCGCGATAAAGAAAACTCCGCTCACCTTGATTCTCACCCAACAACGTCGGCACAATGCTAATGCCGTTGACCTCAGCGGGCACTTCCGATTCGGCGTTAACTAAGTCTAACATCGTGGGGAGCCAGTCCTCGAATCCGGTTACGAAATCAGTGACACTTCCCGCTTCCACTTTCCCCGGCCATTTTACGATTTGCGGCACGCGAATGCCACCTTCATAGAGATCCCCTTTCAATCCGCGAAGCTCGCCGACGCTGCTGAAGAAATCGTAATCCACCTCTTCTTTGAGATGCGTCGTCCCGTTGTCCGAAGAAAAAATAACGATCGTATTATCGGTCAGTCCCAGTTCTTCAATGAGGTCTAAAACTTTTCCCACATAGTCATCGAGCCGGGTGATCATTGCCGCGTAAGCCGCCCGCGGCGTGAAGTGCGGCGTGTATCCATAGCCACCCTCACGGGTAAAAGGAGGATCGTTCCATCCCTCTGCAAGATACGGTTCAAGCTGTTCGTCCGGGACGTGCAGGGCGACGTGAGGAATCAGGCTGGGGTAATAGAGAAAAAAGGGTTTCTCTTGATTGGCTTTGATGAATTCCAGAGCCTGATCATTAATGTGATCCGAGGCGTAGTCCTCCCCTTTGAAAATTTCATAGCTCGCCGGATCAGAGGGATCGGCACCTTTGACAAGTCCAGCGTGACCCGGAACCGGTGGATCGTTGTTGAGCGGAAATTTCTCTTCATCGCTCCAAAGTGTCTCTGGATAGTAAGAATGCGCATGGCTCTGGCAGTTGTAGCCAAAAAAGCGTTCGAATCCCTGGGCATGAGGACTTCCTTCAGACCAGATATTTCCCAGTCCCCATTTCCCGAACGCACCGCTCACATAGCCTTCCGCCTCGAGAAGCTCCGCAATCGTCACTTCGCTCGAAGGGATCGGGTGTTGTCCTTCCGGCTTAAACCCGCCCTTGTTGGTCCGCACCTCGGCGAAACCAGGATGCTTTCCTGTCATGAGAACACAACGAGACGGGGCGCAGACTGCATTGCCGGAATAGGCCCGAGTGAATCGCATGCCTTCCGCCGCGAGCTGATCGAGACGTGGCGTTTTGATTTTCTCCTGCCCGTAACTGCCCAGCTCGTGGAAACCGAGATCGTCTGCAAGAATAAAGACGATGTTCGGTTTCTCCGAAGAAAATACCGTGGCCGTCAAAGTTAGAAAAAATACAATCAGTCGGGTTCTCATGTCGCGAGTGAACCGAATCAAGCTTCGTCGGTAAAGCCCGATTGAAGCGGAAATGAGCCATGCCGCATACATTTTCCTCTTTTCGAAGATTCCAATCCACGCAAGACTGGCACCATGCCACTCCACCTCGACCCCCTCTCCCGGCGGCGCTTCTTCGAAGGGGCTGCCATTTTTACTGTATCCGGCCTGGGCCTTCCTCTCCGCGCTGCCACCTCCACAGAATCCTGGGCTTTGCTTTCTGATACACACATTGCGGCTGATCCGACAAAGCTCTCTCGAGGAATTAATCTCACCGAGCATCTCAAGCAGGTCGTCGCAGAAGTCCTTGAGGAAAGCGAGCATCTAACCGGGGTCATTATCGATGGCGACGTTGCTTTCGATGACGGGCAACCGGGCGACTACAAGCAACTCAAAACATTACTTCAGCCACTCATCGAGGCAGGGCTGCCGATTCACTGCACACTGGGCAATCATGATGATCGCATTAATTTTCTAGATGCCTACCCTGACTTCAACGGGAACTCGGTCGTGGAGAACAAGCACTGCAGCGTCATCGAAACCGAGCATCTTAATTTGATTCTCATCGACACCCTTCGTTACGTGAACAAGGTCGAGGGGGAAATCGGCGAAGCTCAACTGCAGTGGATCTCCAGCTACCTCTCGCAGCAAGCTGACAAACCGGCCATCATTCTCGGTCATCACTACCCGCAGGTTTTCCGGACTGACGTGATTCCATCAGACGAAGAAATCAAGATTAGTGGCCTCATCGATTCCACACCTTTTGTGGAACTACTGAACACTCATCCGTCCGCCAAGGCTTACCTCTTCGGACATAGTCACCGCTGGGAGGTTAAGCCAGATGAGCGGGGCCTTCATCGAGTCAACCTACCCCCGACAGCTTATGTTTTCGACGAGGCAAGACCCAGCGGTTGGGTCCGGGCGACCATTTCCGATACCGGGATGAAGCTGGAACTCCGCTCACTCAATCATGAGCATCCCGAACATGGAAAAATCCATGACCTTGCGTGGCGTTAGCGATCCGCCTATGATGGCGAATGGCCCAACTCGGCAAAACGAACACCTTGCTCATCATCCGCGATTCCGATTTCGGATTCTACCTCGATGGCGGTGAACTGGGGGAAATTCTCCTCCCCAATGCGGAAGTCCCGCAGGACGTCGAACAAGGTGACGAGGTCGAGGTTTTTGTGAGTCGCGACTCCGAGGACCGAATCGTTGCGACGGTGCAAAAGCCAATCGTCGAGGTCGGTGGATTCGCCGCCCTCGAGGTAACCTCAGTCAATTCCAACATCGGAGCTTTTCTCGATTGGGGCCTCACAAAGGATCTACTCCTACCTTTTCGCGAGCAGCCGTTCCATGTCCGGGTCGGCCAGCTTGCCGTCGTCTACGTCATGATCGATGAGGTCTCAAACCGCATCGTTGCGACCCTGAAAACAAACCGCTTTCTCGATAAGACGAGGGCAAATTATCAGACCGGCGAGGCGGTGAGCTTCATCATTCAGGAACGCACCCCGCTCGGCTACATGGCGATTGTGAATCAAGAGCACCGCGGGCTCCTTCACGAGAGCCGAATTTCCCGTCCCCTTCGCATTGGCGAGACTTTCGATGGTTACATCGCCGAGATGAAGGACGGTGGAAAGATCGACCTCTCCCTCGAACCGGTCGGCTATAGTCGAGTCACGGGCTTGAGTGGACAGATTCTCGAAAAGCTGGAACAAAACGGTGGTCGCCTCGACATCGGAGACAAAAGCTCCCCCGACGAAATCCGTCGTGCTTTTCAGACGAGTAAAAAGGCCTTCAAACAAGCCCTCGGGGCCCTCTATCGCAAGCGTCTCATCGAGATGAAAGACGGCGGTATTTCGCTGCTAAAGTAGTAGCGGCATTCGGGAGAATTTCGACCGTCATTGCCGTGGCCTGATGCCCCGGGGACGCAGAGTTGGATGTCTACGCCACACGGAAAACGGAAAAGACTTTCGACTTCGACAGTAGCACGATCACGATATTCATGATCGAGATCGACCTTGGCAGGATAGAAGCACTGGATCATCTTTTGGTCGTTACCCCACTTTTCTCATGCAACGAAGAAATTTTCTCCAGGGCACGGCGGCCGCACTCGGCGCCGGTGCAATCCACCCTTCGGTCCTTCAATCAGCGGATCCTGACATCTCTAAATTCAGCGAAGCCTACGTCCCGACCCGATCCATCACAAGCGGCCCCGAGTTTCACTGGTTTGGCTACTACGACAAGCTGCAGTTCGATCCGACGAATCGTTTCGTCCTTGCGAATCAGGTCAATTTTGAGCATCGCACCCCGACTGAATTCGACCGCATCAAGGTCGGGATGATTGACCTCGAGAACAACGACGAATGGATTGAGGTTGGCAAAAGCGAGGCCTGGGGCTGGCAACAGGGATGCATGCTCCAGTGGCTCCCCGGCTCAAGCTCCAACGTGATCTGGAACGACCGGGACTCCGATCAATTCGTCTGCCGGGTTCACGATGTGAAGACCGGCGAGACGAACACAATCCCCCGCCCCATCTACGCTCTCAGCCCCGACGGGAAATGGGGCATCTCCGCCGATTTCGCCCGCATTCAGAATCTTCGCCCAGGCTACGGCTATCAGGGAGTCGACGACCCAGTCCGCAACGAGCGGGCTCCGGAGTCATCCGGAATCTGGCGGGTCAACATAGAGACGGGCGACTCCGAGCTCATCATCTCGCTCGCCCAGCTAGCTGAAATTCCGTTTCACGGTACCCCGCTCACCGACCAGTGGAACTATGTGAATCACCTTCTCGTCAGCCCAGACAGCAAACGTTTCATTTTCCTGCATCGCTGGCGCGCCAAAGGACCGGATGATTCCGAATTCGCGGTGAACAACGGTTTCGTGACTCGCATGTTCACGGCTGCGATCGACGGTTCGGACCTCTTCGAGGTCGATCCCTCCGGTTTCACCTCACATTTTATCTGGCGCGACCCGGAGCACATCTGTGCCTGGACGAAGCCGGAGGGTATGGAATCCGCCTTCTACCTTTTTCAGGACAAAACCGATCAAATCAAAGTCGTCGGACGGGAAAAGATGCCTGATAACGGACACAACACTTACCTCCCCATCGGCGACGGCACCCAATGGATTCTGAACGACACTTATCCACGCGGGGTCCGTCGCCAGCAGAACCCGTATGTCTATCACGTCCCGACCGACACCCGGCATGACCTCGGAAAATTTCACCTCCCGGGCGAATACAAAGGCGAGTGGCGATGCGACACGCATCCCCGCTCCAGCAACGATGGAAAAACCATCTGCATCGACTCCCCCCATGGCGGTAGCGGAAGACAGTTGTGGCTTCTCGATATTTCTGAGATTGTAGAGAGCTAAACCATGAAACTCCTTTGCCTTTCACTCGCTCTAATTTTCAGCCTCCAGGCGATCGCCGCGAAAGACCTCCGCTTTCGCGACCGCGATGCGAAACGCTACGAGCTTTCGGCCCGCGCCAGTGAAATCGACCCCGAAGCGAAACCCCATCCAGAAATCGGTTTTGTCTTCGAAGATAAAAACGGCAAACCCGCCGACATTCAAAACGCTTCCGTCGACACTTCAGTCGAACCGCGAGGCAAGCTTGTGATCTGGCTCATGAGTCATCGCGCGGAACTCTTCGACCGCTTGAACAGCTACGGCCTCCACGCGATTCAACCCCACTACGCGAACAAATGGTTCAGCCTCGTCTGTCAGGAGAATCCCGTTGGACCGCATTGTCGCGGCAATGTCAGGCTCGAAGCGGCGACCGGCGAAGACTTCAGCGACTGTGTTGATATCCCAAAGCCTGACGGCATGATGGAGCGCAGCCTCCAGTTCGTGAAATGGCTTGCCGAAGAGAACCCTGAGGGGAAATGGGACTACTTTCTCACCGATGACGGCACCGGGCTCCGCTGGGAAGATATCATCGTGTCAGGATCCTCACATGGCTCAACGACCGCAGCTCGATTCTCCAAGCACATCGAAGTGAGTCGCGTCGTCGCCCTCTGCGGACCCCGAGACAACTACCAGACCTGGCAGGCCCTTCCCTCCGCGACTCCCGCGAATCGCGTCTTTGGATTTTCTCACGTTCTCGATGGCGGCTGGACCGCTGATCACTATTGCCGTTCCTGGGAAATGCTAGGCCTGCATGAGTATGGCCGTATCGTTAACGTCGACAAGGTTTCCATTCCCTTCGAAAACACCCGTCGCCTCATCACCGATTTCGATGTCGGAGGCGATGGTAAAAAAGCCCACAGCGCCGTCACCCCCGGAAAAAATTCCGCCAGGGACGCTGAGGGCAATTTTCTTCACGAAGATGTCTGGCGCTACCTTTACACGCATCCCGTCGATGAAGTCGGCGAAGCAGTGCCTCAGGACGACGACTGCCTCAAAGACCAGACGCAATAGGCGGTTGTCGAGGCCACTGAGTCGCGATAGGGTCGGCACGAATCATGAGTGACGACCCTCCCCAGCCCCCTCTCGATGCTATGTCCCTGCGGCTTGCCGCCGCGAATGCCCTTATCCGTCGCCGTCGCACGATCAAGCCGGTCGATATGTCGGAGAAGCCGGTCGAGCCGAAAGTGCTTGCTGCGATTCTCGAAAACGGAAACTGGGCCCCAACCCACGGCATGACCGAACCCTGGCGCTTTTCCGTCTTCACCGGTGAAGGACGACAGCGCCTCGCTGATTTTTGTCAGAACCTCTATCGTAAGGTAACCCCTGAGGATCAGGTCCGACCGGAAAAGCTGGAGAAACTCGGCAAACAACCCCTCATGGCTCCCGTTGTCGTCGCGATTGGGATGAAGCGTCAGGACATCGAAAAAATCCCTGAATTGGAGGAAATCGAAGCCGTCGCCTGCGCCGTCCAGAACATGCACCTGACTGCTTCGGCTTTGGGCATGGCTGCGTTCTGGTCTTCGCCTCCGATTTCCTACACCGACGAAATGAGGGAATGGCTCGGACTCGGCGATCCCCGTGACAAATGCCTCGGTTTTTTCTATCTCGGTTGGCCAAAGTCAGAAGAATGGCCTGAAGGCCAGCGCGGCGACATCATGGAAAAAGTGACCCTCGTGCCGAAATAAATGAAATTGGCACGGATGCCGGACGGCAGTCCGGAAATATTTTACACACTGCAGGGCGAAGGGCGGAACACCGGCCGACCATCCATTTTCATTCGATCATCGCTTTGCAACCTTCATTGCCGCTGGTGCGACACGGACTACACCTGGAACTGGGAGGACACTGACTTTGTTCATGAGAGCAGTCGGAAATACAAACGCGAAGAGCAAATTATCGACTTCAGTATCGGTGAAATCGTCGAAAGCGTGAGCCAATTCCCGTGCTCAAATTTTGTTCTAACCGGAGGAGAGCCCCTCATTCAGGAAAAAGCGTGGGCTGAACTGATGACCGCCATCTCAGGGCAATTCGAAGTGGAAACGAATGGGACCCTATTGCCAAGTGACGCTTTTTTGGAACGAGTTGATCAGATCAACGTCTCGCCCAAGCTGAAAAATTCAGGCATTGATCCGGCACTTCGCCTCAAGCCTGACGTGCTCAAAGAGTTAGTGGCGACAGAAAATGCTGACTTCAAGTTTGTCGTTGATGACAAATCTGACTTTGAAGAAATTCAAGCCCTCTGCGAAGCGGTCGTGATCCCAGCTCATCGAATTTTCCTCATGCCGAAAGCGAATTCCGTTGCCGAGCTGGAAGCGAATCAGGACTTCGTCGCGGGACTCGCTCAGAAGCACGGGCTAAATTATTCCGACCGTCTCCACCTGCGACTCTTCGGAGCGAAACGCGGGGTTTAACGCCTCGGAGAAAGCAAAAGACGCTTTGCCTCAAGTCTTGACCTGCGCCTTGCGCAATTTATCCAAAATCGCCTTTCCGACTCCACGATCAGGCATGGGTTCGGAGATAATTTCGTCGATTTCGTTCATCCCGTCGATTTCGCGGAGGACGTGGAAAAACCGTGTCCCCGCTTCAGCGACGCGACCGGAGCCAGGGCTGAGGATCGAAACATGATCCCACTCGTGAAGGTCGAGGAAGCCGTCCTTAGGCTGACCGCGATAGCTGAGCAAGGCATAACGCTTCCCGTCTTCCGGAATGAAATCAGCAGGGTCGGAGAGGAGGCGCAAATCCTTGCCCGGCGCGTAATGATTCTCCAGCATTCCCGGTGCCTCGGGATTGGAATCCTCCACTGCCTCATTTCGATCCGCGAAAACGACCTTGCCGAATTTTTTGAGATCGATCTCGGTAATCGGCCCCGGTCGCAGCACGGTGATGAGTGGCTTTTTCTCTCCCGGTTCCACCTTAATGATCGTGGATTCGAGACCGCGCGAGCAGGCCCCGCCATCGACGATGAGAGGAATGCGACCATCCAACTGATCCATCACCGCCTGCGCTGAAGTCGGACTCATCTGACCAAACAAGTTCGCACTAGGAGCCGCGATCGGACCGTTAAAATTTCGAATAATTCGATGGAAAACCGGGTGATCGCACTGACGTACCGCCACGGTCGAGAGACCGGCGGTAACAAGATCGGGAATCATCGGCTTTCGCGGAAGGACCAGCGTGAGAGGACCTGGCCAAAAGGTTTCAATAAGCTGAGTCACCGTCTTTTTCACCTCCTCCGGAATCTCGGCGACATCGCGAACAGCATCTTTATGATGCACATGAACGATCAGCGGATCGAAATGAGGACGCTCTTTCGCTTCAAATATTTTCTCGACCGCGGCGGGATTCAGGGCATCCGCCGCGAGTCCGTAGACAGTCTCGGTGGGTAGAGCGACCACGTCCCCAGACTGCAAGGCATTGGCGGCTTCCCGAACGGCTTCGTTCGTATCAATTTCAGATTGTGTTCTCGCAATAACTGTTTCCATCGTAGTGCTGACCTCGCGTCGCGAAAAAGTTAGGCAACCCCTTTAATCTCGCTATGCTTGAGTTAGTGAATACGACAGGACAGCGTCCTCGCAATCTGATTTTGATCGGATTCATGGGCACCGGCAAGACTACGATCGGAAAACGGGTCGCGAGAAGCCTTGGCATGAAATTCGTGGATACGGATTTATTGATCGCAGAGAAGGCCGGAAAGTCTATTCCGACTATCTTTGAGGAATCCGGGGAAGATGCTTTTCGATCTCTTGAAACTGAAGTCCTGAAAGAATGCAGGGAGAGAGACGGGCAGGTAGTTTCGACCGGCGGCGGCATTGTGACCCGCCCTGAAAATCTTGAAATCCTTAAGTCATCCGGCTATGTCATTTGGCTCAAAGCCAGCCCTGAAATTATTTTTGAGCGTGTCAGTCGAAATCAGAATCGCCCACTTTTAAAGACTCGAAACCCTCAAAAAACGATCACTGACCTTCTCACGCAACGTGACGACCTCTATGCCGGGGCGCAACACCTCTCGATCAATACCGATGAGCTTACGATGGAGGAAACCTGTTTCGGAGTCACTGAATCGACCAAACTCGCTCTTGGAATCGACTGACTCATTCCCTCGCCTGTTTAAAGATCGCTTCAAGCCCTTCTATATTCTCCCGCACTGTCTCTTCCGTGTCCGTTTCGTTACGGTGATCGAGAATCCCGATCGGTCCATCATACCCTGACACGACTACGGTTTTGATCATCTCCTGCTCATGATCACCTTTTCCGATAGTGAGGATTTTCCGGCCCTCTTCGGGTCCGTCTTTGACCATGCCATTTAAGTTCAAACAAATCAGGTAGGGCTTGATCAATTCCAGATCCTCAGCCCACGAATCGATTCTCTCGTGGGCATGATGAAAGTTGTAAACGATTCCGACGTCCACAAATCCACGTCTCCTGAGCTCCCTGCAAACGGCAACCAGATTTGCCGGTTCACCGCCCCATCCACCGTGATTGTATAATCCGAGTGTGAGGCGATTCTCCATACACTTTGCAGCAAGAGCTGCCATCATCTCTGCGGCCTTTATCACTTTGCCCTCTTGAGTGGGTGCCTCATTGGAAGGCAGGGTCTTCCAAATCTGTGGCCGAATCTCAAATTGCCTGAACAGAGGGTAAGCGTCCTCATGTCCACTCCAGAATGCAGTCATCTCAATGCCGGCATTCCGGTAAGCTTGAAGCTCTGCTTCAAAAGTTGGGATGTGCTCCTTTCTCCAGTCGTAGGCGACACGCCTCATTCCAAGAGCCTTCACCATCGTCGCACGCTCTGCCGGCCCCCGCTTCGCCGCATCAAACGGAACGATGCACCAGGCAATGAGATTCTCGCGACGAAAATTCTCAGGAACCTCTCCTGCCGTCCCTTGAGAAAGAAACAACGCAGAGGCTAGAGCGAGTAATCTGAAATTCATATGTACCCGGTTACGCCAGAGACTCCAGTGCCTTACCAACGAAAAATGCCGCCACCGCGGCAAGCCCGCCCAACAAAAGCATTTCAGCCCCGGCCCGCCACCATGCACCAGCCGAGAATCGACTTTTAGCGACGCCCAGACCGAAGAGGGTCGCTCCGGTTAGCACGCAGGCCCAAACCATCCCGTTGAGCTGCCATCCGGTGAAATGCATGAGCACAAAAACGAGAAGAGGGATAAAACCAAAGAGAACAAAGGCAGCAAAAGTCACCATCCCGTTTTTTAATGGCGATTCGTGTTCTTCGAGAATCCCGAGCTCGACAACCATCATCGTGTCGACCATCACTTCAGGATGCTTTTCGAGAATTCCCACCAGCGTTGAAGCATCCTCCTCCGAGAGCCCTTTCTCCTCATAGATTTCGATGAGCTCTTTCTTCTCCCCTTCCGGATAATGCTCAAGCTCCCATTCCTCTCTCCGACGTTCCGAGGCATGATATTGCTGCTCCGCTCGTGTGCTGAGGAAGTCTCCGAATGCCATCGCAATTCCATCAGCAATCAAGTTCGCGAAACCCAGAATGAGAATGACGTTAGAACTCAGGGAAGCCCCGGCCACCCCGGCGACAACAGCGAAGGTGGTGATCGTCCCATCGAGTCCCCCGTAGACGAAGCTCTTGATATACTGGCCACCACCAGCGCGATGCGGCTCGCCCCCTGAATCGTGAGCCTTCCGCGACGCCTCCGTATTTCTGCCCTCATAGGCAGATCGTGCTTTCTCAAGGTTTCGGGAAATCATCTTCCACAAAAAAGCGCCAGCTGCCTCATTTGACAACCGACGCTTCTCAAATTAATCGGCCGCCGATCACAGCACTTCCGGAACGACAAACGGCTCGCGATAGACCCGCGTCGCAAGGCGATTCGCCGGGGCGTCGAGATCGCCGTTTCCTTCAGCCCATTCCGTATCCGGATTAAATTTCAGCATCGGCCCGAGGACAATGCTCTGAGCCTTCAAGTCGACTCCGTTCTTCGCGAGGTGATCCCCCATTGATCCGTAACGATCCGTTAGAGTTGCATCGTCTTTAATCTGCTCAAGAATTTCGTCATTACTTTGAAGTCGACCGAGACGGTGAGAGATCAACCCGGTATGACAGAGCGCACTCGAGATGTGAGTCTCTTCACAATCCGCATATTGTTCTTCGACTTTCCGGCTTTTCACGGCTGAGATGAAATTCGAAAATATGTCTTCCGTCTCTGCTGCTTCAGGTGGCTCTATTTCTTCACCTTCGGCATCTTTCATGAGAACTTTTCCTCCTGCGCTGGTGTAGACACTTCCACCCTCACAAACCACCACGACACCAATCCCGCTTTCTTCAGGATACTCGTCGGGAGCGTTCATGTTCTTACCCCAGTTGTCTTCCTGAAACTTAGTTGCCTTAGGAAGACCACGAGTTTCAAAAATCAGAGGAGCGGAATCATAATCATGATAAACGATCTGCGTGTTTGGAGTTTCGCCATCATCGTCGTAACCAAGACGACCGCCGATACTCATCGAGCGCGGAGCAATTTTATCTTCCCCGAGATACCAGCGAGCGACATCCATTTGATGAATCCCCTGGTTGCCCATGTCGCCGTTTCCATAGTCATAGAACCAATGCCAATCATAGTGAAACCGCTGACGTCCCAGCGGAGACTCCTGAGCGGCGGGACCACACCAAAGGTTGTAGTCCACCCCTTCCGGAATCTCACCGCCACCACCTTTTCCGATGGAGGCACGGGGCTTGTAGCACATGCCTTTGACATACTTAATTTTTCCGAGCTTGCCGTCTTGCACGAATTCTACGGCGGACTGGATCGATCCCATGGAGCGGCTCTGCGTCCCCCCCTGACAAATCTTTCCATTCTTCCGCGCAAGCTTCACGAGCTGCCGTCCTTCCCAGACATTGTGAGAAATCGGTTTTTCAACATAAGCATCGAGACCGGCCTGAATCGCCCAGAACCCGGAGAGCGTATGCCAGTGATTTGGCGTCGCCGTCGACATCGCGTCGATTTCACCTTTATCAAACATGTCCCGCATGTCAGCAAAACCGGCGACGCTGATCTCCTGAGTGTCAGCCATTTTGTTGACCCGGGCATCAAGCACTGCCGGATCTGCATCACAAAGAGCCGTCACCCTGACACCACTCATTTTCGCGTAGGCATCCATGTGGGACTTCCCCCGACCATTCACGCCAATGATCCCGACACGAATATCATCGTTGGCACCGAGGACTTTCGAATTGGGCCAGGCGAGAGCGAGACCGAATCCGGCTCCATATTTCAGAACTTTGCGACGATCAATAGAGGCAGGGGAGTCAGGTGTTTTCATAGGGATACAAAAACCGTATGAAAATGACCTGCTAACCGCAATACTCAAAGGGTCCCGCAGTCGCGGATATGACCTGCGCAAAGCAGGACTAATCCCGGCTCATGAAGATCTGAAGGATATAGTAAAAGAGCAGCGCCACACTCGCAAACAATGAGAGTGCTGCCGATACCGACTGATCCGTCCGGTAATGATGAATGATGTTTGAAGTCGTGTAGAGGATTGACCCACTCGCGAGCAGGGCCATCGCACCGGCAAAAATCGTGCCGAGGGAAAACCCGAACAAGATCGATACCACGATGAGACCAACCGCGATGAAGAATCCGATCATGAGAAAGCTGCGGAGGAACGAGAAGTCTTTCCTTGTCACAAAGGCGGTAGCGGTCAGGCCGGCAAAAATGAAAGCGGTGGTCGTCCCTGCCTTGACGAATAGAAGCGAACCGTCCCCTGATTTAAATGCCGCAAAATAGAGCAATGGCAGAAAAATGAATGCCTCGGCGATAACAAAGAGACCTAGCCCCGCATATTGCACCCCACGTGAGGTTTCGGATCTGGCAAGCTTGTCCGCCACGTAGGAGACCAGCATAAAAACAGCAAGGACAATGAGCCATCCGAAACCAAGCATCTTCTCGACAAGGGCTGGCACCCATGGCTGCTGCAGTAAAAATCCTACGACCCCAATGAAGGCAAGGATCGCGAGGCCGAGGTGCATGTATGTGCTGCGCATGAAAGCAGCCCGGTCCGATGGAGCCGCGTCCGCAGCGATTGTGTAGGGATTAGCGTAAGACGTAGTCATAAAAAAATAGATATATTAGAGCGCACCGAGTTCGAGCATAAGGCGCTGACGCACGGCTTCAAAGAGACAGACAGCGGCAGCATTGGAAACGTTCAGGCATTCGACATGGCCAGCCATCGGAATGCTGATGAGTTCATTACAGTTCTCCCGGGTGAGCCTTCGCATCCCCTCACCTTCCGCCCCGAGGACGACGGCAAGCGGACCGGTCATTTCACATTCATAGAGTTCGCAATCCGATTGATCCGCGGTGCCTACGATTTTGACTCCATACTCCTCGCGAATTTTCGAAAGGAATCGTGCCATGTTCCCGACTGAGACAACTGGAACGTGCTCGGCTCCTCCGCAGGAAACCCGAACAACCGTTTCTGTAACAGGAGCAGACTTGTGACGTGGAACGACGACGGCCTGCACGCCGGCACCTTCTGCGGATCGAATGCAAGCCCCGAGGTTGTGGGGGTCCTGCACCCCGTCGAGGACCAGAAAAAAAGGATCTACTCCCTCAGGATTCTCGAGAAATGAATACAACGACTCCTCGGTGCATCGCGCCACTTTTCGAATATCACTCGAGTGGACGTTAGCCCGCGCTTCGCGAGGACGATTGCCGGAAGTTTTTTGTCGGCGAGGTCTGCCCATGAATGGTTAGTGGACAGATCAGGCAAAAATTTCCGGCTGGCCAAGCTGGGCGTGAATTTGATTACAGGTATCGCCTTTCAGTCCCAGTCCGTTTGCGAGCTTACCAAAATATTCGGCTTCTTTCTGGGTGTCCAGCTTGATAGCCATGAGAGAAAAGGCGTAGACCTGTTCATCCATATCATCGGGGACGTTTGAAGTAAATTCTTCGAGGTTAACCGGGCCGGAAAGATGTTCCTGTAGATAGGCTATTTCTTTTTCATCAAGATCCCCGAGGCGTCCAAGAATGGCTTCCTTCTCAGCTTCGTCGATCGTGCCATCTGCCTTTGCCGCATTGCACATCGCGGCGATAAGAATTTCGGCTTCTTCCTGAGCCTCCTTCGGAGGAGCTGCTTTTTCCCCGCCGCCGAGAAGCATCCCGAGAAGTTCAGATCCGTTTGCACCTCCACCTTGCGCTGCCGCTCCAAGAAGGCCACCAAGAGGATTGTTTCCTCCCCCACTTGTCGCTGCTCCGAGAAGTGATCCCAGAAGATCTCCGGCTCCGCCACCGGAAGGCGCTGCCTGTTTTCTGCCTCCACCAAGAAGAGAGCCGAGCATACCTGCGAGTGCTCCACCACCGGATCTTTGCTGAGGAGCACCTCCGCCAAGAAGGCTGCCTAGAACACTCGAGCCACCGCCGCCACTGCCAAGGAGAGATCCGAGGATATCCATTCCGCCACCTCCGCTGCCGCCGCCTCCTTTGGCAGCCGCCGCTGCTGCAAGAATCGCACCGAGTGCGCCAAGTCCACCGCTTCCTCCGCCGCGCTTCTGGCCGCCGAGGAGCGTGCCCAGGATATCGCCGGCGCCGGATTGATTACCACCGCCCCCAAGGAGGCTACCGAGAATGTTTCCACCGGCAGGTGAGCCCATAGCGTTGTTGCTGAGAAGTGTTCCGAGAATTTTAATGGCGTCCATATGTGAAAAGAGATTGGTAACTAGTGTCCAGAGAGTAAGGCGGAGCCTGCACGGGGGCGAGTTATTTCTTGTCGAGAGATCGTCATATCAGCCCCGCGACCACGTTATCACGTGCGCTGCAGGATTGACCAATCCGGCCTTCAACACTCAGGGTCGCAAGATGTCTGCTGACAAAACCGCTTCTGATCCACCTGCCGAACCCGTTCAGGCAGATCGACTTCTTTCTCTCGATGTCTACCGCGGCATGGTCATGTTGCTCCTCGCATCATCCATGTTCGGGATCGCCAAATATGCCGCTAAGCTTGAGGGACCGGTTGCAGAATGGGTCGTCTTTCAGGGAACTCACCCGGAGTGGAATAGCCAATTCGGCGTTTTCGGTCTCGCTCTCTGGGATCTTATTCAACCGGCTTTCATGTTCATCGTCGGCGTTTCAATGCCGTTTTCCTATGAGAAGCGGGAGAAACTGGGAGAGAGCTATCGGTCCCGAATGCAGCATGCCTGGACGAGGGGACTGCTTCTCACCCTGCTTGGTGTCTTTCTGCAATCGCTTCGACAGGATCATACCAACTGGATTTTCACGAACGTCCTCAGTCAAATTGGACTGGGATACGGCCTGCTTTTTTTCCTCGTTGGAAGATCATGGCGAACTCAGTTTTTAACCGGAGGAGCAATCCTCGTGGGCTACTACCTGCTCATGCTCCTGTTCCCGCGGGGGCTTGATGACTGGCGAATGCACTTCGAGAACGGGACATCATTCCCCCAGCACTTCGACACCTGGTTTCTCAATCTCTTCCCTCGCGAAAAAGCATTCGAAGCGCATGCCTATGCAACACTCAACTTCGTTCCTTCGATGGTCACTATGTTGATGGGGCTCATGTCAGGGCAGGTTTTGAAAAACTCATCAACCAGCTCCGGCACGAAACTGAAACAGCTCTCAATCGCGGCGGGCATCCTGCTCGTCACCGGAGCTGTTCTCGGACTTACGATCTGCCCGATCGTGAAGAAGCTCTGGACTCCGTCGTGGACGCTCTACAGCGGCGGTTGGGTGATCGCACTGCTCGCGCTCTCTTACTGGATCATCGATGTCAAAAAATGGAATGGCTGGGTCTTTCCATTTGTTGTCGTCGGGCTGAACCCGCTCACTATGTATCTGCTTGGAATGATGTCGAAAGGCTGGTTTCTCGCAAACTTTCGGAGGCATCTTCCCGACGCTCTTTTCACCGGGCCGACCAGACCCATCGTTGAGGCCACTCTTTTGGTGGTCGTCTTCTGGCTCATTCTCTGGTGGATGTATCGCAAGAGAATCTTTCTTCGACTTTAAGAAAACGACATGAAACACCTGATATATATCTTTCTCGTCCTTTCCGTTAATCTGTTATCTGCAGGCGAAAAAAAGAACGTACTTTTTCTCATCTCAGACAACCAGACATGGAGCGATGTGGGTTGCTACGGTCACCCAATCGTAAAGACTCCGAACATCGACCAGCTCGCCGCTGAGGGCGTCCGATTTGAGCAAGCCTTTGCGACGACAGCTTCGTGCGGACCAAGTCGCGCCGTCATGTATACCGGGCTGCTGACTCATTCCAACGGCCAGTACGCTCATCCTCATCGGGAGCACAATCAGCAGATTCGCCCGGATGTCACCTCAGTTTTTGAGATGCTTAAAGGTGCCGGGTATCGAACCGGACTGATCGGAAAAGATCACGTCAAACCGCTCGAAAAATACCCGATGGATTTTAAGCCTAGAACAAGAGGGCGCGACGTCATCGGAATGGCGGAATTGGCCGACGAATTCTTCGCTACCTCTGAGGATCCATTTTTCCTCGTTGTTTCCTGGCATGACCCGCATCCCGTTTCGATCGATGGCAAAGGCTGGGGCATTCCGAAGCCGGTCGATGGCTACGAACCACTTCCCTACGACCCCGCCGAAGTGATCGTACCTCCTTTCCTTCCCGATGCTCCGGAAGTTCGCGAAGGCATCGCCGGCTACTATCAGCAAATCAGCCGGATGGATCACGGGCTCGGTCTCATTCTCGAATCCCTCAAGAAACGTGGCCACGAAGAAGAAACTCTGGTCATTTTCATCTCCGATCACGGCACCTCCGAGCCGGGTGCGATGGGCACCCACTACGAACCGGGTGTTCGTGTGCCCTTTATCGTGCGCCAACCGGGCCTTGAGAAACCAGCCTCCCCTAACAGAGCCCTCGTCGCTTTCACTGACATCACGCCGACAATCCTCGACTGGACCGGAGTGGCCTTTGATGAATACGCTTTTCACGGTCGCAGCATTCTTCCGATCCTTGCCGAGCCAAACCCGGAAGGCTGGGACGAAGTTCTCCTCAGTCACATCGCCCACGACATCTTTGCTTACTACCCAATGCGGACGCTTCGGCAGCGTGATTTCAAACTGATATGGAATCTCACCCCCGGTGCCGAGTATCCCCTGCCAATCGACGCAGTGCAACGCCGCACCTGGGTCATGCTACGAGAGCGAGAAGACGAAATGATCGGCGGACGACGGGTCGAAGACTTTCTCAAGCGACCACGGCTGGAACTCTACGATTTGAAGAACGACCCATGGGAAACGAAGAACCTTGCCAACGATCCGGCGCACGCGAATCAACTCGAAGACATGGTCAAGAACCTCATGGGCAAACTCGAAGTCCAGGAAGATTCCTGGATCCGAAAGTTCCACCCACTTGGGCAAGAGCAGTGAGCCGGCAGGAATCGGATCCCTACGGAGAAGTCTCGCGAGTGTCCGATAACTCCTTCCGAGCCATTTGCCCGCGAATAGCAAAGAACAATCCTGTGACCACGATCACCGCTCCAAGGATCTGAATCGGGACGAGAGGTTGCGCGAGAAGCCACACGCCAAGAAAAGCCGTCGCGACAGGCTGAACCAGAAGCGTCACTGAGGCGAGACTCGCTGGCAGACCACCGAGACCATAGGCGATCAAGCCCTGCCCGCAGGCATGAGATAAGACGCCGAGACCGATAAGCGCGCCCCAGACTTCTCCCGAGTCCGGCCAAAACGGATCCGGATGAAACCACGCGAGCGGAAAAAGAACGATCGCTCCCACTGCGCTCGCCCAAAACATGAGTCGAGGCGCAGAGTGCTCTCGACGAAACCGTTTCATCGAGAGTTGGTAGGCTGCGTAAAATCCGGCCGTAAGAAGAGCTAAAAAATCACCGAAGACCGGACTTCCTGTCGTCGGCGGCACCCGCGTTGTCGAACTCAGCATGAGGAATATCATGCCGACAAATGCCGCTCCCGCTCCGACGAGAAAAAGGTGGCTGAGGCGTTCTTTCCAAACGAGCCAGGCAAAAATCGTCACCCAGAGAATCGCCGTGTTCGCGAGCAGTGTTGAGTTCGCAACCGAAGTGTGCTCGAAGGACCAGTGCCAGGCCCAGAAGTCTCCCGCGAAGACCAGACCCGGCAACCAGATCCAGGCATGACTCGAGAAGCCTTTTCCGATCGCGAATTCCTCCCGCTTCGGCAAGAGCCGCTGGCGCTGCAGGGCAAAGAGGATCCCAAGGGCAATCGCCCCGATAAAGACTCGCCAGAACGCCGAGTCCCACATCCCGACCTGTCCCGGCCCTTGACGACTCAGGACCGCAAAGATCGGGGCAAAAGCGATGCACAGCGCCCCGGCAATAAGCCCGAGAAGATGCCGGATCGAGACCGTGGGATTTTCTTTCAAGACCGAAGCATAGCGGCATCGAAAGAAAATCGCATCCACCATTCCTCCATCCTCCGAAACGGTGACCAGTTTCGCTACCTCGTCCGACGCAGCCAGTTCCGCGAATTCGCCATGGCTTGCGCCATGATCACCGATACACTGCGACATGCTCAGAATCCCCTTGTTAACTCTCACCGCCCTGGCCTTTTCCAGCCTCCACGCCGAAACCGAGCCAGTTGAAATCAAAGGTTCGACTTCTGAGGTTTATAAAACCGCTTCCGGTGATGACCTTCTCATTTACCGGCTCGACCCGCCGAATCACGATGCCTCGAAAGACAAAGCGCCTGCTATCGTTCTCTTCTTTGGTGGTGGCTGGAACGGCGGTGCTCCCACTCATCTTGAACCCCAAGGCCGTTACCTCGCTCATCGGGGGATGGTCGTCTTTCTCGCCGACTACCGGGTGAAAAAGCGCCAGGGCACGACACCTCGCGAATGCGTCGCTGATGGGAAATCCGCAGTCCGCTGGGTCAGAGAAAATGCGATCCGATTCGGAATCAATCCTGATCGCATTGCGGCAGGGGGCGGTTCCGCCGGTGGCCATGTCGCCGCCGCGACCGGCATGTGCGAAGGCCTTGACGAACCCGGTGAGGAAACCACGGTCAGCGCGAAGCCGAATGCGCTCGTCCTCTTTAACCCCGTTTACAACAACGGCCCCGAGGGGGGCTACGGCTACGATCGTGTCGAGGAATGGTTCCCCGCCATCTCTCCGGCGCACAACATCACCGGGGACGATCCACCGGCGATTGTCTTCCTGGGGACAGAAGACAAGCTGATTCCTGTGGCTCATGCCGAAGCCTTCCAGGCAGAACAGCGAGCCTTTGGCGTGGAATCGGAACTCTATCTCTACGAGGGCGAACCCCACGGCTTCTTCAATCTCTCCGTCGGCCAGGGAAAGAAAGAACACTTCATTGACTCGGTTCTCAAGACAGATGCTTTCCTGACCTCGCTGGGCTTTCTCGAAGGCGAACCTGATCCGGGCTTTCTCGATCAAATCGCAAACGGTGAGGTTCCATGATTAGTCCGCTCACCCATCCTTCGGTCTGGCAGGGCGAAGCCCTCGCAATTCGCCCGGACTGGAATGGAGACTTCGCGTACGCCAAGGCAGAGGAAATTCGTGAGACACTCGAAAACGGAAGCGGAGCAATCCTCTTGCGCGGATTTCCCATCCGCGAACACACGAAAGACAGCGCCCGCGAAGCGTTTCGCGACTGGTGCACCACCCTCGGCACTCTCTTGTCGCAAAACGAAAAGGGAGATACCGTCTTCGATGTCTCCGATGCCGCTTTCGGCCAACACGATCCAAGAACGCGCGGACCAAACACTAATCGCAAGCTCTCTTTCCACACCGACCGCTGCGATGTGATCGGGTTTCTTTGCTGGAAGCAAGCCAGAACCGGTGGGGAGAACGAACTGGTCAGCTCGATGCATCTCTATAATGAGATCGGTCGCCGCCGGCCTGATCTGCTCAGAGTCCTTGAAGAAACCTTCCTCTACAAACGCCACTCGGTTGATCTCGGGAACAATTCAAGCTACTGCGAGCAGCCGATCTTTTCTTTTCAGGACGGTCACTTCGCCTGCAGTTTCCTGCGGGTTCTCATCGATCGGGCCCACGCCGATCCGGAGCTACCTGATCTCAGCCCTGAGCAGATCGAGGCGATGGATTTCCTGGAAACCGTTGCCGGTGAAGAGGAGCAAGCCTTTCACTTCCGCCAGGAGCCCGGCGACATTCTTTTGCTGAACAACTGGATCACCCTGCACCGACGTTCCGCATTCGAAGACTT
>JARGOD010000050.1 GCA_029210205.1 Verrucomicrobiales bacterium | reverse complement strand
ATGGCTCAGGAACAAGCCCGCGCTCAGGCTGAAGCCGCTCGTCAGGCGGCGATGGCTCAGGAACAAGCCCGCGCTCAGGCTGAGGCCGCTCGCCAGGCGGCGATGGCTCAGGAGCAGGCCCGCGCTCAAGCTGAGGCTGCCCGTCAAGCCGCCATGGCGCAGGAACAAGCCCGCGCTCAGGCTGAGGCTGCCCGTCAGGCTGAACAGTCCGGGAACTAGCAGGGCACCCAATCAGCTCCTTCCCCGGTCACAGAACTGTTGACACCATTTCCTGCCGTGATCGTCGCGATGTAGGCCCTGCGCTCGCGGATCCTTTACAATTCCTTCTCCCATTCTACGGAAATGGTTAGAATCCTTGCTCCACATTCAACCTAATTGCCTAAATTTTACTTCATATTTATTGTTTTTATGGTAATTTTATTAATGAGCTTTTATCGGCTATTCCATTTCCCAGTCAATGTAGCCATTTTCATTGCTTTAGTGATCAACCCCCCGATGGCTGAGGCTCGCCTTTTCGGAAGCAAAGAAAAGAAGCCGCGCGCAGCGACAATGACACCGCGCTCGCCGGGAGCTCTCTTCCGTGCGTTTCAAAAACCCAACTACGATCTCCCCTATTCTGACTGGGAATTTCCTCGCAAAGAGGTCAAAGCAGGAGGGTTTTTCCTCGGAAACCCGAAGCCCTCGAACGAGATGATGCAATTTATCTCCGTGATACGCACGCGGGCAGAGCACATTGCTAGATTTAAGCTCACCTACAAGTTTGGCGGAGACCACCCTTCCGAGGGAGGGATGGATTGCTCAGGCACAATGCAGTTCATGCTCTCCGACATCGGCTTCGATGACATGCCCCGCACGAGCTATCAGCAGTATGACTGGCTCAAGAAGAACCGGACATTAAACCATTCAAAGTCGATCCCTGAAAAGATGGGTGGCCGCAAAGGGATCAAGCCAGGTGATCTCATTTTTTGGGGGGGCACTTACGATTCCGGTCACAAAGTCTCCCACGTGATGATCTATCTTGGCCAGAGCGGGGATGGGAAACACTACATGTTCGGCGCTCGCGGGAAGAAGAAGAAAGGTCTTTTTGGAAGTGGCGTCGACATATTCGAGTTGTCCTCAGGCTACCAGAAAAGTCTCGTCGGCTACGGAACTCTCCCTGGCGTTTCCTGAGCTCGTCATCTTGCCCCTTTCTTCATCGTGCATTTCCTTTGCGGGAAAAGATACGCGTGATCCGGCTATTTCCGCGACAAGAATATTCCTTGCCGCGATTCCAAAGAGACCGGATAGGGAAACATGCTGAAGCGTGTTTTCTCATCCCTACTGATAAGCGCAGCCCTTGCTGCACCGGCATTCGCCGATGAACGCCCGAATATTCTTTTCATCTTCACGGATGACCATGCGCCCCATGCGATAGGTGCATATGATGGCTGGCTCAAGTCAGTGAACCCTACGCCGAGTATCGATCAGATTGCGGCGCAGGGCATGCTTTTCAAAAACAGCTTCTGCACGAACTCGATTTGCGGTCCAAGCCGCGCTGTGATCCAGACGGGAAAGCACAGCCATCAGAACGGGTTCATGAACAATGGAAATTCGTTTAACTGGGATCAACAGACTTTTCCAAAGCTTCTCAAAGAGGTCGGCTATCAGACCGCTATTTACGGCAAGTCCCACCTCAAAGGTAATCCGCAGGGCTACGATGACTGGAAGGTCCTCCCCGGTCAGGGGCTCTACTACAATCCGGACTTCTTCACCGAAGACGGAAAGATCACCGTTGAAGGACACTCCACCGATGTCATCACGGGAATGGCGACCGACTGGCTCACGAACCAGCGCGATGCGGAAAAGCCCTTCATGCTGATGGTTCAGTTCAAAGCACCGCACCGCAACTGGATGCCGGCCGAGCGCTACCTCCACCTCTACGATGACATCGAGATGCCTGAGCCCCCCACCTTGTTCGATAAGTGGGAAGACAACACGCTCGCCGCTAAATACAACGAGCTGGAGATCGATCGTCACATGGACATCAACTACGACCTTTTCCTCGACCTCACTGCCGATTTCGATCAGGAGGCTTCCCAGAAACGTCAGGATCGCTCGGCGTGGAATAACATGAAGCGCATGACCGAATCGCAGATGACCGCCTGGCGCGGAGCGTACGGCCCGAAAGATAAAGCTTTCCACGAGCAGAATCTCAGCGGCGATGATCTAGTGCGTTGGAAGTATCAGCGCTACGCAAAGAACTATCTGCGCTGCGTCAAAGGCGTCGATGACAATGTCGGCAACCTCATGAACACACTGAAGGAGCTGGAACTCGACGAGAATACGATCGTGATTTATTCCTCCGATCAGGGATTCTACATAGGAGACCACGGGTGGTATGACAAGCGCTGGATGTATGAAGAGTCGCTCAAGATGCCTCTCATCGTGAAGTGGCCCGGAGTCACTGAACCTGGCTCCATTAACGAGGAACTCGTGCAGAATCTCGACTACGCTTCGACTTTCCTCGACATCGCCGGAGCAACGATCCCGGAAGACCTCCAGGGACAGTCACTCGTTCCCCTCCTCGAGGGCGCGGAGACTGTCGCGCCATTCCGCGATGCAATTTACTACCACTACTACGAGTACCCCAGCGTTCACATGGTTCCCCGCCACTGCGGAATCCGCACTGATCGCTACAAGCTGATACACTTCTATCAGTTCGGCGTCTGGGAAATGTACGACCTCGAGAGTGACCCTGACGAACTCACCAACATCTACGAAACAGCCGATCCCACGCTCGTCGCTGAGATGAAAGAGAAGTTGGAAGCCCTTAAGGAGCACTACGGGGACGATAGCCACGAAGCCGAGTTTACTCTGGAGAAGAAGAAAGAGTTTTGGCCTGAATACTCTGAGTAGGTAGTTACCCTCCTCAAATATTTTTCAGCGCTTCTTCAGCGGCCCGGAACCCGCACATTCCGTGCACCCCGCCGCCGGGAGGCGTCGATGAAGAACAAAGAAAGATATCCTCAGCCGGAGTAAGGTGCGGCTTCAGGCTCACGACTGGACGCGTGATCAGTTGTCGCCAATCCGCAACGCCACCGACGATATCACCGCCAATGAGATTCGGGTTATAGCGCTCGTAATCGGCACAATTCATGGTGTGACGATCAAGAACGACATCCCGAAACCCGGGCGCAAACCGCTCAATCTGTGACTCCATTCGCTCCGTCATGTCAATGGTCGAGCCGGGGGGAACATGACAGTAGGCCCAGAAAGTGTGTTTCCCCTCCGGAGCCCTTGTCGGGTCGCAAAGGCTCTGCTGTGCCGTGAGCAGAAACGGTTTCTCAGTATGGATACCTTCCCAGGCATCGCGCTCGGAGACGACGATCTCATCAATCGTTCCCCCAACATGAACCGTCCCCGCTTTTCGGCAGGCATCCGCCGTCCACGGAACCGGAGCATCGAGAGCGTAATCAATTTTAAAGATACCAGGCCCATGCCGAAACTTCTCGAGTTTAGCCCGGTATAGTGAAGGAAGACGTTCCCCCGCGATCCTGCTCAGAGCTGAAGGCGGAGTGTCAAAAAGATAGGCATTTGCTTTCGGAAGTTCATTGATCGATTCCACTTTCCACCCGGTCTGCAACTTTCCGCCAAGGCTCTCAAAGTGAGCGACGAGAGCTTTCACAATGTTCGCCGAGCCCCCTTTCGCGACTGGCCAACCATGAGCGTGACCGGCCAACATAAGCAGCACTCCGATCGCATTCGTCGCGAGGATACGATCGAGGGGTAGAACTGAGTGAGCAGCATTTCCCGCGAGAAGCCCTCTCGCCCGTTCATCGGAGAACCAGAGACGTGCAGCATCGAGAGCTGCCGGGAGCGCACGAAGTCCAAACTGCGCTCCAATGATGGGGTGCTTCGGAATACCGGGCGGCGCAAAAATATCCTCGAGGAGCTGATCGAAGTGGCGACTCGGATAGCCAAAGGCAAGTCGATACGCAGCGGCTGTTGCCTCGTCAAATTGCGCGGCCGTCTCCTCGACCGAGCGATGCATAACGGCAGCGCTCCCGTCATCGAATGGATGAGCGAGCGGAACTTCGGGATGAATCCACTCAAGTCCGTATTCTGCGAGCGGTAGGGATTGAAAATAAGGCGACGCGACCCCCATTGGGTGAATCGCCGAGCAAACGTCGTGATGAAATCCGGGAAGCGTCAGTTCAGCGGTTCGTGCCCCCCCGCCCGGCAAGCGATGCGATTCAACGATGAGGACTGACTGGCCTGCTTGAGCAAGGCGAATACCAGCAGCCAACCCGTTAGGTCCAGATCCAATGACCACGGAATCGTATTCGACCGACTTACTCATTTTTACTTCGATCCAGTGTTTCAATCCACGCAAGCCAGTCGGGATCCCGCCAGTTCATCCCAATGACATCACCGTGGGTTCCTCCGGGAACGATCTCGATCTCTGCATCACCCCCAAGATTCTGAATTTCCTTAATTAGCGCAACATGTTCCACGATCGGCACTGCCTCATCAGAGTCGCCGTGCCACGCTCTAATTGGCATCCTGATCAGCTTCTCTGCCACCCAGCCGGGTCCATGTGCGGTGATCGGAGATAGACCGGCAAAACGCCCGGGAAAACTACCGGCTAAATTCCAGGCTCCCATGGCCCCGAGGCTGTCTCCTGTGAGGACAACGCGATTCTCATCGACTCGATAGGTTTTCAGACATTCTTCAAGAAGGTTGTTCAACCCCTTCGCGGGCCAGGAACCATCCGGAAGCTGTGGACAAACCACCACAAAAGGAAAGTCAGGCTGCTTGGCAAGGAATGAAGGTGGTCCATAACGCCGCAGTTGCTCAAGATCGTTCCCGCGGAGACTGCGCCCGTGCAGCCAGAGAATCATCGGCCACTCGGATTCATCGTCTTTTTCATAGTCAGCGGGAAGGAAGAGAAAGTAACGCCAATTCTCGCCACCCTCCAGAACCTGAGCTGCAGCCGTAACCTTTGCGGGCCGATCCTCCGCACTCGCCGGGAGCGCCGCCAATCCAACCAAAATTACCGGGACCGAACACAAAAAACGCCCCACCCTTCCCATGCCGTAGCAAAAGAAGGAGAGGCGTCTCATTAGATTCAGTAAAATGTCTTAGAGCTGTCCGCAGTCAGCTACTTTGATTTCCTTGGCCGTCTTTCCGCTGCGACTACCCAGAGCCTCGAGCTTCTCGACAATATCCATACCCTCGACAACTTTGCCGAAGACCACGTGTGCTCCGTCGAGCCAATCGGTCTCAGCGGTGCAGATGAAAAACTGGGAACCGTTTGTGTTTGGTCCGGCGTTTGCCATGCTGAGAATCCCCGCTCCCGTATGCTTCAGCTCAAAATTTTCATCTTCGAACTTCTTTCCGTAGATCGACTGCCCGCCAGTGCCGTCACCTCGAGTGATGTCGCCCCCCTGACACATAAACTCAGGAATAACGCGGTGGAAGGGGCTTCCTTTGTAGCTCACGCCCTTTTCTCCGGTGCAAAGGGCACGGAAATTTTCCGCAGTCTTAGGGACCACATCCGGACGGAGTTCCATGATGATGCGCCCGACTTCTTCGCCGCTCGCTTCCATGTCAAAAAAGACTCGTGGTAGTTCTTCGTTTTTTTCGCTCATAAATCGTCGTAGTTTCGCCGCATCATGGAAGGACGCGAGCAGATTCGATGTAAATCCAATCGTTCGGTAGACTGCCTAAAGTAATCGGTCCATCGAGCGACGGCACCTCCCTCGTCGAGGTTGGGACTTGCGCCATCCGCTCGACCACAACCATCCCCTCGATGATCTCTCCGAACACGGTCTGCCCCCAGGGATCCTGTCCCGAAGGATTCAGCATCGGATTGTCCTTCAAGTTGAAAAAGAACTGCAAGTCGGCGCTGTGAGGGTCGCGACTACGCCCCATCGCGATGGTCCCTTTTCGATTCATCAGTCCATTTTTGCCCTCGCTTTGGATCGGAGGACGCGGGATCGTTTTCCTCAGCATCTGCCCATGAGGGCCAAGCTTGTAACCACCACCTTGAATCATGAAATTGGGAACTGAACGATGAAAAATCGACCGGTCGTAATAACTGTCGTTCACGTAATCGATGAAGTTCTGAACGGTGCGGGGTGCTTTCTCGCGGTCCAGTCGAAGGTAAATATCGCCATAGTTCGTAGCGAATTGCACGACAGGCGCCATGGCGCTGGAACGATATCGGGCCGGCTCCTCTGGCGCCGGCATGACTAGCTTGGGTTTGTCAGGCACCAATTTCATATCGGTTGGAGGTGTTTCCCCATCGGTGGGGAAAAGAACGCTGTCCCGAAAGATTCTCCCGGAACCATCAAAACGCATCCAGGGAATTTGACGTTTCGCAGTCACTTCCTGCACTTGGTCACTAACTGCAAAAAAGGCGTCGAGTAGGCTTTGGTCAGGTCGTGGTAGTATCTCGACAAGCGCTTCGGTGAAAGGACCGCCGTCATCACCATCACTGGCAGCACGATTTGGAGCGGCAGCGAGAAGCATAAGTGTATCAGGGGGAATCTGGTCGTCGTTCGTCGCCATTCCCCCGCCCGCCTTGATGACTCCACGGGACGCGGGGCGATGTCGGCAGCAGTCGAGAATAAATACCTTTGCTCCGCTCGATGTCCTCGCAAGATCCGCCGTGAGTCGCTTAAGATTAATCCCTCCTGCTCGCAGGTGGGCTTCAGATTCAACGGCCGAGACGACATTGATATCCGTTGGGAGTAAAAAGTTCTCAGTCCCGTCGAGGCTCTCCATTCCGTGACCCGCGAAATAGATCATCACAATTTCCGACCTTGAAGCGAGCGATCTGAACCTTTCAAAGGCTTCAAAAAATTGCAGTCGATTTGGATTTTCGCTCAGGATAATCTGCGATGGTTCAACCTTAAGCGGACCGGTGAGAAGCCGGTAAATCGCATTGGCATCGTCGACCGCGTTATCTAGCGGTGCGGTCGGATACTTATCAACGCCGACCACGAAAGCTGCGATGCGTGAGGCTTTCGCAGGAATGGTAAAAACGCTCAGCGTCGCGCAAGCCAGCAGAATTGTCAGAATGGATCTCATGCAGGAATGACGAGTGAGAACGATTAGAATTTCAGCGTTCCTTCATCATATCATACCTTCGCCGGGACGGCGGACCTTATTCAACCAGAGAAACCTTCTGGATCACGATAGGCTCGACAGGAACATCGTCCATCGGAGCGTCGCCGCCTTTTGTCGTCAGCACTTTTGTGGCAGTTGCGCTCGAAGCGATCTGGTCCACTACCTCAAGCCCTTCGACCACCTTTCCGAAGACCGTGTAACCCCAGCCATCGAAAGAGGGATAATCCAGGTTGCTGTTGTCATTGTGATTGATGAAAAACTGAGCCGTCGCGCTATGGGGGTCACCTGTCCGGGCCATTGCAATCGTGCCCCGACCATTCTTGAGGCCGTTTTTTGCCTCATTCTGAATCGGCGACTTTGTCTCCTTCTGCTGAATTTTACCACCCTCCATGAGACCAAACCCACCGCCCTGGACCATGAATCCCTCAATGATGCGATGAAAGACGGTATTGTCGTAAAAGCCTTCTTTTGTGTAGCTGAGAAAGTTCTCGACCGTGACGGGCGCCTTCTCGCGATTGAGTTGGAGCGTAATATTACCGGCACTGGTCTCAATCACGACTTTCGGAGTCATCGAGACGGCAGCCTCTGATTCCTTCGCTTCGGGCTCTTCCGGCTCAGGAGGCACAGCCCCGGGAGCTGGCACCTCAACTTCAGGTTCTGTAGCAGGCTCGGCAACGTCGGATGTATCGCTACAGGAGGAGAAAGCGAAGAGAGAGACAATGAGAAGGAACGGAAGTCGTTTCATGTGAATGAAAGAGATTATTTGAGGTTATGAATACAGGGGCGGCAAGGTCCACGAGAGCCGAAATGAAGTCAACCCCCGCCCTTGGCATGAAAACGAGTGATCCCTGCCATACGGAATTAGCGAACGGAGATACATGCGTGCCCGCTTCGGTCTTGCTCTGTCTCTGCCATTATGTATCATTCCCCGCACTCGAATTGAACCCCTCGAATTTCCTATCATGTCATCACTGAAATTGCATAACGCCATGTGGCCCGGTCTCGTTGGAAAAGGCGACGACGAAGGTCAGGAACCACCCATCTCTCTCGACCGCATGCTCGAGCTCACTGCGGCCGCTGAAGTGGATGGTCAGAAGTATGACGGCATCGATTACTTCCTCTTTTTCCCTCACACAGATCCTTACGCCTCAGTCGACGATCTCAAGAGCATTGCTGACAAGATTGCCGGCCACGGCTTTGATGTCGGTTCCCTCGTTGCCCCCATCTGGCCTGGCACCGTCGGCGACTCAGCGATGGGAGACGACGCCTCACAGTCGAAATTTTTAGAGTCGATCAAAGTAGGTTGCCGCATTGCCGGCATCTTTGACGAACACGGCGTGCGCAAAAGCGGTGTCATCCGCATCGATTCAGCTGAGTTCGGTGTCGATAAGTGGCGCGAAGACTCCACCTCGAATACCAAGCGTATCGCAGCAACGTTCCGTGAAGCTGCTAAGATTGCGGCAGATAGCGGACAACGCCTCGCTGCGGAAGGCGAAATCTGCTGGGCCGGAATGCACAGTTGGAAAGACATGCTCGACCTCCTCGAAGAAGTCGGGATGCCCGAGACCCTCGGCTTTCAGGCAGACCTCGCTCACACTTACCTTTACCTCCTCGGCTACAACGCGCCCGAGCATGCTCTCCTCAAGGAAGGCTACGGCGAAGACGAGTTCTACGCCGCTTACGAAGAGATGACCGATAAGCTGCGTCCCTGGACAATCGATTTTCATGTCGCGCAAAATGACGGCACCGTTCACGGCGCAGGCAGTCACGACAAGACTGGCAAGCACTGCCAGGCTGATGATCCGAACGGGAAACTCGACATCGTGAAGTGCTCTCAGTATTGGCTGAAGGATTATGCTGATCGCGGCATCGAACACATCTGCTGGGACGGTTGTATGTTCCCGAACGCCGTCCTTGAGACGCCGGAAACCTGGAACACGATTCTGAAGACCATGATCGACGTCCGCGACGCGGTCTGATCAACTCAGTATTCTTTCGAAAAAGCCGTCCCGCATCTGCGAGACGGCTTTTTTTGCGCCCTCTCAACAGGGTTGGGTGAGGGAATCAACCCTGTTGACTTTGCAATCACGCCAATTTTTACATTTTCATTTTTCAGGCAGCTTGCTAGGGTCGCGACTCTGAAAATTTCGTCCTATGAGTAACAATATCGAATCACTGCAAAAGGAGAACCGGATCTTTGCCCCGTCTCCTGATTTCTCTGCCAAGGCTCACGTCAAATCAATGGACGAATACGAGGCGATGCACCAGCGCTCGATCGAAGATCCCGAGAGCTGGTGGAGCGAGCAGGCTGCCGCGCTCACGTGGCAGAATCCCTGGGAGCAAACCCTCGACTGGTCGGAAGCACCCTTCGCGAAATGGTTCGTTGGCGGAAAGATCAACGCCTCGGAAAACTGCCTCGACCGCCACGTTGCCGAGGGCAAAGGCGATGACGTTGCGATCCACTTTGTAGGAGAGCCGGGCGACACACGTGACGTGACCTTCTCCGAATTACTCAAGGAAACGTGCGTTTTCGCGAATGCTCTTAAAGCTCAGGGAATTAATCCTGGTGATCGCGTCCTCATCTACATGCCGATGGTTGTCGAGGCTGCTGTGGCGATGCTTGCCTGCGCGAGAATCGGAGCGGTTCACTCCGTTGTTTTTGGTGGATTCTCTGCGACTTCGATCAAGGACCGCCTCGAAGATTCCGAGGCCAATGCAATCATCACCGCAGACGGTGGCTGGCGTCGGGGCGGGGTCGTGCCTCTCAAGGAGAACGTCGATGAGGCACTCCAATCATACGGCGGCGTTGAAACTGTCTTTGTCCTGAAGCGTTGCGATAATGAAGTCACGATGACTGCTGGACGCGACATCTGGTGGCACGAAGCAACCGATGGCGTTTCCGGTGACTGTCCGGCGGAAGGTTTTGATGCGGAACACCCTCTCTTCATTCTCTACACCTCCGGATCCACTGGAAAGCCAAAGGGAATCCTTCACACAACCGGGGGCTATCTCACCGGGACCGCTTCGACGTTTAAATATATTTTCGACCACCGCCCGGAGGATGTCTACTGGTGCACTGCCGATGTGGGTTGGATCACCGGGCACAGTTATATTGTCTACGGTCCGATGGCAAACGGGGCGACTCAAGTCATGTATGAAGGGGCACCCAACTTCCCTGACTGGGATCGGTTCTGGAAAATTATCGACGACTACAAGGTCTCAATATTCTACACAGCCCCTACGGCAATTCGTGCCTTCATCAAGGCAGGTGATGAGCATGTCGACAAGCACGACATCAGCTCACTGCGTCTCCTCGGAACGGTTGGCGAGCCGATCAACCCTGAAGCGTGGATGTGGTATCACAACAAAATTGGCGGTGGCCGCTGCCCGATCGTTGATACCTGGTGGCAGACTGAAACCGGGGCGATCATGATTTCTCCGATCCCCGGGGCGACTCCAACTACTCCCGGCACGGCGACTCGCCCTTTCTTCGGTATCGACGCCGCGATCCTCGATGAAGAAGGCAATGAGTGCGCTCCGAACGAAGGTGGCAAACTCGTGATACGCCAACCGTGGCCAAGCATGCTCCGAACCATCTACAAAGATCCCGAACGTTTCAAAGAAACCTACTGGAACGAATACGAAGGGATTTATCTCGCCGGAGACGGCGCGAGAACTGATGAACACGGCTACTTCTGGATTGTGGGTCGACTTGACGATGTTCTAAATGTCTCCGGACACCGCCTCGGAACTGCCGAAGTCGAAAGCGCTCTCGTTTCACATGATTCGGTCGCCGAAGCAGCCGTTGTCGGGCGCCCTCACGAGATTAAAGGTCAAGCCGTGATAGCATTCGTGACTTTGAAGAGCGGTATCGAACCGGGCGACGAACTCATGAAAGAGCTTCGAAACCATGTCGGCATCGAAATTGGTGCCATCGCAAAGCCGGACGCGGTTCTCTTTGCGGATCGTCTTCCCAAGACTCGTTCTGGAAAAATCATGCGTCGACTTCTCAAAGAAATCGTCAGTGGTGGGGACGTAAAAGGTGATACAACAACCCTTGAGGATCACGAAGTCGTTGCCCAACTGCATGCTGAGTTCCAGCGGGTCATCGGAGGGAATTAGGATACCTTGAGATCCACCTATTCTCCCGCTTGACGGAACGTCGAACTTCACCTAGAGTTCCGCCCTTCCTCGTCTGAGGAAATTTTAGCAGTCCAAAGTATTCTCAAATCCACCATGCCACAGATCGAAGTCAAAAAAGGTGAACCCATCGAACGAGCTCTCAAACGCTTGAAGGGTAAGATGGAAGCTGAAGGCATTATGGAAGAAATCCGCCGTCTTCGTGCGTTCGAAACTCCGGCTCAACGAACCAAGCGTAAAGCTCGCGCCACGGCGAAGAGAAATAAGAATCGTTTTCGTTGGACGCTCAACACTCGGTCCGAGTCTTCTTCAGACGACGATTGATTGTTTGCTCCCGAGCATTTTTTCTAAAAAACCACCTCGCGAGGTGGTTTTTTTATGCCCAAATCCCCCGAAATCAGTGGGAAATTGAATTCACGGGCGCACCGGTGTGATTGGTGCGGTGGGATCGATAGGGCGTTTGCGTTTGGGAGACTTCTCGCTCGTGTTTCCTTTTTTCCGATTCCCTTTTTGCGGAGCCTTTTCCTCTTTTGATTCAGCCCATTGCTGAACAGCCTCTCCTGTAAAATAATCCTTCAAAAATGTTCCCGCAGCTTTCGCAATGAAATCGACTTCGTCGGCGTGGTGATGAAGGATGATCAAACGATGATTCCGAGACAGGACTAGGAGAAGATTTCCTCCATCGTAGCAAAAAGAGAGAATCTCGGGGTTCCGGTTTTCCTGATTAAAATAGGCTATAATGTCGTCCACCACAGCGACCATCGCGTCTACCCTCTCAGGCGCATAGGCAAGGTCTGAGAAAATTTCCTCTGTCCCTTTCGAGAACAGCACCCCGAAGACAGAACCTGCCTGGCGCATGGAACCGAGTGTTGCAATAAGAGATTCAGGAGTCATCGATCGATAAAATCACGAACGGAACGGTTAAACTCACGAAACGCCATGCGCCGGTTGACGATCCCACCAGCGACACGTGGATCCTTAGGGTTCGAATTTTGATCGAAGCAAAATCCAACGGTCTCCCCATCTTCATAAATCGTAGCCGACGCAACTGCATGCATCCCAAGTTGCTCTCCAAGGAGGATTGCACATTCCTGCAAAGTCATCAGATTCTCAGCAAAGACAGTCGTGTCAGCCTCTCCACTTTTTCCGCTGGCAGAACCGCGGCCAGCTGTGAAAAACCGAACGGCTCCCTTTTCCAGTGCCTCTTTGAGCACTTCGTTCTCTGATTCTTCACCTGTGGACATGAGTGATCGAATGACTACTACTCAGATTCTGAATGTTAGCCGATATCGACTGATTGTCGAATCTTTAGACTTTGTTCATTATATTTAACAGCTAGATTCAGATCAGGATGACTTTGGCCAACAAAATAACGATCACGCGGTTGTTCTTTATCCCCGTTTTCATTGTGTTTGCTGCCTACTACAGTAAAAGCATCGATTTGGGACATGAAGACGCCCGTCTTCGTATCGCCGCATTGATTGTTTTTGCTTTGGCAGCACTAAGTGATGCTCTCGACGGCTATATTGCGAGGCGCTACAATCAGAGTACTCGACTAGGGAGGGCGCTTGATCCTGTTGCTGACAAGCTGCTTCTCCTCGCTGGAATTGTCACGTTAAGTGTCACCAACTGGCACACCGGGCTACCTATTTGGTTTGCTGTCCTCGTCATTGCCCGTGACATCCTGATCGTGACCGGCGTGTTCATCATCCACTACACGACAGGGAAAGTGAAAATGGGGCCGCTAGCCTCCAGTAAAATTTGCACCTTCCTACAGTTGAGTTGCGTCTGCTGGGTTTTGGTGGACTTTTGGAGCGTTGAAGCCCGCCCCCTTCCGCTGGAGATCCTCATTTATTTAGCAGCTCTGTTCACTTTCGTCTCCGGCTATCAGTATGTCGCAGAGGGTATCCGACAGTTGCGGGAGCAAGGCCACACCACCCCAGACACGCATGTCCCGTAAACATTTACCCAGCGTGGCCATTGTTGGCCGCCCCAACGTCGGAAAGTCCGCCATATTTAATCGTCTTGCGGGCCGAAGAATCGCAATCGTGCACGATCAGCCGGGGGTAACTCGTGACCGTATCGCCACGGAATGCAATCGCGGCCGCTTTACGTATGAATTGACTGATACCGGAGGTATTGGAGCATTACTCAACGATGGCTTTGCCGCACAGGTGCGGATTGAGGCAGATATTGCGATTCACTCCGCTGATGTCATTTTGTTTGTCGTGGATGCGCGTGAAGGAATTCACCCGATCGATGAGGAGTTGGCTAATGTTCTCCGAAAAGAAGCCGACCATGGGAAGGTCTTTCTCGTCGCAAATAAAGTCGACACCGCCAAGACTGACAACGATGTGGATGAGTTCACGCGACTCGGATTTTCGGATTTGATTGGCCTTTCGGCAGCCCACGGTCGAAATTTTGATCTGCTTGAAGGTGCCCTCGAAGATCATTTTGCGACACTCCAAATTGAACCTGAAATCGAAAGCGGAGAAGCCGAGGAAGATGCAGTTAAGATTGCCATTGTCGGAAGGCCAAATGTCGGCAAATCGTCGCTCATCAACGCGATCTTGAACGACGACCGAAGTATCGTTTCTGACGTTGCCGGAACAACAAGGGACGCCGTTGATGTTCCTTATCGATGCAATCATAAACCATACATTCTAATCGATACCGCCGGGATCCGCCAACGGACGCGGCGAGACACATCGGTGGAGCAATTCTCGGTGATGCGTTCTGAGCGCTCGATCCGAAGGGCCGACCTCTGTCTTCTCGTTATCGATGCGTCCTCCGGTGTCGTTTCTCAAGACAGGCGCATCGCCAAGATGGTTTTGGATGAGAAAAAGCCGTGTCTTGTTCTCCTCAATAAATTCGACCTCTATCATCCTGAAGGCCACTTTCAGGATCGGATCGATCAATTTCGCGAGGAACTCGGAGACGATCTTTTCTTTATTCCCTATGCACCAAAGGTCGCGATTTCTGCAAAGAATCGGCAATACATCACGAAAGTCTTCGATGCGGTTGAAAAGGTCATCGAAGCAGCAGAGCATCCAGTATCGACCGGCATCCTGAATCGTCTTCTTCAGCATTCGATTGAAAAAAACCCACCTCCAGTACGCCAGGGCAAGCGCCTAAAACTGCTCTATGCGACCCAAAAACGAAACGACAAGGCGGGCCCTGTTCCCGTTCCTGAATACCTTCTTTTTGTGAATCACTCGAGTCTGATGACAAGAACTTATGAGCGCTTCCTGGAGAATCAGATCCGGAAAGAATACCCGATGGAGGGGCTACCATTTGACTTCAAAGTGAAGTCACGTGTTTCGAAGAAAAAAGGCGCCTGATCGATTATTTAGCGTGAGCGAATGTCATCAATTTCCTCCTGCGAGGCAGGTAGAACATTCATCTTCACTTCGTTAGGGATTTCCACTTCAGGATTCTCCTCGTAAAGATACGACTCCATGATCATGTAGACCTTCCCCTGGCTGTTCGGGCGAAAGGTTCTCGACCCCAGATCTCGAGTGATCTTGATTGGATCTTCCCCGGTTTCAATTTCGAGAACGAACTGCTGTCCAGAGAGGCCAAAAGTAGGGTCAACCTTGCGCATTTCATTTTGGATTTCCACAAGTGGGCGAAACAATTCCTGATAAGCTACCTTTCCATCTTTGATTTCGGGCGGCGTCACTTTGGGAACCTCCAGATCGACATAAATATTTAGAGATCCTCTCGGTTGATTGGCAATTAAATCAGGATTTGCATCCATGAGATCATCGGTAAAAGGAACTGCAACATACCCGTCATTGTCCACCACGAGCACGAGCGGACCTTCTTCCAGGTCGAGGAAAAGCTCGATATCACTGGAACTCACCGTGGAATCGCGACTCTGAATACGAAGACGATACTCTTCTGCTTCAGTGTCGGAGCGAGCGTCACTTTGCGCAATCTTGATGAGCTGTTGGTAAGGCAGGCGCGCGAGATTATTGAAATCAAGAGGACGCCCAGAAAGGGTTTCCGGCGTCGCAGTGCTTTCATCATCCTGCGCAGTGGCAGAAATCGAAGAAGCACCGAGAACAAGGAAAAAGACAAGGGCCGCTATTTTCATCACTGATTTAAGAATCATCGTAATTGAACACCTCCACCAGTCTCAATTCAAGCCCGATCATCAGTAAGCTTTTCCCAATATAAGCGGATACCATCAGCACACATCGCAGTGCCATTCACCCCTTGATACGTAGCCCAATCATCGGATCGGACTCGCGATCTGAAAGCCTGTTCCATTTGGAAGGCTTCGTAGGCGACTTGGAGCGCTTCAGCATCCATCCCCTCCTCAAGTCGCTGTTGGATGAAAAGAGCGTTCAATTCGACGGCTTCGTAGTAAGCCTCGAGGTGAGCCTCCGGATTATCTACTTCGCCAAAGTGGGTCAGATAGAGCGAGGCCGGAGCGAGATCGATGAGGTGATCGATACTCGACAAGGTGTGTTCAAGATGGAACTGAGGCGGCGCCGATGTCACTGAAATGAAACCCGAATCATCAATTCTCGCCCCGGCGGCATCGCCCGCAAAGATGACCCCGCCAATGGCATACACATGGTGATGAAAACAGTGCCCGAGTGTTTCGATTGCGCAAACATCCAGTCCAGCAACAGAGATGATCTCGTCGTCCTCGACCGCAATAACTTTATCCGCCGGCGCTGGTATCATGCCCCCCCAGAGTTCATCAAAACGATCGCCGTAAATCTGTCGAGCACTGGATTCGAGGCGCTCCGGATCGATGAGATGTCGGGCACCCTTCGGATGGACGTAGACAGGAACCCCCTGACTGGCCCACCACCCTGCTCCTCCCGCATGGTCGAGATGAATGTGAGTCACAAAAACGGCGGCGATATCTGCGGGATCAGTTTCTCTTTCCTTAAGCTCGGCGAGCAACCGTTCGCGGCAGGATTCCGGTCCTGTTTCAATCAGAATGAAACCATCAGGACCCTCAACAAGGAAGGAGGCAATGGCCCTCTCATGGCCCTGAAAGAGTAGATCGATAGTTTGAACCTGCATTTCCTGCCATGATACCGATTCCCGCTAACCAGCCAACTCAAACTTGCCGGATCGATGCGTCATGCCTAAGTTGCGCGCAAATGAGCGCCGATACTCTTTCAGAAATCCCCGTCGAAACTGACGACCCGATCAACACACAAATCCTCGAAGTCTCCGAGGATCTTGTCAGTGGTTTTCAGCGATTTCCTTTCCAACACATTGCTGAGAAAGCAGGGCTTGATCTTGAGCTCGTCCTCACTCGAATTCGCGCGATGCAGGAAGCAGGTGTAATTCGACGCACACGACAAACGCTTCTAGCCACGAAACTGGCCCACGGTGCTCTCTGCGCCTGGAAAGTCGACTCAGACAAGCTCGATGCCACCTTCGACTTCATGTTCAAGCACGACCCCTTCAGCGGTCATGTCGTGACTCGATCAACAGACCGCGAGATTTCCGGCAGCGACTACAAGCTTTGGACAACGCTGAAAGTTCCACAAGGCGAGTCGCTTGAAGAGCATGCCGATGTCCTGAAGCGCCTCACCGGTGCGCACGAGTATGTCCTGATGCCCGCGAACGGAATTTTCGCCCTTGGCGTCGGCCACATGCGACGCAAGTCGATGGAACCGGGCGCTCGCTATGATGCGCCGGTTGTAATGAATACAACAACAACGGTCGAACTAACGCCCGAAGAGTGGACCGTTCTCCTCGCTATTAAAACGGAGCTGACGCTTGAAGAAATATGTGATGACCCCTGGGGTCCCCGTGCGGAAGCAATTGGAATGGATCGAGAGAAGTTCTTTGAAATCTCGGAAGTTCTTGATGATAAGAAGGCTATCGGCCGTTTCTCTACCTTCCTTGAGCACGTTAAGCCGAGTGATTCAGGCAAGCGTGTCACGAAGTTCAACGCACTTTTCCACTGGAAGGTGCCTGAGGGTCGGCAGCAGGAGGCTGGTTCTGAAGTCGGTAGACATCAGATCATGACCCACGCCTACTGGCGAGAGGGCGGACCTCGTTTCGGCGGTGTAAACATCATGGGCGTTGTCCATGGAACCGAAAAAGCGCGCGTCCTTGAACACAAAGCTGCGATTGATGCCCATCTCGAAGAGGTCGGAATTCCTGTGGAATACACAAATGTTTTCTGGGGCGGGCGCAGTGAGATAAAGCCCTCTGAAATTTCTCCGATAGTATACGAAGAGTTTCACGAAAAGTGGAAAGACTCAGGACAGGTTCTCTAGTTGCCCATATTCTCTGGAAACTCATGAACGTAAGTGACGTAGCCCGCCTCGCCCGAATTCACCTCAACGATGAGGAAGTGGAACTCTATCAAGAGCAGGTCGGTCAGATCCTTAAATATGTGGAACAACTGAAGACGATCGACGTCGACGGAATCGAACCGACCGCCCATGCCGGCGCACTCTTCGATGTGATTCGGGAAGACAAAGCCAGCGAAGAGCATCTTCTCGGACAGGAGAAAGCGATTGCGAACGCTCCTGCCACCGCCCACGGTCAGATCAAAATGCCGAAAGTGGTCGAGTAATTCGATTCTTCCCCCTCTCATTTCAACCTGAGCTCTTCTGTCGCCCGTGAACGCTGCTGACCTTTCTATCACTCAACTGAAATCCGCCTACGCCGCCGGCGATCTCGCTCCCGAGGAGGCTCTTCGTTCAATTGCCACCGCGATTGATGAAAAGGATGGTGACATCGGAGGTTATCTTTCCTACAACCTCGATCTCGCCCTCGCTGATGCCGCGAAAGCAGATTTAAGCCTTCCTCTTGGTGGCATTCCCATCGCGATCAAAGATCTCATCAATGTCGAAGGCCATCCCTGCTCCTGCGCCTCGAAGATGCTCGAGGGCACCTATCAATCTCCTTATGACGCCACCGTGATCCGGAAATTGCGAGAAGCCGGTGCGATTCCTTTTGGGCGAACCAACATGGATGAGTTTGCGATGGGTTCTTCAAATGAGAATTCCGGGATCAAGCCTTGTCGAAATCCCCATGATCTGGATCGCATTCCCGGCGGATCTTCGGGAGGTTCTGCAGCAGTCGTCGCCGCGAATACCGCAGTTGCCTCACTTGGCACTGACACAGGGGGCTCAATTCGTCAGCCCGCCAGTCTCTGCGGTGTCGTGGGGATGAAGCCCACCTACGGAAGAGTTTCACGATATGGTCTCGTCGCTTTTGCTTCTTCGCTGGATCAGTGCGGCCCCATGACCAAAACGGTCGCTGACACCGCACTGCTCCTTCAGGCAATCGCCGGAAGTTGTGACCGCGACTCCACTTGTCTTGACGATTCCGTCCCGGATTATACTGCTGCGCTGGAACAAGATATCAAAGGGCTCAAAATCGGACTTCCGAAAGAGTATTTTGCTGAGGGGCTTGATCCTGTTGTGAAGGAGAAAGTAGAGGAGGCAATCAAGCAATTGGAAGGCCTCGGAGCAATCCCTGTTGAGGTATCGCTACCGAACACGGAACATGCCGTCGCTACCTACTACATCATCGCAACAGCTGAAGCATCGGCCAACCTGGCGAGATTTGACGGAGTTCGATATGGTCACCGTGCGGACTCCGACAACCTCCTCGGTGTCTACGAAGACTCTCGCGAAGAGGGGCTTGGAGCAGAGGTAAAGCGCCGTATCATCCTTGGAACCTACGTCCTCAGCTCCGGTTACTACGATGCCTATTACCTACGGGCGCAAAAAGTACGAACTTTGATCCGGGAGGACTTTATGAAGGCCTTCGAAGAGGTCGATCTGATTGCCTCTCCGGTTTCTCCGACTCCCGCCTTTAAAGTCGGGGAGAAAGCGAGCGATCCACTTTCAATGTATCTCGCTGATATCTACACGATCTCAGCAAACCTCGCGGGGATCTGCGGAATCTCAGTCCCTTGCGGCAGTGCCGAGATCGATGGCAAAGCGTTGCCGATCGGACTTCAACTTCTCGGGAAACCGCTAGGTGAGGCGGAGCTACTCAATGTGGCTCATGTCTACGAGACAGCTTAAAGAACCGCCGGGGATCCGCCTCTCGCAGCCTTCTCCGACAAGAATGCGATTAAGGCTGTATAACGGCGTAGTCGCCTACCTGAAGTTTGCCAAACAGGTAGCGGGCACTCTCGTAGGGCAGACGAATGCAGCCATGGGAGGCCGGATAATTGGGGACATAACCCTGATGCAGTCCGAACGCACTGTAACTGAAACGTTGAAAGTAGGGCATGCTTGATCCGTAAATAGAGGAAGTGTGATGACGGTTGCGGTCACTGATCACATAATCGCCGGTGGGCGTTCGATAGCCGGACTTTCCAGTCGAACAGCGGGTTGAATACGTTGCAACGCCATTCTCATACAAGGTGACTCGTTGCGATGAAAGATCGACCACAACCTTTCTCGGTTGGACCTCCGGCACTTTGCCGAGGAGAGCGATTTGCTGAATGTCCGCGTCCTTGTACCACGACCCAATAATCGCCGCCATGAGATACTTTGGAGTATAAGCTCTGCCATTCGCTCCTCCATCCATCAGGATCTGGGCTATTTCATGATTCCGGTGGGCTGCAGCCATCATGATAGGACGGATTCTCCGATCAACCTGCAAGTGATATCGGAAGGTCTTACTTTCAAACTTTTCGCGAAACTCCGAACGCGCGGGATATCGCTCGTCCGCGTCAGGATTGGCGCCCGCTTCAAGAAGCGCCCTCACCACATCAGCCATTTCGTGCGCAACGGCCCATCCCAACAAGGTATGACCATCTCGCGCTTTCACTCCCTCCACACTTGCTCCCGCCTCGACCAATGCCTTCGCGATCGGAGCATTCCCCTCCCGAATGGATTTTGAAAGCCAGGTCTCGTCGGAATCAAAACGCGCATCCGGGTCTGCGCCTCCGGCAAGAAGAATTCGGGCTGCTTTGTATCGCTGATTTGTTAAGCAGAAATTCAAAGGGTCCTGTCCGGCCGGGCCGGCCTGCCTCGGATCGGCCCCGGCATCGAGAATTAAGCGAATCAAATCATCCTGACCCGTGAGGAGGGCGGCCCAGAGGTTATCGCCAATGTTAGCTCCGGCATCGAGAAGCGTCCTCACCGCGCCGGTCGCACCGTCTTGAACCGCAAGATCAAAAACCCTTGTCTCTGTCCCGGGGACGAGCGACTCGGGATCTGCACCGGCATTGAGAAGTAGGCTCATGAGCGGGTCATCGCGGCGTTCATAGGAAGCGGCCAACAAAGATGCTGCATCAAGCTTTGCGCCGGCGATAATAAGCTGATTAACGGCCGCAATGTTTCCAAGCCCGATAGCCGCAAGGAGTGGTGGATCAGCCCGGTCGGTCGCGAAGGATGGATCCGCGCCATTCTCGAGAAGGAGATCGACCAGATCGAGCGACTCCTGACGAATCGCGGACTTGAGGGGAGTCATCCCACTGCTTGAAGAAACATTTGGATCAGCTTTATGCCGAAGCAGAAGAGCCGCGGTATCAAGATCACCGTTTTCGACGACTTCGTGAAATAGTGGCTCTCCATTCACGCTATAAACATTGGGTGAAGCCCCTTCCCCGAGAAGGACGGCTTGCATGCCTCGATTCCCATTGTCAATGGCATAGCTAAGGGCCGAAGTCTCGCGCCCAGCCGTCTCTCCTACAGTCACGTGAACGTCGGCGCTATTCTCAACAAGCAAATTGAATAGTTTCCTATCATCCTCCTTGACTGCCTCGATGAGGAGCGGCTTGCCTGAAAGGCCTCGCGCGTCTGGAGTAGCGCCTCCTTCAAGAAGGCGCTTCATGACAGTAAAGTCGCGGTTTGAGGCGGCAACAGAGAGAGCTCCAACGGGTTCAGCACTGCGGTATTCAACACTCGCGGAATTCGCGAGGAGATAGTCGATCATCTCATTGTCTCCCTCGCGAACGGCATGGGTGAGGAAAGGCAATCCAGCCTCCTTGTCAACGTCAGGGCTGGCACCTGCGGCAATCAATCGATCAGCAAGTTCGAAATCGCGATCCATTAGCGCGGCCGCCAACGGAGTTCTTCTCCCGGTATCAGTAAACTCATTGATACTCTCTTTAACTTGAGCCCGGTTGATCAGAAAATTGACTGCCTGAAGATTCTTCTCCTGAACCGCTGCGAGAAGTGGCGTCTTTCCACCATCATCGGAAAGGCCCAGACCAAGACCTGCCTGCTCAAGCTTTTCGAGAAGTACCACTTCCCCTTTTCTCGCCGCAGCAATTGCGCTCGCAGGTGTAAGTTCAATCTCGTTCTGCGCGAGGAAGCGTTTCGCCTGGCGAGTAACTTCGTGCCGGAGGTAGTAATCGGTCACAATCGCTCCGGCGAGGAGCGAAAGGGTAAACAAGCCGAGAAGAGCTGTTCGAAAAAGAAAACCGGCAGGCTTCATGACAAATCAATCTTCGGAAAAAGCAGGGTGTTGGTCTTTCTGAATCATTTCATTTTCAGCGTGAGTATAACACATGGCTTAGATCACAAAAATGGAATCGCATCACGTCATCAACTGATTGGACGACCTCATGAAAATTCGGTTCAAAATTACTCGTCCAAGTCGAGCTCCGGCTTGAAATCGGCAGCATGATACGAGCTTCGAACAAGTGGCCCCGAAGCGACATGACGAAATCCCTTCTCTAATCCAATTTCTTTGTAGCGCTCAAAAACGTCGGGAGCAATGTATTCAACCACGGGTAAATGCTTCTCAGATGGGCGCAGATACTGGCCCATCGTCAAAACGGTCACGTCGTGATCACGGAGATCGTCCATCGTCTTGACGATCTCCTCCTCTTTCTCGCCCAGCCCCAACATGATTCCGCTTTTTGTAGCGCAACGATTCCCCATCTCCCTTGCCATTCGCTTTGCACTTTTGAGAACGGCCAGTGAACGCCAGTATTCAGCTTTTGATCGCGCCACCGGGGTGAGCCTTTCCACTGTCTCCATATTGTGGTTAAATATTTCGGGGGCCGCCTCCATGACCACCCAAAGGGCGTCATCTTTCCCAATAAAGTCGGGCACCAAAACCTCGACTACCGTGTCAGGATTGACCTCTCGTGTCTTGTAAATAGTGTTCGCGAAATGACATGCTCCACCATCGGGCAAGTCATCACGGGCTACCGCAGTGATGACAACATGATTGAGCTTCATTCGCTTGACCGCTTCAGCAACACGATCTGGTTCATCGTCCTCCAGTGCCATGGGACGTCGTGTATCGACTGCGCAGAATCCACAGGCGCGAGTGCATCGATCACCTGCAATCATCATCGTCGCAGTCCCCTGTCCCCAACACTCCCAGCGGTTCGGGCATTGAGCCTCTTCACATACCGTGACGAGATTTAAATCGTCGATCAATCCTTTGGTATCCCAAAAAACAGGATTATTGGGAAGCCGAACCCGAATCCAGGGCGGCTTCTTCTCTTGGTGCAGGCTGGGATCGATTTTAACGGGCATGGAAATTATCGTATCGTTCGCCTAGACCGATACGCCGAAAATCGGATTATTTCTCTGGAAAAAGCGCGTGAATCGCGCTTTCTGAAGCCTCACAAATCCCTCGCTCCGTGATCAGTCCTGTCACCAGACGGGAAGGCGTGACATCGAACGCATAGTTTGCAACAGGACTGCCGGGCGAAACAATCCAAACGTCAGTTTCTTCGTAGATCTTCTCATCGGTTACTCCGCTGACCATGGCGACTTCTTCGCTTCCTCTTTTCTCGATTGGCACGCCCGCAACGCCATCACGGGTCTCCCAGTCGATCGTTGACGATGGCAGAGCCACGTAAAAAGGGATTCCATTGTCTTTTGCGGCAAGTGCCTTGAGATACGTCCCGATCTTATTCGCAACGTCGCCAGTATGGGTCGTCCGGTCAGTTCCTGTGATGACGAGATCGACCATCCCGTGCTGCATCAGGTGCCCGCCCGTATTGTCCGGGATCACAGTGTGCGGGACTCCGTGCTTCCCCAACTCCCACGCCGTAAGCCTGGCCCCTTGATTCCGCGGGCGAGTTTCATCGACCCAGACATGAACCGGAATGCCTGCATCATGCGCGGCATAAATGGGCGAAGTGGCAGACCCATGATCGACAAACGCAAGCCATCCAGCATTACAATGGGTGAGAATATTAACAGGATCGCCGCTCTCTTTATTACTGAGCAGGCTTCGGATCAGGTCCAGGCCGTGTTCGCCAATTTGTTTACACCAGGTAGCATCTTCGTCCGAAATTATCCTGGCCAAGTCACGCGCGATTTGAACCTTTTCATCGGCGCTGTCCTTCTCCCTGACAGCTTCGATCTGTCTATTTACAGCCCATTCAAGATTAACTGCGGTTGGACGGGTCGCGCACAGCTCATTTCCTTTCTTTCGAAAACACTCATCAAAGTCGACCGAGCTCAACCCCTTTTCACGACACTCTTCCGAAGCGAGATACATTCCGTGAGCCGCCACGGCGCCGATGCACCCCGCTCCACGAACATACATTTCCAAAATCGCGGACGCTGTTTCTTCTGTTGAGGTCAGCTCAACAGTTTCGAACGAGAAAGGAAGTTTCCGCTGGTCAATAATGCCGACGGAACGGGCGGCAGATTCGAGCCAGACTGTTCGATAAGGTTTCCCGTCTACTAACATGCCGGGAGGCTACTCTCCAATAAGGCCTGAGCGCAAGGCTCCTATATACCAAACCCAGACAGCCGGCCCGGCAAACAGCCACGTAAAGGCCCCAAGGGCAAGATAGGGACCGAAAGGGAGCGGACGAGACCACTCCTCTTTGACGACGAACTTTTGCATGAGGCCAACGATTGCTCCCACGATCGAAGCTGCGAACAGAGTGAAAAACGTACACTCCCATCCGAGAAAAGCACCAATCATGGCGACAAACTTCACATCCCCGAATCCCATTGCTTCTCTCGGAACAACCGCGCTCATGATCGTTCCGGACACTTTTTTTACGCTCTCCAGTTCGAGGCGCTCGCCATCCAAGCTAAAGCCGTCCCCTGTCACGACAAAGGTGTCGAACTCTTTCACCTCGTCATTAATTGAGAGTGTCTTGATATCCATGATGAGTTGATCCCATTTCCGAAAGAAGACGTCGCCCCATTCATACTCGTGCTCTCCCAATTGAATCATGATCGGTGCATCCTCCCCGCCAGGTTGGGAAATTCGGAACTCAACGGGCTCATCGAACTCATGTTTGATTTTTCCGAAGGCCAACTTTCCCATGAGGACGACCAGGTAAAGAAGAGCGAATCCAACAGCTGCACCAATGATCCCCTGAAGCCCTCCCTTCCACCAGATTTCTTCTTCATGGAGAACCGGGAAGGCGAAACTGGCAATGATTCCAACGATGGTTCCCCCGATCGTAATCCCGTCAGGAATAATGAAATGATCAAAGTCGATGAAAGTCGCTGAGATCAACAACGAAGCGAGAACCCAGAGCGCGATTACCCCGCCGAGGCCGACGCTTCCAATTGAATTCTGCCAGATCGCCAGGAAACAGATCCCGGTGAGCAGCTCCACCATGAAATAGCGGAAAGCGATGGGCTCTTTACACCACTTGCACTTCCCGCGAAGCATAAGCCAGGTGATCAGAGGAATATTATATCTCGCTGGAATCTGAGTCTTGCAATTCGGGCAGAACGATCGCTTCGGCTCGTTAACGCTGAGTCCGTTTGGAACCCGGTAGATGACCACGTTGAGAAAAGATCCGATGCTGGCTCCAATCACGAAGGCAAAGAACGGAAGGACGAAGAGGTAGACGAATTCGGGCTGTGAAAGGGCCATAGGCGCTTCAAATATCGCTTAAGACATCCAAAACGTCTAGTTTTTATAATAATTGGAATCTCACCGATGAAACACGGAGTTAATAGGCTGACTCCCGAAAGGTACGATCCTGCCAATTCTGCATATCCTTCCTCGTCATTGCAGCCGATTGAGATCTCTGGGTCCCTTGAAAAGAAGGACCCGTCTCCTGACTATTCGTAGAGCAACTCACCGAAACTAAACTGAAGGAGAGAAGACAGAATGCGAGTAATCGATGGGCCTTGATCATAAAGATTTTAACCTAGTCACTGAATTCTGTTTCGGTCGAGAGGAAAAAGGAGTCATTCGACCGGAGTATCAGGCTCCCGATAGAACCACTGAGGAAACCGGGCCGCCTCGATCCCACCTTCCTTCCGATGAAGAAACTTGGTTCCACGATCCGGGAGAAGCGGCATTTCGTTGCCATCGGTTTCCTCAATAAGTTCAAAGAGCCGAGTATTCAGCTCTGATATTTTATCGTTGTAAGCAGGATCATTGATGAGATTAATTCGCTCCTCAGGATCCTTTTCAAGATCAAAAAGTTCATCGACATCCCAGATTCCATGATAGCGAATGTATTTGAAGCGCTCTCCCAGCACGGCATGTGTCGTCGGTGTGTGCGGGTAATTTCTCTCCCAGTAGTATTCATATAAAAGGTAATCCCGCCACTCGCTCGAAGAGCCGGTGACGAGTGGCTTCATACTGAGTCCGTCCATGTGTTCAGGAACGACAACTCCGGCAAAATCCAGCATCGTCGGGGCAACATCAATATTGGCGACAACTTCATTGAGAACCTGACCGCCCTCGACCTCTTTCGGATACCTCATCAACATCGGTATCCTGACCGATGCATCATAGGCATTGCGCTTGTCAATGAGCCCTTTCTCTCCAAAGAGAAACCCATTGTCTCCGAGGTAGAGAATTACCGTGTTGTCGAGTTCGCCGCGGTCTTCGAGAATCTTTAGCATTCTCCCGGTGCTTTCATCTACCGCCTTGACCGTCTCACAGTAGCGCTTGTAATAAGTTCCCAAGTCAAGATCGGTGTAATAGGCAAATTCCGAACCATGTCGGCTGTTGTGCTGATTCTGCACCCACATCGGGACATCACGAAAGGCCTCGGGCATATCCTTCCAGGTTTTAGGCAGCTCAAAATACTCATCTTCATATGCGTAGGCGTGACGGTTGGCGGGAAGAAAGTCAGCATGAACCGCTTTGTGCGAGAGATACATCATCCATGGCTTGTCGCCAGCCCGACCGTCGAGCCATTCTTCCGCAAAATCGGTGAGTACATCGGTGATATATCCCTCCTGAGGAATACGGGTCCCGTTGACATTGAAACCATCTCGGTTCACCTGAGGCACATAGCGTCCCTTTACCTTTGCTTCCGCAGGATCACCGAAATAGACCCCCTGCCCTTTGAATGCCACCCAATGATCGAAACCTGGCTGCGGGTAATCGATCTCACCTCCCATGTGCCATTTTCCAACAAAGGAAGTTTCATAACCAGCCTCCTGAAGATACGAGGGGAAATAGATAAGTCCCTCCGGAATTGGATTGTAATTATCGACGACGCGATGGTTGTGCGCATATAGCCCTGTCAGGATCGAAGCACGACTCGGAGAACAGAGTGAAGTCGTCACCACCGCATTTTTAAAATATACACCCTCCTCTGCGATGCGATCCAGAGCCGGCGTCTCTAGAAAAGGATGGCCGAGGAATCCCATCGCATCATAACGATGATCATCGGTCAGGATAACGAGAATGTTTGGTTTCTCTGCGGCGTCACAGAAAGCAGCAAGAGAGATTAGAGAAGAAACAAAAAAGGCTTTGAGCGGCGACATGGAAGGAAGCTACGGAAGCGGAAAGGCGAGGTCAATGGAAAGGATCTCTCGCTCCCAAATCTCGAAAAGACATCCGGTAAGGAACTTATCACCCCGTGGTTGGTGATTATCCAAAGTTGCGCCTGAATTCACGGGGGCAAAAAAATCGTAATTTTTATCTCGTTCACCCTCAGGCAGTTGAGCCACCCATTGAAAAACTTGGCACAGCGAATGCAATACAAAGGGACAAGAGTGAAAACCGCACTCATCAATTAACCAACCAAAGAAAGATAAAGACCATGAAGAACGAAAAAATCACCTACCGCGGCGCTAGTTTCGAACAGGATGCACGCACCCCACAGCTTCAGCAGAAGCAGCAAACCAAGCTCGTTGAGTATCGCGGTGCTAAGGGCGAAGTCCAAGTCGGTCACAAAAACCACAAAGAAACTGTGGCCTATCGCGGAGCGACCGGCGAAGTCCAACTCTAATTCAACGACAACCCAACTAAACGAAAACCAAAAACCAAAAACCAACCAATATTATGAGCGACGACAAAATCAAATATCGTGGAAATGAAACAGATCAGTCCGATTCCACTAAGCAGATGAAAGAAGGCAAGCACACTGAGCATGTTCAGTATCGCGGAGCCGAAGGCGATGTCGAGATCGGGCACGAGTCTCACAAAGAAAACGTTAAGTATCGCGGAGCCGAAGGCGAAGTGGACGTTTAAAACGTAAGGAACAATTCAGTTCCAAACGACTTTAAAGGCGACTGGTAACAGTCGCCTTTTTTGTTTCCCCGTCGCTTCGTCCCGCTTTTCCGAGCGGTTTTCAAACCAAACAGGGTTGACTCCTTTACTCAACCCTGTTGACTGGCGGGCAGTATGCTTCGCCCCCGAAAAAAATACACCGTTTACGATCTGCAAGAGCTGAAAGGAAAGCGAGTCCTTACCCACATTCATGTGAAGTCGCCTGACGAAGCCGCGGCCGCTGAAGAGGCCGGGCTCGACCTTCTCAGTTGTAGCTACGATTCCCCCGAAGCACAGGCCCGCCTCCCTCTTCTCGTTGAAGCCGCCCCAACCAGCTTTCTATCGGGAGCGACTCCACACGGGTTGGCGAGTCGTGAAGAGGCGATTCGCATCGGATTTCAGGCCCTCGAAGCAGGTGCAAGTTCGGTCTATTGCTCTGCTAGTCCACACATCATCGAGGGAATGGCACGGGAGGGCATACCTGTTGTTGGCCACCTCGGACTTGTCCCTCGTCACGTTACCTGGACAGGCTATCGGGCAATCGGGAAAACAGCCGAAGAAGCAGGCGAACTGTATGGCCGCATGAAGGAACTGGAGAGTGCGGGGGCGTATGCTGCAGAGCTTGAAGTGGTTCCTCATCAGTTGGCAGGCTACCTCGCGTCGAAGACGACCATGCTGCTCATGTCACTTGGAAGTGGCACTGGATGTGATACGCAGTTCCTTTTTTCTGATGACATCCTCGGAGACTACGATGAGCGACTTCCCCGGCATGCGAAGGCCTACCGCAATTTTCGGGCAGAATATGCAAGGCTTCAAGAAGAGCGCGTTTCAGCATTCAAAGAGTATGCGCTTGATGTGTCAAAAGGGCAGTTTCCCGGCGAAGAACATCTCGTGCAGATGAAACCTGATGAGTGGGAGTCATTTCTCGCCAGAGCAGAAGAGGCTGAGTAACTGCTTTGAACCCGCAGGACTGCCTGATCATCAACCAGCGGTCACGATTCTTCGCCGTGTTGGCCTTCATTTTGCTGAATTGATGAGTCCCCACCTCTCACCGCATGCCAAATCCCTTTGAGAAAAAACGACTGACTGACTGGGTCGATCCATTCCTCGGATGCGAGCCCGCCCGGCTTCCAGAACCCGACGAGCTTGCGGCAAAATGGTGGTGCGCCAAACCGCCGATCGGGAATACCCATCCCGGCGTGACTATGCCATTCGGAATGATTTCCGTCTGCGCCTACTCCGGTGCTTATGTTACCGGATATGGGCGTTACGCGGTTTCACTTTCCGGGGATGAGCCCGAAACCCTCTTCGACGATCATACCGCCCTCGGAATTGCCCATTTTCAGCAATCAGGGACTGGCAGAATCCGAATGTACTACAACTACTTTCTGACGACACCTCTAACCGGGGCGGGGCTTGAGGGGGTCGGTTCCCGTTATCTCCTTGAGAATGAAACTTCGAGACCCGGGCTCTACACTGGCAGATTCGCTGAATCTGGAGTCGACTTTGAAGTGACGTGCACGAAGAGGACGGCTCTTCATCGCTACAGCTTCCCCCCTGAAGTGACCGGTAAAGTCGTGATCGACTTCACTTCAGGCGGCCTCCTCATTGAAGGCATGAAAACCTACCCGGAGAAATCCCGGGCGCGATTCATCGATTCCACTACCTGCGAAGGCTGTGTCACCATCGAAGGAATTCCCTTCTACTTCCACGCCAAAGTCACGACACCAGTCAAGAACTCAGGATTCTGGGAGAACGGTGAAATGGTTTCCTCTGAGGGTGAATTCAAACCTCTCAAGGAAACGCGTGAATCAAAAGGCTCCTACGGAATCTGGTTCGAAGCGGCCGAGCCGGGAAGCACGGTCGAGATTCGGATTGGTTTCTCCCTCCACACCGCGGAGCGACCCGGCGAAGCAATTCGGATGCGGGAGTCACTTCCCTTCGGCGAGGTTCAAGGTGAAATCGATGAGATCTGGGAATCGATTCTTTCCCGCATCGAAGTTGAAGGTGGTGACGAGGAAGCCAAAGAAATTTTCTATTCTGCCTTTTACCATTCAACGATCAAGCCGGGCGACTTCATGGATGAAAGCCCCTTCTCTCCGGAACCGGGCCCCTTCTTTTTTGATCTTTCCACTCTCTGGGATCTTTACAAAACGCAGCTTCCACTGCTGATGACTTTCTGGCCCCAGCTTGGAGCCGATTTTGTAAAATTCCTTGTCGGCGTTGCTCGACGCGAAGGCTCTTTCCCGATCAGTTACTTGATGGATAACGCACCGGAGCGGTTTGCGAAGCAGGCGACGGGTTTGTGCCATATGATTCTAACCGACGCACAAATGCGGGGAGTCGAAGCAAACTGGGACGAGGTCCTGATGCTCCTTTGGAGAACAAGTTTGAGTGGAAAAGGTCGCGGCGGCAAATTCGCTGAGTTCGCCCGAAATCATGTTGTGGAGCCACTCTCGCATACCCTCGATCTTGCCTTTGCAAACTGGTGTATTTCCCAAATGGCGAAGCGCACAGGTGATCAGGTGATCTACGACAAAAGTATCCCCCTCTCACACTATTGGGTGAATGCTTTTGACCCCGAGACAGGTCTTCTCAGCGAAGACTCCGACTACTACGAAGGCGAATACTGGAACTATTCTTTCCGTTTCATTCACGATATGGTTGGCCGCATCAAACTCGCGGGTGGTGAGAAACGGTTTGTCGAGTTGCTGGATCTGTTTTTCGGCTTCAAAGATCCCGAACCCGACCAAGTCGTTCACCATTTTGAGGGCCTCAACAATGAACCCGACATGGAGTCCCCTTACGCCTACCTCTTTGCGGGAAGGCATGACCGGACTGCAGAAGTGGTGCGCAAGGTGATGAGATATCAATTCACGACCGGGAAAGGCGGTCTTCCCGGAAACGATGATTCAGGCGGGCTTTCCTCCTGGTATGTTTGGAGTGCCATCGGGATCTTCCCCGTGACAGGTCTTCCGATCATGCTCATCGGCAGCCCGATTTTTGAAAAAGCTTCACTCAAACTACACGGCGGTGACTTCACCGTAACGGCGCTCAATCAGGCACCGGACCATTATTACGTGCAGAAAGCGTGGCTCAACGGTAAGCCTCTCGATCGCTGCTATCTCAAGCTCTCGGAGTTTTCCGCCGAAGCTTCGCTTGTCTTGGAAATGGGTTCTGAGCCGTCAGATTGGGCAAATGAAACGCGACCTCCATCCTTTGTTATGTAACGGATTTGCTACGTCAGAAATGATTTACTTTTCTTAAAGAAATCTAAGTTGGCACGCAAAGTGCGTTCGATTGGTGGCGATCTGAAACTCCCACCAATTGACTTCATGCTCAACTCCAGCGACCCAACCATCGACTCATACACTGGCCAGATTTCATCCGATCAGGAAGTGAACAACCTCATCCTCGTTGTTCGCGCAGACCCAATTATCTGCGGGCACTCGACCGAAGCTCGAAACCTTGCCGAAGCGGCAATCGCGCGCGGATTCAAGTCCGTACACATCGTAAGTTACCCGATCGAGACCCTTCAGAACAGCGGACTTCCGCTTAAGCCGCTCGATACCATTTCCGTCTACTCCGAGGGCATTGAAGTCGATCGTCCGGAGCCGATTGGCGACTACAAAGTTCTCGATGGCCGTCTAGGATACGCAATCAGTGGACAGCTCGTCGACCTCCTCCACAAACTACCGGGAAAAACGATGATCATGGATCTTTACCTCGTACCCCACGGCCAGATGGTGATCAACGCGATTGACAGTTTTCGAGGTCTTAAGAAGCAACCAAACGTCCTCACCGTGGGTGAGGCAGTCGGCTCAGACATAACCAATGTGGTCACGAATGCTCTCGCCGCAGGCCAAACCGGAGCCGCCCAAATGGTTCTTTCCAACTATCTACACCATGACCTCCCGGTTGCGGTCAGCCAGTTTACCAAAGACATGATCGTCGATGCCGGCCACAAGGTCGACGCGGAAATGGGAACCGATTTTGCAGACCGTCTCAGAGAACGTGTGGAGATCAGTTTCCCGGCGATCGACACGAGCGCCTACACATCGATTGCCGATGACACCACTCGTATAAGTGAAATCATGGAAGCCCGCGAACTTGAGCAAGATGGCTACGTTATGTTTCTTTCGAGGATCGCTCCCGCCAAGGGGGTTGATGATCTCATTGAAGCTTACAAATCCAGCGAGCTTTACGGGCAGAAAAAGCTCATCATTTGCGGAAACGGTCCGATGAAGGAAGAGATCCAGAGAATGTCAGCAACCGATTCCAACATTCGAGTCCTCGATGATGTCAGCGATGAGGAAAAGGGTGTGCTCATGCATTGCTCCTTCGCCTATTGTCTTCCCAGCAAACCGAAGCCGGAGTTTATCGAAACCTTCGGTATCGCTGTTGCTGAGAAGATGCTTGCAGGCGGTCCCGGACCTGTAATCACCACGAGAACCGGCGGCATTCCGGAAGCGACCGGTGGTCACTGCCTCGAGCATGGTGCCGGCAATGTGAGTGAGCTCCGGGAGTGTCTGAATAAGGCATTCTTCATGACCGAGGAAGAGCGTCTCGAACTCTCACAACGCGCCCGTGAATTTGCTCTCAATTTCGATCGCGTCGCGATCCTCGACAATTTGATTCGTAGGAGCGTCGCGGTTTCTTAAAGACGACGCGCTAAATTTCTTTGCCATAGTCTGAGCCGGAGGGCGGGAAACTGCCTTCCGGCTCTTTCGGTGGAACTTCGATGAAAAACCTGCCCCCGGTTTCGGGATCGAATGAGATGACCTCGACCTTTCCTCCGGGCATCCAGGCTAGGTGAATGTCCTCATTAAATTACATGGCTCGCGGGTTATCCGGCCCAATGAGATCTTTCTGAAGACTTGTCTGAGAAAAAACGAGGACTTGAGAAGACTCAGGGATACTGAGATCTGCGAGCAGCTTCTTCAATAATTGGCAATCCGGTCTCTGAGCCGAAATCGTTGAACGCCTGCGCGAGAGCCGCAGAAGAAACTAACGATAAAAGAGCAATGAGTGTGAACGTCGCTTTCAAACTCACGAAAGATAAAGCCGCCAGCGTGGTTTTCGAAATTCCGCAATCAGTGGAGATTACGGGAATTTCATGACTGCTGGAGCAGGCGCCTTCAGGCCTTCGCGGGGCCTTTCACTCCGGGAACAAGAATAGCTACTGCATTGCACCGAGAGCCTACTCCACCGTCATTTCCCCTTTCATGATGATCCAATGTCCGGGAAAAGTGCATAGGTATGGGTAAACGCCCGGCTTCTTTGGAGCTTTGAAGCGAAGCACTTCGGCTGTATCAGGTTCGAGAAGCTTCGTGTGATGGAGAATTTTCTTACTCTTTGGTATAAACCCCTTCGAAAGTCCTTTCGGATCTTTGGCCATCTCGTTTCCAGCCATTCCTATTTCCTCAGCAGCCCCCGGTTCCACAATCACAAGATTATGCTGAGTTGCGTCAGGATTAAGCAGCACCAACTTCACAGGCTGTCCCGCTTTCACGGTGAATGAGGTCACGTCAAACATCATCCGCTCAGGCACACAATTGATTTCGATCGTGAAAAGGTCTTTCTGGCTATCAAACCCCGAGTCCTGAGCCGTTCTTCGACTCAGTGAAGAAGCCAACTTCTCGTGTTTCCCCCAGTTCTGGTATGATGCAGGAATGGAGGGGAATGCCTTAGCAAAGGCTTCGTCATCCTTCCAATGATCGACTAAAGCTTCCGAGATGAGAGCGGTATGCGCCGCAAACTTCAAATGAGCGTCATTCGAGCCCTCATACACAGGAGCCACTGCCTGGAGCGCCTCTTTCGATCCGAGATAGGTAGCCGCGATCACAGCTTCCATTTTAACGATGCCATCCTCGTCGGAGGCAGCTTTCGCAAGTAAGCCGAGGCCACCGTCAGAGAACGCTTCCTGCCCATAGCGAAGTTGTTTTGTTGCTGCGGCACGAGCGTCAGCTATCGGCGACTCTAAAAGAGAAGAGACAATTTCGGCTGGGTAGGCCCCGGCTCGACGATAGGCCCAGAGAGCTTCAAGGCGATGATGATCGAAGCGCTCAGCCGAAGTGTCGAGACCTGCGACCCACTCATCCAGAGAGCTCACGACTGCTTCAGGATCTCTGAACTGCAGCTCACGTTTACTCCAGTAGCGATAGCGGTATTCAGAGCGCTTGAGGTTATCGAGCAGCGTCGTAATGGGAGCCTCAGCAATCATTGGTGGATCTTGCAATTCAGTTCCTTTCGGAACGATCCGCCAAATACGACCTGACTCACGATCCCGCCTCGGATCACGAAGGGAATACTGAGCGTGACCCTTCACCGGATTGTACCAGTCGCAGATATACATGGCACCACGGGGCCCAAAGCGCAGGTCGACAGGGATAAAACTGAGATTACTGGAGAAAATCAGATCACTCACATACTCCTCCGTGTAGTGATCTCCTTTCCTGACCCACTTGTGAAACTCGACACGGTTCGTCGGCTTGTAGCGGACCTTGACCATGCCGCCCTGCATCTCTTCGGGCCACATCGCGAAGTCAACGAACTCATGACCACAGACGCCTGAGTAAGCAGGAATCCCTGCCGCTTTGGGTTGCTGCTCCGGATAGGGAGGATTCAGGGCATGAAATGCTGACGCGAAAATAGGATGGCTCGCAATGTGGTTCCCCCAGTCGTCGAATGTCACGCCCCAGGGATTCGTGTTCGGGTAACTGCCAAATGAAATGAGTCGCTGGGTGCGGGGTGTGTAGCGAAACCAGGCAGAGTTCTTCGCGCGGACCGGACCATAAGCAGTCTCGACCTGCGAGTTGTGGAAAATTGATTCTCGAAAAACAAGGTCACCATCAGGAGTCCAGACGAAGTCATGCAATGAGTGATGACTATCCTCGGTTCCAAATCCTGTTAGAACCTGCGTGCGACGGTCCGCTTTGTCATCCCCATCAAGATCCTCCAGCAAGAGCAAATGCGGCTGGTCCGAAACGTAGCACCCGTTTTCAGTGAGAACGAAGGACAACGGAATGTGGAGGCCTTCGGCAAAGGTCGTGCATTTATCAGCCTTCCCGTCCTTATCGGTGTCCTCCAGTATCACAATGGTATCCGCAGGCTCATCGCCAGGATAGACGTGTGGGTAGGTCCGTGAAGTGCTTACCCAGAGCCGCCCGCGACCATCCCATTTCATTGCGACGGGACAGGCGATCTCGGGGAACTCCTCCTCGGTCGCAAAGGCGTTCACTTCAAAGCGGGGGTCGATTTCAAACGCAGCCAACTCATCGGCCGGAGACATCCACTCATTCGCACCACGCGCTTCGACAACGGAATCGAGTTCTGGAATCTTGGAATCGTCGACCGTTACTTCTGCCGCAGGATCTTTCGCAAGAGCATGGATCGCAGCCTCGCGATTCGCGGTCATGAGTTCAAAATTCCGCATCGCAGGAAGGAAATCGAGGTAGCCGTAGTCTTTTTTCCGCCCACCCGTGTAGTAGAAGGAATTCACTGGACGGTAACGGCGCTGATACTGGCGGTTCTTGTCCACAACGATTTCGCGAAGCTCCTCGTTTACCTGCGGCGGAGATGTATCAAAGCTCTCGCTGAACAACTGGCTCGCGAAAACTTCGTAGCCCTGCTTTGTCAAATGAGCCCCGTTGATCGTGAGATCGCTGCCCGGATCGTCGAAAGCAGTGCGGGTCGCAGCAAAGACATCAGCAAATCCGACCTCCATTTCGGCGGCGACTTCCCGCATCGATTCGGTATAGAGCGCAAGACGCTCATTGTTCATCGTCGCGCCGGGGACAGAGGCTATGTCCTCGTTCGCGATTGGTGAAATGAGCACGATCCGAGGTCCCGTTTCCCCGTTGAAAAGCGAGCGCTTCATTTCCGAGAGATAGGCAGCAAGTCGTTCCCGAAAGGCCGGAATCGCTTCCTGCCCTGCAAAAGACTCGTTGTAGCCGAAGGCGGCAAAGATGACATCCGCTTCTTCACGGCTCAGGTGCTGAACGACCGTTGCAAAATTATCAGGGCGAGGCTGCAGATCGACCTCATCAGCAGACCACGCGAAGTTGCGAATTCGCAGGTCGAGGTCTGGATGCGACTGGTAAAGCATCGCCTCGAAAAAGCCGAATTGCC